>NZ_JBDJAC010000003.1:0-341276 GCF_039652615.1 Fulvimarina fulva
CATCCACCTGCCGCAGCTTCGCGACGATCTCTTCAGGCTTGTGCTTCTTGTTGGGCATGCTCTCGTCCTCCGATGGTGCCAAAACCATACTTCATGAAGGACCACTTTTTCGGGGGCAGGCCACGGTGCGACGACCCCGAGAACGGCAACCCCTTTACGGATTACGAGCTGGCGTGGCTCCGGGCCGTCCTCGACTCGCCGACCGGCAGTTCGGGGTATGGCCTCAAGACGGGCAAAGAGCGCGTCAGCGAGTGCCTGATCAACGTCGCGATGCGCAATCGCTTCCACCCGATCAAAGACATGCTTGAAAGCCTCGGGCCGTACGATCATCGGGACTACAACGGCACGGCCCTTGAGCGCCACCTGGGCGTCCCGCAGACCGTCTATACGACCGAAGCCTTCCGCTTGATGATGGTCGCCGCCGTGGCGCGCACATACGAGCCGGGGCACAAATTCGACAACTGCCTCGTGATCGTCGGCGAACAGGGCATCGGCAAATCGACCTTCATCGAAGAGATCGCGATGGGCCGCTGGTTCGACAACTTCAACGTCAATTTCGACGATCCCGGCCGCGCCATCGAGAAGATGATGGGGAACATCTTTCTCGAATTTGGCGAGATGGCCGCGTACAACAAAGGCGACCTGGAATCGGTCAAGTCGTTCCTATCGCAGACCGAAGACACCCACCGCCTCGCCTATGCCCGCACGCCGACGCATTTCAAGCGCCAGTGCGTGTTCTTCGGCACGTCGAACAATCCCGAGTTCCTGCGCGACGAGACGGGCAACCGCCGCTTTTGGCCGGTGCGATCCGAACTGCCGTACATGACGCTCGGGCCGGCTCGTCAGCTTCTCCGCAGCGAGGTTCCGATGATGTGGGCTCAAGCCCTTCACGAGTACCGCGAGCTGCGCCGCAAGCACCCGACCGGCCCGCTGCCGCTCCTGTTGTCGCCGGCCGCAGAAGCGCTCGCCAGACAGGCGCAGCGCGAGGCCAAAGAGATGACCGCCGCCGAGATGTACGCGGAGGATATCAGGCGCGGCATGGACCGCGTTGTGATGCGATCCGAGCTTGGGACCGACAATGTGGCCGACCGCTTCGACGACGCGTCAGACGAGCCCGATGTGCCGATGATCCGAAATATGATCTCGCGATCCGACATCATGTCCGACATGCTCGGCATCGCGAAACGCGAGATCAAGAGCCAAATGTCGACCGTTACCGGGGCGATCAACATTCTCGAACGCGAGGGATTCTTGACCGTACCGCGCACGCAAAACGGGAAGGAAGCCAAGGCTAGATTCGGTAGCGGCGACAAAGAGCGCTTCGTCGTAAGGGCTAGTTTGGAACAAAACAGTACGTTTAGGCGGGCAAAGTGGGTTCCGGCCAGTGTGGTCTACCCGGTCGACGACGACGAAATAGCCGATCTGATCGGATGAAGCTTAAAGCCCCCTAACGGGGGTTTTTCTTTGCTAACCGTATGTTTTCCGAAAACTCGTTTGAAATGGGGGCCATCGACAGAGAATCGATGACCCCACCGCAATCCCCTGAGAAATAAGGGGTTGCGGCATTTTGGGGCCATTGGTGCCATCGATTCTCTATGTAGCTCCAGAGGAAAGAGAGACAGATGCACACCTGCTATAACACCCCGTTAGCTAACCGTACGTTTCCCCCGTAACCCCCCTTTATTCCCTTTTTCTCTCTCTTCTCTCTATTTCTATATTTCCTTTATAAGAAAATCGATGGCCCCAATGGCCCCACTAGGGGTAGGAATCCTTATTTCTCAGGGGCTCCAGCCGGGGCCATCCCTGGGGCCATCGCCGGGGCCATTGGCATCGATGGCATCACCCTTGGCCCCACCCCTGTTTCCGTGCATTCGGTACAACCTATAGGTGGTACAACCGGGCATATCCTACCTACTCAGTGGGGTATATCACGCGCCCGTGAGCGGGTATTCCGTCGAGATCGGAAACCGGCTAGGGAGCCCACGCCCGGAAACCGTACCTTTACAAAACGAAAAGAAGTATTTTTCAAAAATCCACATCGGATGCGGCCCCGCGTGCTCTTCGCACCCCCCGGCAGCTCGACCTCCGATTAAGGACCCTGAGCGACAAAGAGTAGTTTAGCAGCTGCAGACAGCAGCACATCTCCAGCCGCTGACTACCATCTTTTTGGGGTAGACGCGCCCAACCCAGAACCTGCAGAGCGGACCAGTTGTTTCTACCGCAACAGCTGGTTATCAAACCAAAAGTCCATGATTGATGATTGGTTGCGGACAACCGGGCCGGCGAGGAACGGACTGACGAGGAGAGACTGTTTTGGCGACACCGTTCTATGAACAACCTATCCTCAATTCGCCCTATCACTTCCCGACGCGCCACCATTGCCTTGATGATCGCGGGCAACCGACGGCCCTCGATCCGCTTCCTGGAAGACGTCGATCCAAATATCTGACGCCGGTTCCGACAGCGAAGCGGAGACGTGCCGACCAGGCCGAGCTTGCCTTTCACACACAGGAAGGAGAACCCGGCACCTACAGCGAAAATCCGATCGTCAATGAAATCCGCACTCATCTCTCGGCTTGGCGGTCTCTGCCCAATCCAGCCGACTGGAGTGTTTCGCCGACGACGCAGCGACTGCTGCTGCACTGGCGGCAATACGCGTTCGAGGGCCCTCGCCCGTTCTTCTGTCAATTGGAGGCCGTTGAAACGGCGATCTGGCTGTCAGAAGTCGCACCGAAGAATAGCAAGCGGTACGCGTCGCTCTTTTCCTATCTGGAAACGGCCAATCTCAACGCTAATCCCGAATTAATGCGGTTGGCGCTAAAGCTCGCGACCGGAGCCGGCAAGACAACCGTCATGGCGATGTTGATCGCCTGGCAGACCCTTAATGCGGTGCGCAGTCCGAGCTCAAAGCGTTTCTCCAAAAGTTTTCTGATTGTCACGCCCGGCATTACGATCAGGGATCGCCTGCGAGTGCTACTTCCGGCCGATGGCGAGAACTATTATCGCACCCGGGAGTTGGTGCCGGCCGAAATGCTGACCGATCTCGGCAAGGCGAAGATCGTCCTGACCAATTACCATGCATTCCAGCTTCGAAAGACGAGCCCTTTGAACCAAGTCGGCCAGGCGGCCATGCGTGGCTGGCGCGAAGAGGCGATCGAAATCGAGGAGAGCGAAGAGGCGATGCTGGAGCGCGCCTGCGGCGATCTTCTTCGCCTGGGCCGGCCGGTCGTTGTCCTCAATGACGAAGCTCACCATTGCTATCGCGAGAAGCCGGAAGACGAAACCGTCGAAGAGACGAAGGTCTCCGCGGACGAACGCGAGGAGGTCAAGCAGAACAAGGAGGCCGCACGGCTCTGGATTTCAGGGCTAGAAGCGCTCAATCGCAAGATCGGCGTAAAAACCGTCTATGATCTGTCGGCGACGCCCTTCTTCCTGCGCGGCTCCGGCTATGCGGAGGGGACACTGTTTCCATGGGTGGTCTCGGATTTCTCACTGGTAGACGCCATCGAATGCGGCATTGTAAAACTGCCGCGCGTTCCAGTATCTGACAACACGGTCGCCAACGATTTGCCGATCTTTCGCAATCTGTGGGATCATATTGGCAAGGCCATGCCGAAGAAGGGCGCGGCGAAGAGCGGCGATCTCTCGCCCGAGGACCTTCCCGATCTTCTGAAAAACGCGCTTCTCTCGCTTTACAGCCACTACGAAGATACGGACGCAATCTGGCGCAAAGCCGGGATAGACGTTCCACCGGTCTTCATCGTCGTATGCAACAACACTGCGACGTCAAAGCTCGTCTACGAGTGGATCTCCGGCTACGAGCGCGAGATCGAAGGCGTGCCCACGCTCCAGAGGAACGGCCATCTGGAAATGTTCCGGAACTACGATGAGTATGGCAATCCGCTGCCGCGCATGAACACACTTCTGATAGACTCCGAGCAGCTGGAGTCCGGCGAGGCCCTCGATTCGAATTTCCGCAAACTTGCCGAGACAGAGATCGAGCAGTTCCGCCGTGAACTACGCGAGCGCCAAGGCTCTGAAGCCGGAACGCTTTCCGACGCAGATCTGCTTCGCGAAGTCATGAACACGGTCGGACGCAAGGGCCGGCTTGGTGCCGATATCCGGTGCGTCGTCTCCGTTTCGATGCTGACCGAAGGCTGGGACGCAAATACCGTGACCCACGTCCTTGGTGTGCGCGCCTTCGGCACCCAGCTCCTCTGCGAGCAGGTGATCGGCCGAGGCCTGCGTCGCCAGTCCTACGAACTCGGAGAGCAGATCACGCCCGAGGGCCATCCCCTTTTCGACGTCGAATATGCGGACATTCTTGGCATCCCGTTTGATTTTGCAACGGAAGGCCGGCGCACCGCGCCGACGCCCCCCAAGAAGCTGACCCATATCCGCGCTCTGAAAGAGCGCGCCGCTTGCGCCATAAGGTTTCCACGCGTCGCCGGCTATCGCACCGAGCTTCCCGACGATCGTTTCTCGTATGAATTCGATAAAGATTCGGCTCTCACCGTTACCACCGACAATATCGGCCCTGGCACAACCCGGATGGAGGGCGTTGTCGGCGAGGGCTACGATCTGACGGCGGATGTCCTTGACGAAACGCGACCTGCCGCGATCACCTTCCATCTCACCAAGCGACTGATCGAGCGCTATTTCTGGCCGGAAGGCGCCGCTCAACCCTCCTATAATCTCGTTCCGAGGCTACAGCCGGTCGTGCGGCGCTGGCAGCGCGATCATCTGGTGCTGACGGGTGAACTGAAGCCGGCCGTCATGGTCTACTTCTCAGTTCAGGAAATGGCAGTGGAGCGCATCTACCAGGCGCTTGTGCGCGGTGCGGCGAAGGCCGACGGAAACGGCTCCGATCGGCAGGTCATCCGCGCGATCCTCGATCCGTACAATCCCTCCGGCGTCACCGACCATGTGGGTTTTTCCACATCGAAGGACCGGCTCTGGGCAACGGCTCAGGACAAATGCCACGTCAACTTCGTCGTCGGCGACAGTGACTGGGAACTGGAGGCGGCCCGCGTCATCGAGAGCCATCCAGCGACGATCGCCTACGTCAAGAACCAAGGCCTCGGCTTCGAGATTCCATACCGTTCAGGCTCCATCGCGCGCCGCTACGTACCGGACTTCATCGTCCAGATCGACGATGGCAACGGCCCGGACGATCCGCTGCATCTCATCTGCGAGACGAAGGGCTATCGCGGCGAAGACGCCAAGGACAAAAAGACGACGACCGAGACCTTCTGGCTCCCCGGCGTCAACCGTATGGGCACCTATGGCCGCTGGGCTTTTCGCGAATTTCGCGACATCGCTGATTTCCAGAGGCTTTGGGACGAGGCGGCAAGCGAATTCATCGCAACCAAATCAATCCATTTGCAGGACGCATGAAAATGCCCGGTTCTACCTTCACGACCAACCCCGTCTCATTGCATGAGCTTCTGAAACAGAGCCACGAGGGCAAGCTTCAACTTCCGGATTTCCAGCGGAGTTGGGTCTGGGACGAGGACCGCATCAAAAGTCTGATTGCTTCGATATCGAGGGCGTTCCCGGTTGGAGCGCTGATGACGCTCAACACGGGCGGCCCCGTCAGCTTCAAACCGCGTCCGATCCAGGGGGCGCCGGACGGTATCGGACCGAACACTGCCCAGGCGCTTCTGCTTGACGGCCAGCAAAGAACGACATCGCTCTATCAGGTCGCGTATCGCGGCGAAGTCGTGAAAACGATGACCGTGAAGAAGAAACCGGTGGAGCGCTGGTTCTATATCGACATCGAGAAGGCACTCGATGCATCGATCGATCGCGAAGAGGCGATTATCTCGATTCCGGCCGATCGCAAACTCAAGTCAGACTTCAATCGTTCGATCGATCTCGATCTGTCGACGATCGAAGACGAGTTCAAGGCGCTGATGTATCCGGTGACCCAGCTTTTCGCATGGAGCGAATGGCAGATGCGGTTCATCACCTGGGCGAACCGGAACGGAACCTTTCCTGAGAAGTGGCCGATCATCGACCGGTTCTACAAGGAGATCGTCCAGAACTTCGAGCAATATCAGGTTCCGGTCATCGCTCTCGACAAGGAGACGTCGAAGGAAGCGGTTTGTACGGTCTTCGAGAAGGTGAATACGGGAGGCAAGTCTCTAGACGCCTTCGAACTCGTCACCGCGATGTTTGCAGCAGAAGGCCATGAGCTGCGTAAGGACTGGTACGGCAAAGGAAACGAGCGGGGTCGCCATCATCGGCTCGTCGATACGATGCGCGCCGGCAATCAATCGAAGGGCATCGTCTCCGAGGTCTCCAACACCGATTTCCTTCAAGTCGTCGCGCTGTTTTATGGCCGCGATCGGCGACGTGCCGCTGCCGAGGCCGGCAAAACTGGCAAGGAATTGCCAGCCATCGCACCGAACCGGCAGACGCTGCTGGATCTGCCCCTCGCTGCCTATCTAAAATACCAGGATCAGGCCGAAGAGGGCTTCGTTCGCGCAGCGAAATTTCTTCATTCGCTCAACATCTTTCGCGTCTTCGACCTGCCCTATCAGTCGCAAATCGTTCCGCTTGCCGCGATCCTCGCCGATCTCGGTACAGAGATCGACAATCACGCGGTCAAGAGCAAGCTCGTCCACTGGTACTGGAACGGTGTCTTCGGCGAGCTTTACGGATCGGCAGCCGAAAGCCGGATGGCAAGGGACTTCCTGGAAGTTCCGGATTGGGCGCGCGGACACGGCGCCGAACCTTCCACGGTTCGCGACTCCATCTTTCGCGCAGATCGCCTCCACACCATGCGAATGCGCCTGTCGGCAGCCTATAAGGGCGTGAATGCCCTGCTGATGAAACGAGGGGCGAGAGACTGGCTCTCCGGCCAGGATTTCAGCCTTGCGGTCTTCTTCGATGAGAATGTCGACATCCACCACATATTCCCGAAAGACTGGTGCAAGAAGAAGGGGATCAAACAGGAGCGCTACGACTCCATCATCAACAAGACACCGCTTGGTTCACGAACGAACAGGATCATCGGCGGCAGTGCGCCGTCGTCCTATCTGAACAGCCTCGAGACCGGTTCGGCGACGCAGCAAGCGATTGCGACCGACCACCTCGATGCGTCGATGAAATCCCATCTGATTGAACCTTCCCTGCTTCGAGCGGACGATTTCGACGCGTTCATGCTCGATCGCCAGAACCAGCTGATCGCTCTGATCGAGGATGCGACCGGAAAGAACGTCCATCGCTCGACGGCGGAGCCCGACGAAGAGGCGGAAGCGGTCAGCGCGGACGAGGAGGATGATGCAGACGCCTACGAGGCCGAACTCACCATGGAGGCCGCTGAGTGACGGTAGATCCGAAACCTCTGACGCCGCCCCGCATTCTCGCGTTCTGGCAGCACTTGATGAAACGCCATCGAAAAGAATGGGAGTGGGGCCGCCCCATGCACGACGCCATGCGCTGGCACGAGCATGACAGCTTCAAGCTTGCAGTCGCTCAGACGATTGGTTCGACCTATGCGAGCGTCTACACGCGTGGCCTGGAGAAGGTTTCGGCAGCCAGCGTGAAGGCGCGGCTGGAACCATGGCAGGACGAGCTAAGCGAACGGACAAATGCGCCATTCGTCGCGAAAGGCGATCGCAACGCATTTCTTCGACAGCAACTGGACATCGACATGACCGATGAGACGAATTGGGACACTGCGTCCGATTTCATTATCGAAGCAACTGATCGGCTCGAAATGGCGCTTTCCGAACGACTGGTACTCCGCACATGACCCGCCGCCCCCGCCGCTCCGCTTCCTCTCCGAAAGACGTCGAAGCTCTCACCCATGAGGGCGCATCGCGGCTGAACAATCCGACGGCCGAGATGGCGTCTCTCTACGAGCAGCAGGCCGAAGCGCTCGGCGAGATGGATGTGACGATGACCACTCCCCGCGACAGGCCGCTTTCCCACGGCGAGACCCGCGAGCGCGAGACGCTGCATGATCCGCAGATCGTGTGGAAGAACGCCAAGCTGAAGCTTTCCCAGAAGCAGATCCAGGCGCTTTTGAACGGCGAGACGGTGGATCTGGGTGATGCGCAGTTCACCTGGAAGGGCAAAGACGCGCAGGACTGGTCCGATCTCGTGATCAACGCGCCGCCGCTCTACATTCAGGAAAAGGTGCATCCCAAGGCGATCATCGACGGGCTGAAGAAGGCGGCGAAGAAAGCCAGACAAGATGCGGTGAACGGTAAGCCGGACGCAACCCCCGATCTCTTCGCCGATTTCAACGGCCTCGAAGATCCGGAGGCCCGGGCCGAGTTCTACCAGCATTCCAAGCACTGGCAGAACCGGATGATCCTTGGCGACTCCCTGCAGGTGATGGCCTCGCTGGCCGAGCGCGAAGCCTATCGCGGCAAGGTGCAGTGCATCTATTTCGACCCGCCCTACGGCATCAAGTTCAATTCCAACTGGCAGGTCTCGACACTCAGCCGGGACGTGAAGGACGGCAAGTTCGAAGACGTGACGCGCGAGCCCGAACAGGTGAAGGCCTTCCGCGACACCTGGAAGGACGGCATCCACTCCTACCTCTCCTATTTGCGCGACAGGCTCTCCGTCGCCCGCGAACTCCTCACCGAAAGCGGCTCGATCTTCGTCCAGATCGGCGACGAAAACGTTCATCGCGTGCGCGCGCTGATGGACGAAGTGTTTGGAGAAGAGAATTTTGTTAGTTTGATTGTAGTTGCAAAGACAGCAGGGGCAACGTCTCAGTATTTACCGCCAATAGCCGATTACGTTTTATGGTATGCAAAAAGTAGCGAATCGCTGAAATACCGCCAGCCCTACGTCCAAAAAACCGCTGAAATCGGAGGCGGCGAGTACAAATACCTATTACTGAATGATGGCCGTAAGAGGCCAGCGACAGCCTCGGAAATTGCAGGAACCATTCCGGAAGGTGCCAAACTATTTCGACCTAGCGCAACAACTTCGCCGAAAGCTCCTGGAAACGACCCACTAAACTTTGAGGGAAAACAATACACCCCGAACCGTAGCCAGTACTGGAAAACGAGTATACGGGGATTAGAGCGCCTCGGAAAAGCGGGGAGGTTAATCTCACGAAAGACAACGGTATCTTACCTTCGGACACTCGTTGATTTCCCCGTGATGGGAATCAACAATATTTGGACGGACGTTCGCTGGGGTTTTGACGCCTCGGAAAAAAGATATGTTGTCGAAACAAACCCGCAAATCTCGCAACGTTGCATCCTCATGACCACCGATCCCGGTGATCTCGTTCTCGATCCCACCTGCGGCTCTGGCACGACAGCGACCGTCGCCGAGCAGTGGGGCCGGCGCTGGATGACCATCGACACCTCGCGCGTCGCCTTGGCGCTCGCCCGTACCCGGCTGATGAGCGCGCGCTATCCCTATTATCTTCTCGCCGACAGCGAGGAAGGCCGCGAAAAGGAGATGGAGGTCTCCGGCAAGGTCCAGCCCGATGGCCGGACTCTTGGCGATATCCGCCAGGGCTTCGTCTACGAGCGCGCACCGCACATCACGCTCAAATCCATCGCCAACAATGCCGAGATCGACACGATCTGGGAGCGCTGGCAGGAAACGCTCGAACCCTTGCGCGAGACGCTGAACGCCTCCCTCGGTGTTGCATGGGAAGAATGGGAGATCCCCCGCGATCTCGATGCGTGGCTTAAAACCGAGAACGGCAAGAGCAAGGCCGGTCTCGTGAGCGATAAGGCCCGAAGAGCCCATAGTGACTGGTGGGAGGCCCGGATCGCGCGCCAAACGGAGATCGACGCGTCCATCGCTAAGGCGGCCGATGTCGAAATGCTCTACGACCGCCCCTACGAGGACAAGTCGAAAGTGCGCGTCGCCGGGCCTTTCACCGTGGAAAGCCTCTCGCCGCATCGGGTCGTGACCATGCGGGACGATACGCTGATGGACGACATCCATGCCGTAGAAGGCGCGCTTCAACCCTCCCCCGCCTCCGTGCCCGAGGCCGATTTCACGGCCATGGTGTTGGAGCACCTGAAAAGCGAAGGCGTCGTTCAGCAAGCCAAGAGCGACCGCGTCACCTTCACCGCGCTCGAACCCTGGCCAGGGCACTATCTGGCGGCCCTCGGCACCTATGAGGACGCGAACGGGGCGGAGAAGCGGGCCGGCGTACTGATCGGACCGGAGTTCGGCACCCTTGCCCGCTCCACCATCACGGCCGCGGCGCGCGAAGCCTCCGACGCACGGTTCGACGCGCTGATCGCCTGCGCCTTCAACTTCGAGGCCCAGGCCTCCGACCTCACCCGTCTCGGACCGCTCGCCATCCTGAAAGCGCGCATGAACCCGGATCTTCACATGTCGCAGGAGTTGAAGAACACCGGCAAGGGCAATGCCTTCGTCGTCTTCGGCGAGCCCGATGTGGAACTCCTCGACGCGCCCGGCGGCAAGATGCGCGTGAAGGTGAAGGGTGTCGACGTATTCGACCCGTCCAACGGCGAAATCCGTTCCGACGGCACCGATGGCATCGCGGTCTGGTTCGTCGACGACGACTATGACGAAGAGAGCTTCTACGTGCGACATGCCTACTTCCTCGGAAGCGCAAAGTCGGGTAACGATCCCTACAAGTCGCTGAAAACGGCGTTAAAGGCGGAGATCGACAAGGATGCGTGGGACACGCTTTATTCCGACGTCTCCGTCCCGTTCGACAAACCCCGTAATAGGAGAATCGCTGTGAAGGTGATTAACCATTTCGGCGACGAGGTTCTGAAGGTGTTTGGCGTTTAGGCCACCATAGACAAGAAAGTTTCATAGTTTATGCCTTATGATTTGCATCAGAGTCTATCAGAATTTTCTTATGGGTATGGGGTTACTCGCGAAATAGAAGACTTACTCGGTGGGATGGGTTTTCGTACAATACCATATCTGCCAAATCTGGTTCATGAGGGAAAACAGGGTTTCGACGCAGGTTTCGACCGTCCCGGGAAAGCTCTTCTGATACAATTTAAACTTGGCCATGAGCTGAAGCAATTCAGAAGAGCTCGCGGCTATGGAGGGAAGCCTGCAAATGTCGGGAGCCCATACTACAGGTTCGATGTCGATATAAGCGCCGATGAAGGACAATTCGGCTTACTTTCAAAAGCGCAAAGAGATGGCGCGGAGGTGTACTATATCGCTCCAGTCTTTAAGAATTGGATTGAGTATTCGAATGCGTTTCTCGACGAAAAAATATTAGAGAATTCGATTATCGTCATGCCGAATGAGATACTTGCTGCAGCAAGTTCAATCGCCGCCGAAAAAAACTACGAAAGTAAACATCGCGTTCTTTACGATTCGGATGGAAACTGGGGTATTTGTTCCGAGCCGGTCGAGATGCCACATCGTAGTATCAGAGAATTTATAACTGAGCGGTTTCAACCGAATTTTGATAAAACGATTTCGGAGCAAATATCTGAAATCTATCGAGGTCTCGATGATCAGTTGAAATCAGAATTTCGCTCTTCGGTGCCAGAAAGGGATGAGGAGAAGAAACTCCGAGAAGCGTCAGCTTCTAAAAGATCTGAGAATTATTCGCGAATGCGCTCGCTAGGTTATTCTGAGATAGAATCTCAATTTCTGACGCTGGGCTTCGAAGCTTGGATTAAAGGTGCTCAATTATTGACGGTGACTAATGATATGTCAGATGAAGATCGCGCAGCTATCGATGGGCTAGTTCTGAGTTAATTTTGATGCTGGGGACTAGCTCATGCCCACCCTTCTGGCCGACACGTTCCAGTCCGCGCTGACGAAGCTCACCAATGACGAACAGAAGCAGGTGAAGATCTGCGTGTTCGATCTGCAGTCGAACCCGTCCCATCCGGGCCTGAAGTTCCATCGGATCGACAAGTCGAAGGACCCGAACTTCTGGTCCGTTCGGGTGGGTCGGGACATTCGGGTGATCGTCCACAAGACCGGCGATACGACTGCGCTCGTTTATGTCGATCATCACGACGACGCCTATAAATGGGCAGAACGGCGCAAGCTGGAGCGACACGAGACCACCGGGGCGTTGCAGATCGTCGAGGTGCGCGAGCGGGTCGTAGAGATCGAACAGCAAGTAGCACCCGATCTCTTCGCGGATTCGGAAGCTGGAAGCGCATCGCGGTTCGAGCCTGAACCGAAATCCACGCGTTCCAAGCGAAGCGCGGAGCCGATCAAGATCTTCTCCGGTCTCGCAGAGCGCGATCTCCTCTCCGTCGGCGTGCCGCGCGACTGGCTGAGCGATGTTCTCGGCGCGGACGAGGACGGCTTCTTCCGCCTTGCCTCCCATCTGCCGCAAGAAGCCGGCGAAGCGCTGCTCGAATATGCCGCGACCGGAACCTTGACGCCCTCCCCGCCGCCGCAGGAGGATGCGGTCGCTCACCCCGACACCCTGCGCCGCTTCCGGGTAATGGAAGGCGTAGAGGAACTGAAGGCTGCATTGGAGGCGCCTTTCGAACGTTGGGCGGTCTTCCTCCACCCGATGCAGAATGCGTTGGTTCAACGCGGCTATACCGGCCCCGCGCGGGTGACGGGATCGGCCGGGACAGGTAAGACAGTCGTTGCCTTGCACCGGGTGGTGGCGCTTGCGAAGGCCGATCCGGCGGCTCGAATTGCGCTGACGACCTTTTCGCGTCCTCTCGCTGAAACGCTGAAGGCAAAACTCGAACTTCTCAGCGAGCATCATCTCGGCCTTGACGCGCGGGTGACGACGGCGTCGTTCCTCGATCTTGCGCGGGAAACGCTTACACTAAAGACCGGCCGCGAGCCGAAGCTAGTGTCCGACGTAGATCTGCGCGCCATCGCAGAACGAGCGCTCTCGCAACATGCCGATGCGGGGTTCGCGCTGCCTTTCGTTTTGTCCGAATGGCGCAATGTCGTCGACGCCTGGCGCATCGAAACGCTAGAGGCCTATCGCAACGTACCACGCATGGGCCGCAAGAGCCGGCTTGGCGGGAAACAGCGCGACGCTTTATGGCCAGTGTTCGAAGCCATTCGGGCCGGGCTCAGGCGGATTGGACGCGTAACGCCTGCGGGTTTGTTTGCAGAGGCAACGAGCGTTTTGGAAGCTGGCGCCAAACCCTACGATTATATTGTCGTCGACGAGGCTCAGGATCTGGGGGTTGCCGAGCTTCGGTTCCTCGCTGCAACCGCATCCATTCGTCCGGACGCACTGTTCTTTGCAGGCGATCTCGGCCAGCGCATCTTTCAACAGCCGTTTTCCTGGAAGGGTCTTGGCGTCGACGTGCGGGGGCGCTCGGCGACACTCAAGGTCAACTATCGCACCTCCCACCAGATCAGGAGGATGGCGGATCTTCTGATGCCGAGCGAACTGACGGACGTGGACGGCGTTCTGTCCGATCGGCAAGGAACGGTCTCGGTCTTCGAGGGACCGGAACCGGTCATCGTTCTGGCCGATGACGAGGACGATGAACGTGATCGGGTTGCAGCAGTCCTGAAGGCCGCGATCGCGGCCGGGCTCGAAGCGCGTGAGATCGGGGTCTTTGTGCGATCGGAAGCGCAGCTCGATCGAGCACGTGCCTTGGCGCAAGCCGCTGGTCTGCCGATCGCACCCGAAGCCGATGCTGCGACGGTCGGAACCATGCATCTCGCAAAGGGTCTTGAATTTCGTGCCGTTGCCGTCGTTGCCCTGGACGAGGATGCGCTTCCCACTCCCGAAGCGCTTCAGGACGTCGCGGACGGGTTCGACATCGATGAAGCCATGGCAGGAGAACGCCAACTTCTCTACGTCGCAGCTACCCGGGCGCGCGATCGTCTCATTCTGGCCGGGGTCGCCCCTGGCTCCCCATTCATCGAAGATTTGAGAGTCGAATGACGACCGAAACGTTTGAGATCAGGCCAGCCTCCCTTCTGGAGGATCATCTCTCGGCGGCAAAGCTCGATCCGTTCCAGCGTAAGTTCGTCGAAGCGGACGACGGGCATGTTCGTCTCCTCGCGCCGGCCGGCAGCGGCAAGACGCACTCTTTGCTCTGGCGATGCGCAGAACTTTACCGGCGCAGTAATGGCGCGTCTCGCTTTCTCGTCGTCACCTTTACGCGAGCGGCACGAGATGAATTGCGCAACCGGCTGTTTACGCCCGAATTCAAGGCATTCGCCACTGATACGGACGTCGTGACCCTTAACGGCTGGGGCAACCGCGTGATCAAAGATCATTTTCAGAATATTCAGATGAAGGTGAGCGAAGGCGACAAGACTTTTTTGATGAAGAACGCTCTGCAATCCGCCTGGAGCGAAGATGATGCTCTGACTCAGGGTATGAAAGACCAGCCTTTCAAATTGCCGAAAGTCTTGATCGATCTTCTTGAGACGATGAAATCGCTCGGGTTCGACCACGAGGACGGCTCCATGCGCCACGCGAATGATCGCATTGACGCACTGGAAGAGTTGGGGCTGATGAGTCATCTCGACGAGATTTCGCGCAAGCTCCTCGAATTCGGCATCCTGGAAAACGGACGTCTGGAAACCTTCGTCGAAACCGCCATGCCGTTTTTCGTACACGCTTGCGAGACGCAACAGGCCCAGGCGGTCTTCACGCTCGAAGACCAGAAATATGTTTCATGGCTGAAACTTCGCAAACTGGCGCAAGAGGGCTCGCATCCTGACCCTGGTGCAGCATACACTCATATCCTCGTGGATGAGTTTCAGGACATCAATCCGCTAGATCTCGCTCTCATTCGCCAGATCGCCGATCTACACGGCGCGCGAATAACGATCGTCGGAGACGATGATCAGGCGATCTTCGAATGGCGCGGCGCGACGCCGGATTATATTCTGGAGCCGCAACGCTTCTTCGATCGAAGTTTCGAAACGCACATTCTGGAGCGCAACTATCGCTGTCCGAAGAACATCGTCACGATGTCCGGCCAGCTGATCGCGTACAACAAACGGCGGGTCGCGAAGACCATGACGCCGATGCTGGAAAGAGACGCGAAAATCGATTTCTTCGACGCGGAACGGTTTGTGGACTCCACCGAGGCCGTCATGGCCGAAGCACGTAGATTCGTAGCTGACAACAGTCCCGGCGCGAAATTTGCAATTCTGTCGCGTAAGCGGGCGCAGATCATTCCTTATCAGATCATGATGGCACGCGAAGGCATGTCGTTCTGTGCCGCAGAAGACCTGTCGATCTTCATGTCCGAGACCTTTGATCGCCTGATACGTGCGCTCCAGACCCGCGCTATGGCCGCCTTGCCGATCCGCGTTCCCACGATGGTCGAAGACGTACTTGGCCTCTGCAACTCGGTGCGTCGGTTCCCTTTGTCAAAATCCGATGCCGATCGGCTCGGCAAGCATCTCCGAGCGGCAAAACCCAAAAGCTACGATGCGGTGCTCGACGCGCTCGAAGTTTTTACCGGCAGCCTTAAAGGCAAGAACGACGACGGCAAAGTTGCGGCAAGTTTCGCGCGTTCGCTCCGCCGCCTCGTCCACGCGCCGACGGTCAAAACAGCGTTGGAAGCGATAGAGGAGCTTGACGGTTTCAAACAGGATCACGGACGCGGCCAAGAAGACATCTTCCTGACGGATCCGCCATTCTTCTACCTAACAGAGTTTGCCGAATCCTACGGCGATGACTTCCAGTCCTTTATTGACGATCTGGAAACAGCGAAAGACACGCTCGTCAAGCTGCCTGGAGAGGATCGCGAGGATGCGGAAAACGCCATCTGGAAGCGGCCGATCCATTTGATGACGGCGCTGCGCGCCAAGGGTAAGGAGTTTGACACGGTCGTCATGCTCGACATGGTGGATGGGATCTGGCCCCTCAGGATGAACGCGAAGACCGAGCGCGGTCTGGAAGCGGAGAGGCGCCTCTTTTATGTCGCTATGACCCGCGCGAAACGGCGGCTCATCTTGACCTCGTCTGGACGGATTGGCGACCAGGCCGTCCAGCAATCGCCATTCATCGAAGAGTCTGGTCTCGCCTTGCGTCGCTGAGACGTCCGTGAAGATGAGACAAGTCAGGCGCGATAGCAGCACCGCGAGCAAGCTTTGCTGTCAAGCAGCCTCGCGCACACTCGCGGCAAAGAGGTTGCCCACATCGCCGTCCTCGACTGGAGGAATCAGCATGTCGCGCGATAGCGATCGTTTGCGCTCAAGAAGCTGATCGAGCGTCACGTCGAAGCTTGCTTCGCCAAAACTGGCATGAACGGCGACCGGAATATGGATTGTAACGTCCTTGTCCTGACCGATGCGGTAGGCGCGATCGTTGCACTGATCCTCGACGGCCGGATTCCACCAACGTGACAAGTGGATCACATGATTGGCAGCCGTGATCGTCAATCCGACCCCGGCAGCCTTCGGTGACAGGATCAAGCAATCGAAACCAGGCGGTGATGCTTGAAAAGCGTCGACGATTTGGAGGCGTTTGTCTCCGGGAACTGTCCCATTTATGATCGGCGGCTCCCGATCAAGACCAAAATAGGTCGCGAGTGCAGACGCAATTGTTGTCTGAACTTTTCGGTCTTCGAGGAAAATCAAAGCCTTTTCCCCTCGATCTCGGATGGCTTCAAGGCAAGTGACGGCATGGCTCATCCGGGCTGATTGATCGAACCAGCCTCGAACGGAAGCTTTGTCGTAGGTGTCGAACGCATCGCTTGCATTCGGATGAAGCGAGATGCCGCGGAACGCGTGGATCGCCTTCAGCATGGCATTCATGTTGCTGCCACCGGTTCGAGCAAGAGCGACAGCCTTCTCATATGCCTCCGCCTGTTCCGCTGGCATATCAATACGTGTGGTTTCGACACGCTTCTCTGGAAGGCCCGTCAGGATATCCGTCTTCATCCTGCGAAGCAGGACAGCTGGCGCACCCGGTTTGGGAGGCTCCAGTTTTTGGCGCAGTTCTGCGCGGTCTTCCGCCCCACCCTCTTCGTAACGCTTGGCGAAGCTTTTCAGATCGCCGAGATAGCCCGGCACGATGCGATCCATAATGCACCAAAGATCGGACAAGCGATTTTCGATTGGCGTTCCGGTCAAAGCCAGAACGAAGTCGACATTCATGGCTTTGGCCGTCTGCGTGTTAATTGATCCGGGTGCCTTTATCTTCTGGGCTTCGTCGAAGATTGCGACGCTGTAACTGAGGCGAGCGAATGCGCGGTGATAATTCGCCAGCGTCTCGTAAGTGGTCAATATCCAGTCCGCTTCGCGAAGGACACGGACGTCGAGAGCGTCCTCCGGTGCGACATCACTCGCTTTTGAGCGCTTGAGTTTCGAAAGCTTCGAGCCGAAGGCATCGACGCGCTTGCCGAGCACGCCATCGACGAGATGGCGTTCGCTTTCGTCCGCCCAGTTCCGAAGCAGCGCGGTCGGTGCCACGACGAGGATCGGCTGGCGCTTGGTGCCGTCCTGGAGACCGGCCTTCGCGCGAGCATCGCGAAGCCAAGCCAGGAAGGCCAAAGCCTGAAACGTCTTGCCGAGCCCCATGTCGTCGGCAAGAAGCACACCAGGCCAGCCCATGCGCCAAGCCTCAACGAGCCACGCAAACCCTTCCGTTTGATGGTCTTTCGGCACACTTCGCGTCAAATGCGGATGCGGGAACGCGTCGTCTGCGACCAGTTTGCGTTTTGGCCATGAGATCTCAAAGTCCACTCCCTCGAGATTCTGCGAAATCAGCAGCACATCTCGGTCGACCGAAACATCGTCAAGCGGCTCGATTATCGGACTGGTCGGCTGGTTTGGAGTTTGCGGTTCATCATCAAACGCAGGCAAGTACGGCTCGAGAGCTTGCCGGACGTCATCGACGGCATGTTCGGTGTCCTCGAAAGCGACAGTGACGTCTTTCGAGGCTTCCGCAGTCTCGTATGCCTTCTTCAGTGCAAGAAAACGCCTTTCATTCATCAAGACATCGCGATTACCGATTTTCAACGGAAACGTTTCGGGCAGCCATTGTCCGGCTTTGTTCTGCAGCCACGGGATCGCCGGCGGTTTCCAAAGCCCCAGTCCCAATACACGTTCGGAATACTGAGACGTTTCGACGAACAAGGATGAGGGCACATTCTCGTATCCAAGACCTATCGCTTCTGCAATCGAGGGTTTTGGGTTGCGCAAAAAAGCACGTCGTTCCTCAACCGGTGCGCGACGTTTTTCCCGCACGACGTCAAGGGCCCTCTTCAACTCCGGTTCCACGACAAGATAAGTGTTCCGATCGAGCACATATCCGGACCGGGTGCGGCTTTCGTTCGAAAAGAGATCATCGGCGAAGCGCTTCTGCAAAGCTTCCGGCAAAAGCGCGTCGGCAACGACGTCGACGATTGCGTCGGTCTCCTCGTCTCCGGCTTGTTCTTCTTCGATCGCCTTTTTCTGCGTACCCATGACGACGGGAACGAAATCAGGCCCGTTCGCCGTTTCACGAACGTCGAGCGCGAACGCACCGGCTTGATAGATCGATAGACTCTTCAGGTATACATCGTCCGAAGCGACATCTCGTCCGAACGATTGTTTGAGTGCGGACTGAACCGGTGCCCATCGACGAATCCTTTCTTCGGGCTCGCATCCTTCACCCGAGTTGTAGGCGTTGATGGCCTCACTCAGGGCATAAAGCGGCTGGGAGAGACGGTAGGTTTTCGTGCCGATTGTTATGAAACACCCTGTTCTTTTCGGGCGCACGACATTGTCGGCTGCGTCGTACCAGCGAACCCTGATCTTGCCGTCTGGATCAGTCATCTTTCCTTCGAAGGAGAGCGTCGCCGACACCGTCGCCACCGATGGAAGACCGATCGCTTCAGCCTGCGCCTGCGAAAGCTCGCAGATGGTCTGAAATGGTAGGACGTAGCGCTCGCCGTCTATCGATATCTTACCTGCGTCTTCCAGACGCGACAGCGATCGGGACACCTGACCGATGGAGCTGTTCAGCGCCGTCCATTCTGAAACCGAGATAGGTTTTCGCGAAAAGAGCCGACGCTCTTCGACGCCGAGCGAGAGGTGCGTTTCGGTGATGTCGTAGACGAAGTTCGCCACGATCAAAGATACTCCGAAGCCTGCATTGCCGTTCCTGTCGCCGAGAAGATGCGCCGAGCGACTTTATGCTGCCAAGCGCCGGGCCCGTGATGCGGGTAATGCCGCACCTCCAAAACCGGATCGGCTCCGCGATTGCCTCGCAGTTCCTCAGCGGCATACAAACTTCTATAAAGCGAAGGGACGCCATGCGCGCTGGCATTCGCCCAAAAGCGGCATGCTCCGCTGTGACTCCATTCTGCGCAGGTTTCGCTTCCGATCTTCAGAAGTAAGACGGAATGGCCGGTCTGGATTCCGCCGCCTTTCTCGAAGCGACCAAATCGAACCTTGCCGCCAAACCTTCGGCGCGCCTCCGCTTGTCCTTGTGGATCGAGGACGACCCATGCTCCGCTGATCAGTTTTTTGTCGTAGACAGCTTCCCAGAATGTTCGCCGATAACTCCACATTTCGTCTGGTGCAACAGCATCGACGACATCGAGAAACTGCCGCAGGGCTTGGCGGGTTAGCCAGCCACGCGCGATCTCTGCCGCTTCGGGCATAGCCGCCCATTGGCCCGAATTTGTACGCGGATCGCGAAACAAGCCGATCAGAACATCGAGATAGCGATCGCAAACCGCTTCGTCCGGCTGATGGTCGCGAAAAGGAAGGAGCAAGGCATTTGCCACGACTGCCGCGAACTCGGAAAAATACAGTTGGCCCTCTGGATTGATCGCAAGATCCTTAACGAAGTCGAGACGTTCTTCCGGATCCTCGACTCGCATCGATGACAGCGCCTGCAGCGCATCGAACGTCGCGGTCTTTGCGAAATTCCCTTGCGATATCGATGCAGAAAACTTTTCGTCCGTCATCAATGCGCTTGGTGCGCGCCTGCGATCGATGGCGAGCTGGGCTAGTCTGCGAGAGCCTTCTCGCCCGTCGAACATCGCCCACTCTCGAGCCAGGCGTGGAAAAGGTTCCCGAGCGATCTCCGCGACTCGTTTGAGCGTCGCTGCCACGTCTTCGATCCCATCAGCATCGGGGTGGTATTTATAAAGATACGCAAGAGCCAGCGCACGTGTGCTCGATCGAGCACCAATCCGTTCAAGTTGAGCGAGAAACTCCCGCAACGCCGAATCAGACGACGCAATTTTCGCCTTCAAGCCCCAAAGGCACCAGGCTACATCGCGCAACTGCGTCCGTGTGAGACCCACACCATTTTCAAGAGACATCAGACACTCGGCGGCAATCGCTTCGTAATCTCGCGCCTCTTTGCGCGCACCCGCCTCCGGAAGCTGCATCCTGGCTGCGACCGACTGCGTTTTAGACGTCCGCTCCGACATTGGGCGGGTAGGATGTCGATCGATCAATTCGCCGAGCGCATCGCGAAAGGCAGTCATCTCAAGCTACCTCGAAGCGAGGGACCGGCATCTGACGGCGCAGTCTGCTGCCGGAGCCGGCCGAGTTCGTCCTCCATTCGATGCAGCAATTCCTGGACCTCGGTCAGTCGCGACCGATCCTCATTTTCCATAACAAATCGCAGGTCGATGCGACGGTTCTGATCCCAATCCTGGCGTTCATTCGTACCGAGGCTCGGCAGTGGACGTGTCGAGGAATACCCCGAAACCGACATGATCTCTTCGCCCTTGCTGTTCCTTAATTTGCGAAGCGTCGGCTCTGCGGTGACAAGGCTGCGGTAAGTATTTACGGCTCGTTCGGTAGATAATGCCCAGTTGCGGGCGTCGGACCCGGTCACGTCCGTGTGGCCTTCAATGAAAACGGTCTCGACCTTGAACGGAGCTTCGTTCAAGCAGGCCTCGCTCGTCTCCGCGCAATCGGCATACTCCTTCAATGTTGCGCCAAGAACCTTGCCGATCACCTCGACCGTTCCCTCAACCTGAGGCGAGAGGTCGGAGCGATCCGTCGAAAAGCGCACGGCATCTTCGGTCAGTCGCAAGACACCGTTTCTCTCATCGATGATCACCGGGACATCGAGGAGGGCCAAACGTCTTTCGATATCGGCCAGCATTTTCGCGCGCGCTTCCTCCGCACGCTCGATGGCTGCGATCGCTTCAGTGACCGCCTGATTCTGCTCGCGAAGCGTCTCGGCAACTTCTTCGGCGATGTTAATATTTCGCTCCTGGTTGTCCGTTTTCTCACGAAAATTCAGCGCGAACATCATAAGCATGATGATGAAGATGAAGAGGATACCAACCATCATGTCGGTCATGGAGACAAAATAGTTCTCCTCCTCGTCCGCGCTGGTTCCTTCGGCGACGTCGTGTTCGGCAATCATCGAAAAGCTTCCTCGATCATTCAGCCGCTATCTGGCGCATGTTGCGCGACAACTTGTCTGCACTCTCACTGAAGCTTTCGGCGCTGTCGTTAAGCGTTTCAAGCAGACCGCTCAGTTTGCCGACGGCGTTGCCCAAGCCATCGTCTGTATCGCGAACATGCCGATCCAACACCTGCTGGTGGTTGGTCGTCGCAGTCGAGAGCGCATCCACTGCACGGCCCAGCTCAGTATCGATCCCACGGAAACTTTCCGCATAGTTCTGCCAAAATCCGCGCGACTCCTCGTGGGCTTCGCCAAGCGATCTAGCCATGGCCTCGGAAGCACCCTGCGCCAATCGGATCGCAGAAAGCGTTTCCTCCATGCGGGTTCCAAGTGTCTCGGTCGCCATTCCAAAACGCTCCCCGACTTGAATCAACGGAGCGGAGGCCGATCGGACGCTTGCAGCCGTCTCGTGAAAGACGTCTGCTGTTTTGCGGGTTTCAGATGTTGTGGCCGTGATGGCTGTGGATTGGGACTGCAAGCTCGTTTCAAGACTGCGTATTGTCCCAGTCAAACGTTCGAACTCGCCCGAAACCGACTGCATGACGTCGGTCATTCCCGCCCTCAATGTCTGCGTCAGTTCGTTCGAGAGCGCGAGCATGGCGTCCGAAGCTTGCCGTTGTGCTGAAGCAACGTGGGCGGAGGTTTGTTCCAGTTCGCTGCGTATGCCGGACTGATACCGACCGACGTCTTCGCTGAAGCCTCCGACTTGGCCTTCAAGTCTCTCCAGAACCCGACCCATCGCCTCTTCGAGACGAACTGACGCGCCGGTCGCGGCACTCCCAAGAGCTTGGTCGACCTGCGTGTTGGCGCGCTCCATCGTCTGGCGGAGCGTTTCCGCGATCTCGGCTAGCGCTGCGCTGCTTTGCTGGGAGCTCGCCCCGAAAGTTTCTCCAGCGCGCGCGACCATTTGGTTGAGATTGTCCGCGGCTTCGGAAATCTTCGTTCCGAACTGCTCACTCGTTCGGCTTGCACCGGACCGCAACACTTCCGAGAACTCTTCGCTCATCCGCGACGAGCGTTCTGCCGCTTCCCTTTGAGAGCGCACGAGTTCTTCCTGTGTCGTCTCAATCTGACTGCGCATGTCCGATTGGAAGCGCCCCATTTCGGTAGCCAATCTTCCAATCTGGGTTTCAAGCTTCTCGAGGACGCGGCCCATCGTCTCTTCGAGTTGTGCTGATGCGCCACCCGCAGCAGACCCAAGCGCCTGTCCGATCTGCGCGTTCGCCGTTTCCATCGTTTCGCGAAGCGTGTTTGCGATCTGGTCGAAGGCTTCCTTACTCTGTTCGGACGATCGTCCGAGATTGGCCCCTGCTTCTCCTACCATTTTCGTGAGATTGTCGGCAGCATCGGCCATGCGACGGCCAAAATCCTCACCTGTGCCGCGCAAGCCCGCCTGCATCTCCGCAAGGCCTTCCTGCATCTTGGATAGCGTTTCGGCGAGCTCGCGCATCTCAGTGCCAGCGCTGCTTTGAACGCTCTGTGAAAATTCTTTGATCAGCTCGCCGACACCAGTCTCGTTCTGGTTCTTCATCTCGACAATTGCTCTATCGAGACTTTGCGTGACCGGGCCAAGCGCCCCGCTCATCGCTGTATCAATACGTCCGCCAAGGACGCTAAGCGCATCGTTGATTGACTTGTCGAACTTCGGCGCGATCTCCTCGCCCATGCGCGCGAAGAAATCACCTTGAGTGATCTGCTTAAGCTCGTCACGCTGCTCCTTCATCGTTCGATTCATTTCGATCGAAATCGATTGAGGCGCTTTGTACAGAAGAGCTTGTTCCAGTGTCCGGCACAACCGATGGAATGAGGCTTCAATTGCGATCGTATAGGCTCTGAAAAGGATCGCGAGCAGGATCGACATCCCAAGCCCAGCAATCGAAGTTGCAAACTTGAACGTCGCGATCTGCAGAAGCTCACCAACGGCTCTTTGCATATCGTCGACGTCTTGTGCTGCAGCTGCCGCGCCAGCTTTACTAAGCGCCAAAACAAGCCCAACGAAAGTAAGCAGCAGACCGATCCCGACAAAATAGCCGGGCAGCGCATTCATAAACTTCAGACCGCCGAACGTTTCTTTGGCTACGCCTGGATTTATGAAGGCCTGTGGTCTGACGGTGTTGCATACAAGATCGGTCCGGTCCTCGTCGACAACCAGAGTCTCGTCGAACTCATGGAATGCGTGACCGATAAGACCGTTATTTCGAAACCTTTCGCGAACCGCATCGTAATTCTTCGCGAAAATCTTCCGATCGATACCACGGCCCTTCGTTGCGCTTTTGCTTAAGACTTCGACAGTTTTACGCAGCGAGTGAAGCGAGAAGCTGATCCAAACCACGTAAAGGACGAAATAGCAGGCTGCAAACCCAAGGCCTGCCGCAACAATCGCCCAAGCCAATGCGAAAACGAATGTCGGTCGGCTGAGTGCCTCGACCGAACCGCTCAACGAATCTTGAACCGCGAGCGTGAGATCGCCAAAGCTGAACCATGGATTGAAGAGTTCGAACACGAAGTTCGTCGCGACGAAAATTGCGACGAATAAAAACGATCGTAGAGCGAAATTCGAGAGGGAATTCATATCTGCCCTGATTTGCAGTTTGCGTCTGTCACTATCGCCCTCGGAGTGCGAAGGACGATCGTGTGAGGGGTCGAACAATTCGCCACCATGGCATTCGTCAGTTTGCCTGTCTGTCGCTAGATTGCAGCAGTCCGATCAGTTCTTTAATCGTAACGTGCATGTGCCAAGCGCAAACATTCCGGATTCGACGAATGCTCGAATCTACCCGCTGAGACCGACTTAAACGCGTTAAGCATCCAGTCCCGCGCTTTGGTGCTAGCTTATCAAGCCAGCATAGGAATGTGATATAGAACAGGGTGTTCAGGGAAGCGCCACGACCAATCACGTTGCTCGAGCAGCAATAGACCAATCTAAGGTTAAGTGAACCTTGCTTTAATGCAGCCTCAGCGAGAACGCATCGTTTGCAATTCCGAATTTAGCTGGTTCAGTCAGCCACTCTTTGTATCGAACCGACCCGCGAAGCAAACTGGAGGGCAATCCGCCTTTAAAGGCGCTATCGCCCGCGTTAACTGCCGTACCTCTAGAGCCAAACCGTCTGTTGGGGTAATCGTTGGGGCAAGCCGTCCCCGAACTGCAATTTTGTAAGCTAGAATAGAAGCTTATACCAAAATAATGGCGGTGAGAGAGGGATTCGAACCCTCGATACGGTTTCCCGTATACACGCGTTCCAGGCGTGCGCCTTCAACCACTCGGCCACCTCACCAAAGTCCCTTCGCTTTCCTGGCGATTCGCCTTCGAGCCTCACAGAGGTGGAAGGAACCGAACGCTTGGCGGAAAAGCAGCGGACGGCGCGGGACCTAAGCCAGAAATCGTCGCGGTTCAAGCGTTTTGTCCGGACCAAGCCACGGAAGTTCGATCTTTCTTCGATCGACGGGCGGTTTTCGCCCCTGCCGAGCGGCAATCGAGAAAAGCGGGCGAGACATGACGCAATTGCAACACAGGCCAGCGCCGTTGCCAAAAGACCGGCGAGCCCCCATCTTCCCGGTCTGAATAACGAGACCTGAAACGCCCTCGCCACACGGGAGCCCACCCCTTCGATGCGCTTTTTCCTGCGGATGATCGGAACCCTGTTTCTGGCGATCGCAACCGTCTTCGCCGTTGGCGACATCGCCCAGTATGTAGCCGACGACGTGATCCGCATGGCGACGATCGCGGAAATTGCACGCATGACCGGCATTGGCTCGGGCTTGTTTGGCCAAGGCGCCTCACCCACGATCGCGGCCATCGGCACCTGGCCGTTCGCGATCACCTTCGCCGTCATCGGCGCGATACTCATGCTGCTCGGACGCAAACCGCGCAGGATCGGGCGAACCTGACCCGGCAGACAGATCAAACAATGCCGGCCAGTGCGCATCCCGACAGAGCGCAGCGCCGGCGAAAGGAGCGAGACGATGTATATTCTCGACATGTTCGCCAAGAAGACCAAGATGATCGCCCCGGCCGACGCCCTCAAAGGGCGCTCCACGGAAATGCCGGTGCCGGAAACGCACTTCGTCAACGGCGCACCGCTGAAAGGGCCGTTTCCCGATGGCATGAAGCAGGCCGTCTTGGGCATGGGCTGCTTCTGGGGCATCGAGCGCAAATTCTGGCAGCTCGACGGCGTCTATTCGACAGCGGTCGGTTATCTCGGAGGCTATACACCGAACCCCACCTATCACGAGGTCTGCACGGGTCAGACCGGCCATAACGAGGTGGTGCTCGTCGTCTACGACCCGGAGAAGGTCAGCTATCGCGAGCTCCTGAAGACGTTCTGGGAAGGCCATGATCCGACCCAGGGCATGCGTCAGGGCAACGATATGGGTACGCAATATCGCTCCGGCATCTACACCTTCGACGACGAGCAGGCGGAAATCGCGGAAGAGACGAAGGCGGCCTATCAGCAGGCGCTGAAGAAGGCCGGACACACCGGCACAATCTCCACCGAGATCAAGCCCGCCGGCGAGTTCTACTATGCCGAGGACTACCACCAGCAATATCTCGCGAAGAACCCGCGCGGCTATTGCGGCGTCGGTGGTACGGGCGTGACCTGCCCGGTGGGTGCAGGCGTCGCGGCGGAGTAAACCGCGCGGGCTGCCCATCATTATAAGAAGGTGGACGCCCGTGCGGGGCGTCCGCCTGTCGAAGCGGGACATCCCTCGCCGGTCGTCGTTCCCGGGCTAGGTTCCTGCTATCCATGCGGTGTCGATGCGTAATGCGAACACCCGTCAGGCCGAAGCAGTGCCCCTTACCCACCCTCGGCACTGAACGTTCGGCGCGGTGGCCGATCATGACGGAGGCTGGGGCGGGTATGGGCGATCCTATCGCGGCTTTCGTGGCATGAGACCGCTTTCTTTCCCTCGCCAATAGGGTATGGCTCACGCTGCACGACAACGAGCCGAGGACAGGTGACATGGCCCAGAAGGTGATTTTCGATACCGATCCGGGGCAGGACGATGCCGTTGCGATCCTGACCGCCCTCGCCTCGCCCGATGACATCGATCTACTCGGCATCGTCACGGTCGCGGGCAATATTCCGCTCGATCTGACGACGAAGAACGCCCTCAAGCTTCTCGAGCTTGCCGGCCGCACCGATATTCCCGTCTATCCGGGTTGTTCAAAGCCGTTCGGCCGCACACTCGTCACCGCCGAGCATGTTCACGGCGAGACCGGCCTCGACGGGCCCGACCTGCCGGAGCCGTCGATTGCCGCCCAGACCCGGCACGGCGTCGATTATCTCATCGAGACGATCCGCGCCCACGAAGCCGGCTCGATCCGCCTTCTCTGCCTTGGCCCGCTGACCAATGTCGCACTGGCGTTCGCAAAGGCCCCCGATATCGCGGCGCGCCTCAAGGACATCGTCCTCATGGGCGGAGGCTATTTCGAGGTCGGCAACATCAAGCCGACCGCCGAGTTCAACATCTATGTGGACCCGGAAGCAGCCAGCGCCGTCTTCCGCTCGGGCGCATCGATCACCGTTCTTCCCCTCGATGTCACCCATTTCATGCGCTCGACCAAAGCGCGGATCGAAGCCTTTGGCGCGATCGGCAACCGGTCCGGCGATGCGGTGGCGGCGATGCTCTCCTTCTCGGAACGCTTCGATGTCGAGAAATACAACTGGGAAGGCGCGCCGCTGCACGATCCGTGCGTGACGGCCTATGTGCTGAAGCCCGAGCTCTTCGAAGGTCGCCATGTCAACGTGTCCATCGAGACCGCCTCCGAGCTCTGCCGGGGCATGACGGTGGTCGACTATTGGGGCGTGACCGACCGGACGAAGAACGCCGTCTGGGTGCGCTCGGGGGATGCGGACGGCTTTTTCACGCTGCTCACCGAGCGGATCGCGCGCTTGCCCTAAGGGCAAGAAAGCGCCAGCATCACAAGAATAGAAGAATTCTAAAAACCCGATTTCAAAATAGAACTATTCTAATCTGAAAGTAGAACCATTCCAAAAAGCTGATTTCTATTTGACAACGACTATTCTGCCGCTTAGCCGAAAGGGCGGGAGGCGATCGTTTTAAGACGGTTCCGCCGATCCCTCGACCTTCATCGGACTTTGCCCCCGGCAGGAGATTGACCCGTCCCATGGCCTTTTCAGCATCGCGCGTCCTCACGCTCTCCGCTTCGATCCTCGCCGTCTCGGCGCCCGCTTATGCCGCAGACGTCTCGAAGGAAGCGATTCTCACCAATTACGCCGACATCGCCCTTGCGGGCTATTCGGATGCCCTCAAGAAGGCCAAGGCGCTCGACACTGCGACGGACAGGCTGATCGAGAATCCGAGCGACGAGACGCTTAAGGCCGCGCGAGAGGCCTGGCGGGACGCGCGCCCCAGCTACCAGCAGACCGAGGTGTTCCGCTTCGGCAACCCGATCGTCGATGCGTGGGAGGGCCGCGTCAATGCATGGCCGCTCGACGAGGGGCTGATCGATTATGTTGACTCCAGCTATGGCGACGGGTCCGACTCCAACCAGCTCTACACCGCGAATGTCATCGCCTCGGACGAAGTGACAATCGGTGGCGAGACGGTGGACGTGACGACGATCACGCCCGCACTCCTTCAGGACAAGTTGCAGGAAGCGGGCGGTATCGAGGCCAATGTGGCGACCGGCTATCACGCCATCGAATTCCTGCTTTGGGGCCAGGACCTCAACGGCACCGAAGCCGGAGCGGGCAACCGCCCGGCGACCGACTACGCCACCGGCGACGCTTGCACGAACGGCGCCTGCGAAAAGCGCGGCCAGTACCTCAACGCCGCCACCGATCTTCTGGTCTCCGATCTCGAAGAGATGGTGGCGAACTGGGAGGACGACGGCGAGGCCCGCGCGGCACTTATGGAAGACGAGAACAAGGGCATCAGCATGATGCTCACCGGCATGGGCTCGCTGTCCTATGGCGAGATGGCCGGCGAGCGCATGAAGCTTGGCCTTCTTCTGCATGATCCGGAAGAAGAGCATGACTGTTTCTCGGACAACACGCACGTCTCGCACCTTTACGACGTGGTCGGCATCCAGAACGTCTATCTCGGTCGTTATGAAGGCGCGGACGGCAAGACGGTAGAAGGTCCGGCGCTCGCCGATCTCGTCGAAGCCACGAACGCCGATCTCAACGAGGAGATGAAGGCTGACCTCGACAAGACGCTCAAGGCCATGCGCTCAATTTCGGATGCCGCCGAAAACGGCGAGGCCTACGACCAGCAGATTGCCGAGGGTAATACCGATGGCAACGAGCGTGTGCAGAGCGCGATCGACGGCCTGATCGGCCAGACCCGCACCATCGAACGCATCATCGCCGCACTCGACGTCGGCGGCGTCTCCATCGAGGGTTCGGATAGCCTCGACAATACGAACGCCGTATTCCAGTAAGCGATACGGACATCGACAGGTGGCCGCGGTGGCGACACCGCGGCTGCCAGCCAGTGACATGGCGGGTTCTCGTCCCCGCAAGAATCGCTCGCCACCTCTGAGACGTGGCTCCCGGACCCAAGGCGGGCAGAGCCCTCTGGCCTGTCCCCGGAACGACGAGGATGGCGGGTAGGAAGGCGAGAAGCCTTCCGACGCCCCTCAAAGGCTGATGTCACGCCCTGCCGGAAGGCGTCGCAAAAGAGGAAAGTCGAAACAGCCCCATGCCGACCCGCCGTATCGCCGCCTTCGCTGCAGCCTCCCTCACCGCTCTTTTCGCTCTGCCGCTCGCGGCGGCAATCGGCGAAAACCAGCCGGTCCGGCAGGATCTGAGCGCGGCAGATCTCAAGCGGGTACGCACGGTCACGGCGCCGACGACGGATTTCTCAAAGCCCGAAGCCTTCGAAGCCATGCAGGCCGGCGCATCGACGTCCACAAAGGCGATCAACCACGACGCCTTCAGCCATGTCTCGGCCAATCAGAGCTTCGAAGGCGAGGATCGCTTCAAGCTCGGCAATGCGCTCTTCCGCAAGTTCTGGGTCTCCTCGCCGTCTTCGACCGAAGCCTCCGATGGGCTCGGTCCCCTTTACAATGCACGCGCCTGCCAGAGCTGCCACATCAAGGACGGACGCGGACGCCCGCCGCTCGATGGCGAAGACGCGGTTTCCATGTTCCTGCGCCTTTCGGTGCCGGCCCACACCGAGGAGGAGCGCGAGAAGCTGCGGACCAAGGAGCTGACGCGCATTCCCGAGCCGACCTATGGCGGCCAGCTCCAGAATTTCGCCGTGCCGGGCTACAAGCCCGAAGGGCGCATGGTCGTCGATTACGAAGAGATGCCGGTGACGCTCAAGGGCGGGATGACCGTGTCCCTGCGCAAGCCCTCCTACAGCGTCGCTGACCTGCAATATGGACCGATGGCCAAGGACGTTCTCCTCTCGCCGCGCCTCACCCCACCCATGATCGGCCTCGGCCTGGTGGAGGCGGTCGAGGCGGCGGATATCCGGGCGCTCGCAGATCCTGACGACAGGGACGGTGACGGAGTTTCCGGCAAGGTTTCGGAAGTCCGCGATCCTGAGACCGGCGAGATCGTGCTTGGCCGGTTCGGCTGGAAGGCGACGACACCCTCGATCAAGGTGCAGAGCGCGGAGGCCTTTTCCGGCGATATCGGTATTTCGACCCCACTGAAGACCGATGCCTTTGGCGAATGCTCGAACGCCCAGGAAGATTGCCGCACAGCCCCTTCCGGCGTTCAGGAACGCCTCGGAGAGGTGGAGGCCCCCGATCCGATCCTCGATCTCGTCGCCTTCTATTCGCGCAATCTCGCGGTCCCCGCGCGCCGCGATGTGGGCAAGGACACTGTCCTTGAAGGCAAAAAGGCCTTCTACGAGGCGGGCTGTGCCGCCTGCCACCAGCCGAAATTCGTGACATCGCGCAAGGCGCAGGACGAGGCCCAGCGCTTCCAGCTGATCTGGCCCTATTCCGACTTCCTTCTCCACGACATGGGCGAAGGCCTTTCCGATGGACGGCCTGTCGGCGATGCGTCGGGCAGCGAATGGCGTACGGCGCCACTTTGGGGTATCGGTTTGACCGAGACCGTCGGCGGGGCCGGCTTCTATCTTCATGACGGCCGCGCCCGCAGTCTCGAGGAAGCGATCCTCTGGCATGGCGGTGAGGCCGAGGCGGCACGCGATGCCTATATGGACATGGATGCCAAGACCCGTTCGGCCCTGATCGAATTTCTGGAGTCCCTGTGATGCATCTTTCCCCGAGCACCGCCCGCTTCTCACTCCGCCTCGCCCTCGCTGCGGCCGTCGGCGCCTTGACACTGTCCCTTGCCTCCGCGCCGGCTCAGGCGCAGTCCTCCGGCGAGGGTGGATCGGGCCCTGACACCTCGGGACTTTTCGATGAGACCATGGCGCTCGATGTCGTGGCGAACGCCGTCGACAGTGCGATCCGCCCGGGATACCAGGCTTTCGACGACGCCGTGCGTGAACAGGCCTTCATGCTGGAAACCCTGTGCTCCAATCCCAATCAGGACAATCTCCAATCGGCACAGGAGAATTTCGGCGGGCTCGTCTCCGCCTTCTCCCAGATCGAGTTCGTCCGCTTCGGGCCGATCCGCGAGGACAACCGGCTGGAGCGCATCCTGTTTTTCCCCGATCCGCGCGGCGTCATGAAGAAGCAGGTCGAGGCGATCCTCAAGGATCAGGCGGACGACGCGCTCCATGCCGACGACCTCGCCAAGAAATCGGTCGCCGTGCAGGGCCTCCCGGCCCTCCAATATGTGCTCTTCGGCGAGGGTTCGGACGATCTGACCAAAGAGAGTGCCGCCTATCGCTGCAGCTATGGCAGGGCGATCGCTGCCAACCTCAAGGCGATCAGCACGTCTCTGGTCGACGATTGGGGTAACGAGTCGGGCATCTCCAATCGCCTCATGGAGCCGAGCGAGGACGATCCGGTCTATCGGACCGCTTCCGACTCCCTCGGGGCTATCGTCTCGATCTTCACCGACGGGCTCGAAATCATCGCCGAACAGCGCCTGTCGCCGCCGCTGGGCGCCACGGACGGCGCGGACACGCCGGCCAAACCGAACCTTTTCCTGTTCGGCGCCTCGGACAACGCCCTCACGGCTCTTGGAGCCGATTTCCAGGGGCTGAAACAGCTTTTCGAGGCGTCGAGCTTCTCCTCGGTCCTGCCCTCGGACAAGCAGTATCTCAGCCAGTCGATCGAACTCGAATTCGAGCAGATCGGTTCCAATCTCAACGAGGTCGAGACGCCGCTGTCGAAGGCGGTGAACGATGCCGATTCTCTTGGGAAGCTCGGCTATGTGCTGATCGCGACCGAGAGCCTGCGCTCCCAGTTCACCGGCCAGCTTGCGCCCGCCCTCGGGCTGTCCTCGGGCTTTTCATCCCTCGACGGAGACTGACCGCAGATGAGGCTCGTGCGAACGCCGCTCCTGTCCCGCAGACTGTTCCTCGCCGGTGCAGGATCGGCCTTCGCCGCCGGTCTTCTGCCGCGTGAAGCGGATGCGTTCGAGGGGACCGATGCGCTTTACGCCTCGGCCGTGCGGCGGGACGATGGCGGTTTCGGCTGCGCAATCTTTGCCGAGGACGGGCGGATCGTCTGCGAGGTTCCGTTGCCCGATCGCGGGCACGACGTCGCCTTCGATCCCGTCAGCCGCCGTGCCGTCGCCTTCGCCCGCCGACCGCGCACCTTCGCGGTCGTCTTTGATCCCATGTCCGGCGCGATCGAGCGAACGCTCACCTCGGCAGAAGGTCGGCATTTCTTCGGCCACGGCTTCTTTTCGCCGGACGGCAAGCTTCTTTATGCGACCGAGAACGACTTTGCCGAGGCAAGGGGACTCATCGGCGTCTACGATGTGGCCCGTGATTTCGCCCGGATCGGCGAATTCGAAACCCACGGCATGGACACCCACGAGGCCCTGCTGATGCCGGACGGCGAGACGATCGTCGTTGCCAATGGCGGCATCGAGACCCACCCGGACTATGGCCGCCAGAAACTCAACATTCCGACCATGGACCCGTCGCTGGTCTTCATCGACCGGCGAACCGGCGATCTTGTCAGCCAGCACCGGCTGCCGGCCGATCTCCATCAGCTCTCCATCCGCCATCTGGCCATCGACGGCCGGTCGCGCGTCTGGTTCGGCTGCCAGTACGAGGGCGCGGATATCGACGTGCCGCAGCTAACCGGATTTGCTTCGCCCGAAAACGGCTTGCAACTGGCCGAACTGCCGCGCAGCCAGCTCGTCCAGCTCTCCAATTATGTGGGGTCCGTCGCCGCGAACAGGGACGGCAGCCGCATCGCGCTCTCATCGCCGGTGGGCGGCACATTCCTCATACTTGATGCGGCAACAGTGAGGATCATCGGCGAACGCAGGATCGAGGACGGCTGCGGGCTCGCCCCCTCGGGACCGGGCTTCATCGCGACCAGCGGAAAGGGTCTCGTCGCAGAAATCGGCGCCAAGACGCTTGAGCCAAGACACACGACCTATCACTTCGACAATCACGTTCTGTCGCTGCGCCGCTCGGCCTGAGGTCTCGGCGCCTTTCGTGCGCCACGGGCGCGAATTTCAGCTCTTTCGACGATTTCCAGGATCTCGTCCCGGTCGCTCGCGTTCAGAACCTTGAAGGTCTCCGCCAGCCGGTTGGCAAGATGGGTGGTAGCCGGCGAAAGCCCGCCGGTATCGATCGTCACCTTCGGATGGGACTTTTCGGCAAGCCGCTGCAGCTCCTCCGCTTCATCCCAGATCACACCGAGGCACCCGATGATCCGGTGAACGAGATCGAAGGTCGGCTTGCCTCGCCGACCATGTTCGAGCGCGGAAAGATAGGCATTCGAAACCCCGATCGCCTTCGCCATCTCGCCCTGTGTCATGCCGCGCTCCCGGCGCAGCGCCCGCAGATGTTCGCCGAAGGGCGTCATGAGCCTTTCCTCATCCTCGCCTGCGCACCCTGACATAAAGCGCGCCCTCTCCGCCATGATGGCGTTCGGCGCTTTCGAAGGCCGAGACCAGCGCACGGAACTCGTTGCCGGCGAACCAGAGCGGCACCATGCGCCTGAGGATACCGCGCGAGCCGCCGGGCTTGCCGCGCCCGGTGATGACGAGGACATGGCGAAAGCCGAGAGCCTGGGCCTGACGCAGGAAATTCGACAGCGCCGCATGGGCGCGCTCCTGGGTCATCTCATGCAGGTCGATGCGCGCCTCTATGGCGATCCGGCCTTTCGAAAGCTTGCGCCGGGTTGGCCGCTCGATCGTCGGCTGAACCTGCATGGGCTTGGGCTCGGTGCGCTTGGCGGGCAGCGGCGCGAGCGTCGGGCGCGGTTCGTGGAAGGCCGGATGCGGCTCTTCCTTCGGTTTCGCAATCTCCTCCGGCGGAGCGTTCGGCACGCTCTTGTTTCGCAAGGGCACCGCTGTGCGCGCAACGCTCGCCCACAAGCGCCTGTCCTCCGCCGAAAGGGTCTTCGAGCGCTTCATGGCAGAAGCTTTGCCGCAAGGATGTGCGGCACCAGGACGGCGAAATCGGCGGCATGCCTCACGGAGCCTGCGATATCCCCAGCACGCTCACCCGAGCCGAGAAAGATATCGGCCCGCGCATTGCCGATGATGGCGGAGCCGGTGTCCTGGGCCACCGCGATCCGGTGATAGGGCTCGCCGTCGACCGTCAGGTCGGACGCCGCGATCAGATAGGGAATGCCATAGGTCGCCCGCTCCCGATCGACCGCGATGGAGGCAAGAGGCGTCAGCGGCACCTTGGCCGCACCGATGGGCCCGAGGCTCTGATCGGTGACGGGATGCTCGGTAAAAAAGATGAAAGATCGGTTGTGATCGAAGAGCCAGCGCAGCCGGTGGGGATTGCGGGCGAGCCAGGCCCGGATGCCGGCCATGTCCGCTTCGGCAAGCGTCAGTTCTCCGCTTTCCACCAGAACCCGGCCGATCGCCGTGAAGGGATGACCGGTCTTTGCGGCATATCCGACGCGCCGAATACTGCCATCGCTCATCCGAAGACGTGCGGACCCCTGAACATGGATGAAGAAGGCATCCACCGGACTTTTCAGCCAGGCGATTTCGAGCCCATGCCCGCTCAAGGCACCCCGCTCGATCGCCGGACGGTCGGGATATTCCTCTAAGAGTCCGGAGGGCAGACGGCGGGCGAAGCGGAAACTCTCCTCCATTCCCGGCGGCCGGTTCACGTCATCGACCTTCACCAGATCGTCCGGCCTGGCATAAAGCGGCGCCTGAAACGCACCTGTTGCAACGGGCGACGCCTCGACCTCGGGCTCGTAATAGCCCGTGACGAAACCCCGCTTGCGTGGCGATTGCGGCTCCGGGCTCAAGGTCAGAACGGTGAAACGGGATTGGAAGAAATGGCGTGCTTCCGCTTCGTCCAGATTGTCGGACGTTGCCAAAGCGGCCTCGGCGGCATCCCGATAGGACGCCGGGTCGAGACCCAGCGTGCCGGTCCCGTATCGCCCTGCGAGCAGCTCCGGCGCACTCCGGCGAAACGCCGCAAGCGCCTCGGCATAGCCGAGATCGCCGTCCGGCAGAGCGCCATCGCCGCGTCGGGAGAACGGCCCCATGGGACGGACGACCCGAACTTATTCTTCGGATTCGGTTCCGACCAGCTTCCAGTTCGGATCACGAGACTTCGTGTCGCGGCCGAAGGTCCAGATGTCGCGGACTTCGACGACCGTTTCCATGTCGCCGTCGAGGACATCGCCGTTGGAATTCAGCGTCGCGGAGATCATTTCGGAGACGATCCGGATCGTCACGAGCGCCTCGCGCCCACGCAATTCGGCAGATACGATCTTCGCATCGTCGATGCCGATGAAGGACGAGCGCATGGTCTCGCCGCTTTTCTCACGCGCAGCGATCGCCGCCTCGAAGCCTTCGTAGACTTCCGACGACAGAAGATTTCGCAACGTGTTGCGATCGCCCTGGGCGAACGCGTCGACCACCATCTCATAGGCGATCTTGGCACCTTCAAGGAACTGCTTCGGCTCGAAGTCCGCATCCACGTCCTTGATCTTGCGAAGTTCCTTGTTCAGCGGCGTTCCCGGCTGAGCGACCTTGTCGATCTCGGCATAGCGCATGCCTGCCGGCACATCCTCGGTCCTGTCGCTCGCGCGCCGGTTCGGCAGGGTAACCACGTTGTCGCCCGCAGCTTCCTCGCCCTGGCCCTCGCGGTTCCGGTCCCGGCTATAGGGATCGAAGGGCGGTCGCTCGTTACCGGTTCGCCGCCCAAGAACATTGTAAAGCTGGAACAGGACGATCGCCGCCAATACGATAATGAAGATCGTCCCAAAACTCATAATGCGGCAAACCCTTGGTCTTTTGATCTTTGTGATATTCGTCGATCGCGGATTGCGTTCATATAAGAGGAACACGTCCCGCATTCAAATCATCGGTTTGGCTCCCTATCTGTGAAAGAAGCGCGTTTTCGAGAATACGGGTCTGCGACCAGTCGCGATGGCCCTTTTCGACGGGGAAACGCAAGTTCCAGCTTCGAAGAAGTGATGTCACCCATGCCTCTCGCACTGATTCCATTCCTGCTTCTCGTCGTACCAATCGTCGAGATTGCCGTTTTCATCATGGTGGGCCAGCTCATCGGTCTCTGGCCGACGATCGGGTGTATTATCCTGACGGCCGTGATCGGCTCGATGCTGCTCAGGCGGCAGGGGATTTCGACCTTGAACCGGATTCGCGCCGAAATCGACGCCAAGCGCGTGCCCGGCAAGGATCTGGTGTCTGGTGTGATGATCGCGGTCGCCGGCGTTCTTCTTCTGACGCCCGGCTTCGTCACCGATACGATCGGCTTCATCCTGTTCGTGCCGAAGGTGCGCGAAAAGGTCTGGTCGTTCCTGAAAAACCGCGTCGTAGTCGTCGGACAGCAAGGCGCAGGACGCTTCGGCAGCCGCAATCCCTACAGCCGCGAACCCGGTGGCTCGATCGACGACGGAGAGCTTCGCCGCCCCTCGAACCGGCCCGACGTGGTCGATTTGTCCGGGGATGAGTTCAAGCGCAACCCGGACCCGTCCTCGCCCTGGAACGCGGACGGCAACGACAACAAGCCGACGATCCACTGATATCAGGTCCCACCGAAGCCGGTCGGGCTGCGCGTCGAAAGGGCCAGACAGCCGAGGGAGGATTGAAAGCGCTGCTTTCAACTGGCCGTCGGCGTACGAAACGGCATGGGAAATAGTTCGTGCAGCTCAGCATCTCGCCGATTTGAAGATGCAACTCTCAACCTGAAGGTCTGAAATTCGAGGCTTGCTTCATTGACCGGTGCGCCGGCATGGCCAGATAATCGCGTCAGGTGATTTGGTAGCGAAAGGCTGACCATGACGACGCGACTTGCAGCCCTGACGATCGCACTCTCCCTGACTGCCGGCTCCCTGACCGTGGGCACAGCCCTCGCCCAGACAGCATCGGATGCGATCGTTTCGGCGGCACCGGATCTGAAGGCGCTTGTCGACACGCCGGTGCTCCAGCCCGGCGATGAAAGCGGAGCGGCCGAGCTCAGAACGTCGCTAGAGCCCTATGTGACGAAACAGGCCTTCGAGAACGGCGTCATCTCCATCGAGCCCACGGACGAGGGCTATCGCCTCGATTTCGCGTTGCAGGCTTTGATTGACTCCATTCCCGCAGCCAAAGACATGTCCATAACGATCAGCGACTACTCGGTGCTCGTGAGCGAGCAGCCGGACGGTCGATGGTATGTCTCAGCGAGCGGCCCCCTCGCCTTCGGCTACAAACTGGATACGCCGCCGGGCGCGCCCCACAACGATGCGGTGCCCCAATCGGTCGAATACGACACGGAGACGATGGACTGGACCGGCTATTTCGATCCGAGCATCGCCACCTATTCGAACTGGGAAGGCTATTTCGGCAAGACCCGACAGGTGCAGCGGAGCACGGATGGAACCGTAACCGCAGTCACCGAGCCGATCCGCGTTCAATTCAGCGGGCGTCCCGCCACGGATGGCACAGTGGATATGGAGGTCATTCAGTTTGGCGGTGGCGCCCGGCAGGAAATGAATGTTCCCCTCGATCCGGCAAACCCGCAGTCGATCCTCCCCATTGTGATCAGCAATGGTGCGGCGGAATCCGTCACGATCGGCAAGGAGGTCAAGACCAAGGAACTGTTGCGGCTCTATGCTGTGGGACTTCAGCTGATCCAGGACCCGGAGCGCAAGGGATTGCTGGAGGAGTTGAAATCGGCGCTCCAGATGGCTCTCCCGCTCTGGACCGATCTCGCGAGCGAGACAAAGGTCTCCGGCTTCAACGTCGACCTCGGCAGCTTCGGCTCGGGACAGGTCGGCTCCCTCGATTTCGACATGGACCTCGACGGGATCAGCGAGGCCGGCGACTACACCATGGCCTACGATCTCTCCGACATGTCCGTCAGCTCGCCCTTCGTGCCTGAATGGGCAAATGCCCTGATTCCGACGCGCGTGCTGATCCGCTTCGACGCCGAGAATGTCGATCTCTGGAGACCGGCTGCTGTCCTGATTTCGGATTTGCGGCTCGATCCAAAAGCTCCGATCTCCGAAGAGGCCAAGGGAAAGATCATCGAACTCTTCAAAACCTCCCAGGCAAAGCTTGGCCTCAAGAATTCCGCCGTCACAGGCCGAAATTACCACATCGACTATTCCGCCGAATTCGAGGACGGCGATGTAGCGGTTCAAGTGCAGGCCGAGGGTATCGATGCGGTCATCGCCAGTCTGCAGGAGGCGAGCCAACAATATCCCGAAGCTCTTCAGGGCGTCAGCTTTCTGCAGATCGCCAAAGGATTCGGACGGCCCGCCGGCGATGACGCGCTTGAATGGAACGTGGATATCGCGAGCGACGGATCGGTTACCGTCAACGGCGCGATGCTGAAAGGCCCCGATCCGACGCCGCTGCCCGGTTCAGGCAACCAGCCGCTCGATCTCGACGCTCCCCCGCCGACCAGTCAGCCCAGCGACCCTCTGTAAAAGAAAATTCGAAGGGGCCGAGCGTTTCCGCCCGACCCCTTCGTTTGCCTTCCCTGTCGAAGGTCTCTTGTAGCGCCGGACAGATGACTTTGCCCCTTGCGGGTCAATTTCTGTCCGACGAATGACTCACCCGCTTGGGCCGTCAGCCCACCTGGGACTGGACGAAATTCTTCACGATCGAGACGATGCCCTTTGAAAGGAGATCGTCCAGCGCGTCGCAGAACGTGTCCACATGGCTCTCGTCGCAGATCAGCGGCGGCTCCAGACGGATGACGTTGCGGTTGTATTCGGTGAAGGCGACGAGGACGTCGTAGTCGCGCAGGAGCGCGGCCCCGATGAAGCCCGACAGGGAGCCCTTCAACTTGTCGTCCAGAAGCGCCACCATCGGACGCAGCGCGAAGGGCAGCGTCTGGGAGAAGTCCTGGAATTCGAGCCCGACCATCAGGCCCTGACCGCGAACTTCCTTGATGATCTTCGGATATTTCGCCTGGATGTCCTTGAGGCGCTTCAGGAGATAGGCACCGGTTTCGGCCGAATTGCCGATCAGGTCCTCGTCGTAGAGGACATTCAGCCCCTCGATCGCCGTGACGCAGGCCTCGCCGATGCCGCCAAAGGTCGCCTGGGCGTGGATCATTGCCGTCTTCGGCGTGCCATAGGCCTTCATGTAGACTTCGCGCCGCGCGATCATCGCACCGACGGGGGCCTTGCCCGCGCCGAGGGACTTGGCGAGCGCCGTCACGTCCGGCACCACGCCGTGATGCTCGAAGGCGTAGAACTTGCCGGTCCGGCCATAGCCGCACTGCACTTCGTCCGCGACCCAGAGCACGTTGTGCCTGTCGCAGAGTTCGCGCACGCCCTTCCAGTAAGCGGTGGGCGCGGTGATGATGCCGCCGCCGCCCTGCACGGTTTCGAGCACGACGACACCGATGTCGGAATCGTTCTCGATCACACGCTTGAGCGCCGTCAGATCGCCAAACGGCACCTTGTAGGTGTTGCCCGTCAGCTTGAAGTCGCCCTGATAGAGCGGCGAATCCGTGATCGAGAGAACGCCCTTGGACTTGCCGTGGAACGAGTTCTCGGCATGGACGATCTTGCAGTTCTTCCGGCCGGAGGCACGCTCGGCGACCTTGATCGCCGCTTCCATGGCTTCCGAGCCCGTGGAGCCCAAAAAGACCATGTCGAGATCGCCCGGCGAACAGGCGGCCAGATTCTTGGCCAGCGCCGAGGCGTATTGCGACATGAAGGCGATCGCGATCTCGTGGCGGTTCTCATCCTGGAACCGCTGGCGCGCGGCGATGACGCGCGGGTGGTTGTGGCCCTGTGCCAGCGAGCCGAAGCCGCCGAAGAAGTCGAGGATCTTCCGACCGTTCTGGTCGGTATAGTACATGCCCTCGGCGGTCTCGACCTTCACCTTGTGGAAGCCGAGCAGCTTCATGAAGTGATACTGGCCGGGATTGATGTGATCCTTGAAGAGATCGGCCATCGTCTTGACGTCGAGCGCCTTGGCGTCCTCGACGGAAAGAAGGTCCGGCTTTTTCGGGCCGGTCCGGTTGATGTCGAGGCTCGGAGCCTCGACCGTCGTGCGATCGAGCATGGAAGAGCCTTTCTTATTCGGCGGGTTGGAGGGATGAGACGGGCTTGCCCGCCTTGCCGGTGAGCTTCGCGCGATATTCGCTATAGGCGGCGATCAGCATGTCCTCGTCGCGGTACTGCGGCACCCAGCCGAGCTGTTCCTTGCCCTTGGTGACGTCGAGCACGCAGTTTTCGTCTGCGATGAGATACTGCTCGGGGTCCATCAGCGGCTTGTTCAGCCAGTCGAGGGTGTCGAGGGTCTTCTTCACCGCCCAGCCCGGCGTCGGGATCAGGATCGAGCGCGATTCCGCATGGCGGATCAGGTCACCAAGCAGCTTCCGCACCGGTGGCGGGTTGAGCGAGCCGAGATTATAGGCCTCGTTCGGAACGCCGGCCTTCCAGGCAAGCCGCGCAGCTTCCGCGCAGTCGAACACGGAGATAAACTGGTAAGGGTTCTTGCCCGAGCCGATCATCGGCACCGGCAGGTTGTTGTCGATCAGCTTGAACAGCTTTTCGAGGATACCGAGACGGCCGGGGCCGATGATGAGACGCGGACGGAAGAGCGAGATGTTCATGCCCTTCTCGCGCCAGTCATGGGCGAGGAACTCGGTGTCGAGCTTGGACTGTCCGTATTCGCCAAGCGGCGCGACCGGGTGTTCCTCGGTCATCGGATAGGTGACCGTATGACCGTAGATCATGTCGGTCGTGAAGTGGACGAGGTTGGAGGCACCTGCCTTGTCCATCGCCTCGATGATGTTCTTCGTGCCGTCGTAATTGACCGGGTAGAAGAAATCGTGACGCTTGGCGCGCACCTGAAGCGGAGACAGCATCTTGGCCGACAGGTTGTAGACCATGTCGTCGGCCTTCAGCCCGAGCCGCGCGATCGCTGCGGGATCGGTCACATCGCACTGGACGTGGCGGACATTCGCATAATGGGAAAAGTCGCCCTTCGCGATGTCGGCAACGACGACCTCTTCGCCGTCTTCGTTGAGTTTGCGAGCAAGGTGCCGGCCGACAAAGCCATCACCACCGAAAAGAATATGTCTCATTGGGAAACCTCGTGGGCAGCGGTCTGGGTGAGTTCGACGGCCTTTTCCGCCTCATCGCTGACGGACGAGCCGCCCTGGGCGATGAAGTACGTGCCGACGCAGATGAGGGCGATCCCGCCGACCCGGTACGCGTTGAGGTCTTCGGAGAACACGAAGTAAGCAAAGACCGCGACGGCGACATAGGCCAGCGAGAGGAAGGGATAGGCGTAGGACAGCTCGACCTTGGACAGGACGTAGAGGTGTGACGCCATCGAGATGACGAACGTACAAAGGCCCAGGAACACAAACGGGCTGAAGACGATCGACAGTAGCTTCAGAACCGGATTGACGCCGGCAAAGCTGATCGTGCCAAGCTGCATCATCCCGTATTTCAGCATGACCTGAGCCGCAGCATTCGTGAATACCGTAAACAAGATAAAGGGGATATACTTCGACATGGGCTTTTGAAGCTCCGTTCGGACCAGTCTTTCGCTGGCTCCGTTTCTAGGCGTCAGGATCGACTGAACTGTTAAAAAGCGCGCTTTCTCGCGAAAGCGTGAGCAGCAACGTCCCGTAAGGTAAACGCATCGTTCTCGACCGCCTCAGATCCAGCCCCGGCCACCCGCGCACATGGTGCTCCGAGCACGGTCCGCGCCCAGAAATCGGACATCATCGCGGGATCGCGCAGGGCCTCGAGTTCGCCGTTGCGCGGATAGCTCGCCCGGAAAGTCTCCGCGCTCATACGGTGATGCTTGTAAGGGTTGACGGCACCGCCGGCTTCGACGGTGATCCGGTCGAGGTCTGCAAGCAGCCGAAGCGTTTTCTCGCCGCGATCAGGGAAGTCGAGCGTCAGGGTATAGCCGGGTCGGGGGAACGAATTGAGCCCAGGGCTCTCGATCGCACCGAAGCGTTTCAAAACGGTCAGGAACGAGCCCTGGCCGTGGGCATGGGCACATTCGATGAGCGCGCGAACGCCCTCACGCCCCGTCTCGTCCGGCAGAACGCCCTGATGCTGACAAAGGCCGCGCGGACCATAGAGCCGGTTCCAGCGCCCCACCCTGTCGAGGGGGAAGAAGAACCCGTCGAACGGGACGGTTCGCGTGTGCGTGCCGGCCTTCGCCTTGCGATAATAGGTTTCGTTGAAGGCTTTCAGCGCCGGCCCCATGAGAGGGCTGAACGGCGGTGTGAACGGGATGCTCGCGATCGGCGGGCGTGAGGCTCCGGATCGGGGTCCCGTCCGCGCATGATCGCCGCAGATCAGGTGGCCGCGACCGAACTGCCCGCCCTTGGCGAGCGAATCGATCCAGGCGACGGCATATTCGTGCCGCGCATCGGCCTCCTCGGCCAGATCGAAATAATCCTCCAGCCGGTTAAAACGCGTCGTCGTCTCGACGATATCCGTGGAAGCGACCGGCATCAGCTTGAGCGTCGCCTCCTCGATCAGGCCGGTCATACCCATGCCGGAAATCGTCGCGGCGAAGATGTCGGCGTTCTCGCTGCGAGAACAGACGAGACGCCCCCGATCGGAGCGATTGAGGACGATCGCCTCCACGTGGCAACCGAAGGTGCCGCGAAGATGGTGGTTCTTGCCGTGAATATCGTTGGCGATCGCGCCGCCCACCGTCACGAATTGCGTGCCCGGCAGGACAGGCGGGAACCAGCCCTGCGGCGCGACATAGGCGATGAGATCGGACAGGAGAAGGCCGGCCTCGACGCGGATCGTTCCCGCTTCGGCATCAAAACCCAGGACCCGGTTCGCCTTCCGCGCCTCGATCATCGTGCCGAAGGACAACAGACAGCTATCGCCGTAGGAGCGGCCATTGCCGAACGGCAGTGCCGGAACGGCGGGTTCTGTTGACGTTTGATGGGATCGCATCCCTCTCTGCCCTGTCAAGCATCTCTCCCCATTGGGGAGAGATGTCGGCGCAGCCGACAGTGAGGGGCCTGAACCGTCTTTATTCTTGCTCGCCGACGCCCATTCAGCGGGCGAGACGCCAACCGCGTGCCTCGCCGTCGAGCCGCCCCAGCTTCGGAAGTGCTCAGACATAGACGGCACCGAGGAACATCAGCCCGCCAAGGCCCATCATCATCTGCGAACGCCAGTCCTGCAGAATGAAGACGACCGGGTCCTCGTGCATCTGATCGCGCCGGGCGAGGATCCAGATGCGGGAGATGATGTAGAGAACCAGCGGGCACAGCGGCCAAACGAGATAGGGGATGTCGTAATGGGCCGCGACTTCCGGGCTGTTGATATAAAGCGCCAGAACGAGAACCGCAGCAAACCCCGACGACATGCCCATCTGGCCGAGCGTTTCGAGATCGGCGTTCACATAACCGCGCCCCGTCGTCGCGCGGCTTGCCTCCTTTCCGTAATCCTGGAGCTCGGTGTAGCGCTTCACGAGGGCGAGCGAGAGGAAGAAGAAGATCGAGAAGGACAGAAGCCAGAAAGAGACACCCACGCCCGACGCCTCGGCACCGGCAATGATGCGCGTCGTATAAAGAAAGGCGAGCGTCATCACGTCGACGAGAAGCATGCGCTTCAGAGCGATCGAATAGGCCGTGGTCGCAACGAGATAGCCCACAAGAACGACGGCGTAGGTTATCGGAAGAAGCGCCGCCGCCGCGGATGAGATCGCGATCAGGGCGAGCGCCATCTTGAGGCCCGTCGGGATGCTCAGCCGGCCGCTGGCAAAGGGCCGGTTCCGCTTGGTCTTGTGGCGGCGGTCGGCCTCCAGATCGAGAAGGTCGTTGACGATATAGACCGAAGACGCGGCGGCCGAGAAGCTGATGAAGGCGAGTAAGGACGCCCACATCATCTCCAGATTGAGGAATTCGTGGGTCAGAACCATCGGCACGAAGACGAGAACGTTCTTCGACCACTGGTGCGGACGCATTGCCTTGATTGCCGCTTTCAGGCGTCCTTTCTCGTGATCGATCCGGGCCGAGCCCGTCCGCTTCTGCCACCGATCCGCCGTCTTGTCCGGCGCAACCACCGTCGCCTCGGCCGCATTTTCCAGAAGGCAGATGTCCTCGTGGGAATTGCCGAAATAGTCGTAGCCGGCGTCCCCCGCCTCGGCCTCGATCCTCTCGAGCTTGCGGGTGGAGGTGAGATTGACCTCGTCATTGGAGGCCATCACGTCATCGAAGAGGCCGAGATGGCTCGCCACGGCATGGGCAAGCCGCTCATTCGAGCCGGTGGCGAGCACGATGCGGCGACCATTCGCACGAAGCGCGCGCAGCTCGTCGACCACCTCCTGGCGATAGGGCAGAGCACTCGCATCGAAGCTGACATTGCGTGCCAGTTCGGCCTTCAGCTGCGCCTTGCCCCGGCTCAGCCAGAGCGGCACCTTCGCAAGAAGCATCGGATCCTGCCGGGCGGTCAGGAACAGCGTCTCCCAAAGAAGATCGCTGTGGATCAGGGTTCCGTCGAGATCGACGTAAACCGTGCGTTCAGTCTGGGGTACTCTTGCGTCCACTGTCCAAGCCTCCGCATCGGCATCGCTACCGGTTCGATGGCCTGTTTTTAGGAAAAGGCTGTTTGGAAACCTTTACCCAAAGGCAGCGCGCGGCCGCTTTCCGGCCGGAGGGTTAATGATGTGCGAGCGGATCGAGATAGGGCGTCTCGTTGCGCGGTTCATACGACATTCCCACAAAGCGCGGTTTTATACTCCGAAATGACCCCTCGCAGAAACTCGGCGACGGCCTGCACCCGTCGTGAGGTCACGAGATCGGATTGCGTCACCAGCCAGATCGGCTGATCGATCCCCAGATCACGATCGAGACAGATCAGGTTTTGCTGCTGTGCGAGGAAATGCGGAAGAACCGCGAGACCCAATCCGGCTGAACACGCCGAGACCTGGGTCGCAAGGGATGTCGTGACGATGGCCGGCGCGCGGCCGCGAAGGGCGCGTTCGATCCACTGCGCCGCCGGCAGGTGACCGTATCCCTCCGCCCAGGTGATCATGGCGTCCCGGTCGAGGTCGACGGACGCGCCGCCGGCGTGCTCCTGAACATATCCCTGCGCGGCATAGAGACCGTAGCCGAGCGTTCCCAGGCGCTGCAGGGAAACATGCCCGCGCGCCGGCACGATCAGAACGGTCGCAAGGTTCTCGGCGGTCGCAAGGCGAACGGTGCCGGAAACGTCCGGCGCTTCCGTCAAACCCGACGCGAAGGCTCTAGCGGCGGCCTCCATTTCCTCAGCGCGCTCGATCAGGGCCGAGCCTTCTTCCGTCAACTGATAACCTGTGTGGTGCCTCAGAAAGAGCGGGCGTCCAAGACGCCTTTCCAGCCGCTCGATCCGCCGGGAAACGGTCGCCACACCGATCGAGAGCGACAATGCGGCGCCGCTCAACGAGCCCGAGCGGGCAACGGCGAGAAACAAGGGAACATCATCCCATATCAGCCGGCTATTTTCCATTAATGGAAACCTCGTCGCCGTTTACAGCTATTCATAGCCACTATCGGAAACGCCACCTCTCTGTCGACCATATCGGACAGGAGACAGACATGAGACGACGGAGACTTGGCACCAATCTGGAGGTCTCGGCTCTCGGACTCGGCTGCATGGGAATGAGCGAGTTCTATGGCACGCGCGACGACGAAACGTCACTTCGGGTGCTGCATGAAGCAGCCGAACGCGGGATCGACTTCCTCGATACCGCCGACACGTACGGCCCGCATCACAACGAAGAGCTGATCGGTCGCTTTCTCAAAGAGAATTCGACACCCATGAAGGTTGCGACGAAGTTCGGCATCGTGCGCGCGCCGGGCGAGTATCGCCGTACCATCGCCAATGGCCGGGACTATGCCCGCACGGCTTGCGAGGCCTCGCTGCGCCGTCTCGGCGTCGAACGGATCGACCTCTGTTACGTTCACCGGTTCGAAGAGGGTCGCCCCGTCGAAGACACGATGGAAGGGCTCGTCCGCCTTGTGGACGAAGGCAAGATCGCACGGATCGGCCTCTGCGAAGTCAGCGCCGAGACGCTCCGGCAAGCCCATGCAGTGCATCCGGTCACTGCGGTACAGACCGAATACTCCCTCTGGTCCCGTGGGCCGGAAACAGAGATTCTACCGACCTGCCGCGAATTGGGTATCGGGTTTGTCCCCTATTCTCCGCTCGGTCGTGGCTTCCTGACGGGACGCTTCCATGACGGTCACTTCGAGGACGGCGATGTCCGGGCCTCGTTGCCGAGATTTCAGGAGGAAGCGGCGCAGGCGAACCGCCGGATCGCCGATCTCGTCGCGGCGATGGCAGCGCGGAAGGGGTGCACGCCCGCGCAGCTGGCGCTTGGCTGGCTCCTTGCGCAAGGAGAAGACATCGTGCCGATTCCCGGCACGAAGCAGTCGAAATATCTGCGCGACAATGTGGGAGCAACGGATGTCAGGCTCTCGGAAAGCGATCTTGCCGAGATCGAGGCAGGACTCGCAGATCGGCCGGTTTCGGGTGCCCGCTACACGGCCGAAGGCATGAAGGGGGTGAGCGCATGAGCGAACGATCGGATCGTCTGACCCGAGCGCTTTCCCTGCTCGAACGCCTTGAACCGAGCGCACCGGACCGGGTGAAGAGCAGTCTCGATGCATTTCATCCGGACACTGCGGAGCTTGTCCTTGGATATGCGTTCGCGGACATCGTCGGACGCCGCGGGATCGACCTCAAAACGCGGGAAATGCTCACAGTCGCCATGCTAGCGGCCATGGGCACGGCGCAGGACCAGCTCGAGTTCCATGTGCGGGCGGCGATGAATACCGGCGTCAGCCGGGAAGAGATCGTCGAGATCGTGCTACAGGTCTCGGTCTATGCCGGCGTACCGGCCGCAATGAATGCGATCGCGGCAGCGAAGAGGGCTTTTCCACCAACGGAAACCGCTTGATCGATCAAGCGGCAGCTTCGGTATGAAAAGCTGCCGCTTGTCAAACGCCGGACAAGCGGCGGCAACGTCCCAATTGCAGTCATTTTCCGGCCGGAAGGAATCACTGGGCAGGCGTCGATCGCCGCCCAAATCCTCAATCCACGAAGGCGCGCTCGACGACATAGGTGCCGGGGGCGTTGTTCGCGCCCTCCTCGAAACCGCGTTCCTGCAGCAGTTTCTCGGTATCCTTCAGCATCGCCATCGAGCCGCAGATCATCGCACGATCGGTCTTCGGATCGAGCGGTGCGATGTCGAGATCGGTGAAAAGCTTGCCGTTTTCGATGAGACGCGTCACGCGATCGCCAAGGACTTCGCCCTTCTGGGTCGCCGTGGCGTGGAGGAAGAGCTCTTTCTCGCCCACGATCTCCTGCATCATCTCGTCGGTCTTCATGTGCTCGACGAGCTGGCGGCCATATTCGAGTTCCGCATCCTCACGGCATGTCTGCGTGAGAATGACCTGATCGAACTTCTCGTAGGTCTCCGGATCGCGGATGACGGAGGCAAAGGGCGCGATGCCGGTGCCGGTCGAAAACATAAAAAGGCGCTTGCCCGGAATCAGCGCGTCGTGGACGAGCGTTCCCGTCGGCTTCTTGCGCATGAGAACGGTGTCGCCAACCTTGATCTTCTGGAGATGCTCGGTCAGCGGACCGCCAGGCACCTTGATGGAGAAGAATTCAAGCTCTTCGTCCCAGGCCGGCGAAGCGATGGAATAGGCGCGATAGACCGGCTTTTCGGCGTTCGGCAGGCCGATCATCACGAATTCGCCCGAGCGGAAGCGAAAGCTCTGCGGCCGTGTCATACGGAAGGCGAACAGCCTGTCCGTATAATGGGTGACCGAGGTGACGGTCTCGGCGAAGACGTTCGCGGGAATCGGAAAGCTTCCGGTTTCGGCGGTCTTTTCTGCGACGGAACTCATTCACGGTCCTTCTCGGCATTTTGGGGGAGAAGAGCGACGCGCGACGGCGTGTTGAGCCATCGACGAGCGCTTCGAATTCTCCGCGTGGATGTCACGGGTTGCACCCGGCCGGCCTCAGCCCGCAAGTGCGATTGGCTGGAACATAGGCATAAATCGAGCATTTCGCAGCCGCAAAACGTCCTATTGTTTCGCGAAGACCCAGATGATTTTTTCCTCAATCCGGCAAATTGGAGCTCCGACCCGCGCAGCTCTCATGCCCCATCAGAAGAAAGGGCTGGTGGCCACCCAGTATCCGACGACGGCAAGGGAAAGGATCGGCAGCAGCATCTGAACCGGTCGAAGCTTTCCGAAATAGAGCGGCGCCGTGCCCTTTTTCGCACTGATCGGATCGACCACCGCCAGCGCCACATAACCGAGAAGTTCGAGGCCGACGGCATAGAGCGGATAGGCCCAGACGACCGACAGGATCGCCGCGAAGCCCATGACAAAAAGAAAGAGCATCATCGCGATCTGCGTCACCTTCGGCCCGCCGGGCTGGCGGAAACTGACCCCACGACGGACGCCGGAGAGAAAGGTCAGGATGGCCGCGCCCCAGAGAAGGGTGAAGTTGAGCGTCAGGAAGGCCCAGTTGTCCGGCAGGACGAAAAGACCGATAGCCCCGGCGACCATCGGCAGCATCGCAAGATAGGCGAAAAAGAGCCCGTCGGTCGGAATGTCCGCCGGCTCGTCGGCGACGATCCTGCGCGCGTCGGAATGAGATTGCGTCATATGCGTTTTGCCTTCGATGTGCCGACCGGTGATAGCCAAAGCTGGAACGCGCGGGACGCGCGGTGGTTCGCAAGTGCCGCTCTCTTGCGAAATCCGTTTGATCGCTTCGCGATGACGGATTTCAGAGATCCTCACGCGCCGTGCGAGCTTCGATACCGTCCCCGGATTCATCAGCCGGAAATGGTATCATGCACCGACGACCCGTTTCCCGCTGGGGCTTCCCGGTCTATGGTTTCCCCATGTCTATGCCCATACTTCGGATCGCAGCTCTTCTTGGTTACGTGCTTTTCGCCTGCGCGCCTGCCGCCGCGCAGGAACGGGCGGTCATCGGCGTTGCGGCGCCGCTCTCGGGGTCGAGCGCGCGTCTCGGCGAAGAGATCGTGAACGGCGCAAAGCAGGCAGGAGATGGCCTTGCCAATATCGCGACGGCGGACACCGAATGTTCGCCGGAAGGCGGGGAAGCCGCCGCGCGATTGTTCGCGCAAGCACAGGCGCGGGTCGTCGTCGGTTTTCTGTGCACCGAATCGCTTCTCAGCGCCCTCCCGATCCTCACCGAGGCCGGGATTCCCGTTCTCGACGTCGGGGTGCGCGCCAACCGGATCACCGACGAGCGCGCAAAGACCGGTCATCTTGTCTGGCGTCTCGCGCCGCGATCGGATGCGGAAGCACGCGCGATCGCAGAGACCATCGTCCAGCGCTGGCGGAACCAGCCCTTCGGCCTGATCGAGGACGGCTCCATCGCCAATCGCGGTCTGGTCGACACGGTTCGCCGGCTCGTCGCCGACCAAGGCCTCGAGCCCGCGACGAGCGATAATTTCAGGCCGGCGGAAGAAAAGCAGTTCGGCCTTGCGCGCCGTCTCGCCCGGACCGGCGTCACGCGGTTCTTCATTGGAGGCGACCGGCCGGATATTGCGGTGATCGCAAGGGATGGGGGCGAACTCGGTCTTGATCTCGAGATCATCGGCGGCGAAAGCCTGCTCGACGAGACGAGCGTCGATCAGCCATTGACTGAGGGCGTTCTAGCGCTCGCCCCACCCTATCGCTACGCTCTGCCCGCAGCGGAGGGCGCGGAGGACACCGCGCTGTCCGGCTATGGCGGCATTGCCTATGCCGCCGTCGAGACTGCCATCGCGGCCATCTCGGATGCAAGCACGTCCGGTCGTTCCCTCAAGGACATTCTCGACCAGAAGAGCTTCGAGACCGTGATCGGCAGTGTCGATTTCGACGAAAACGGCGACGCGAAGGCCGTGACCTATCGTCCGCTGCGGTGGACGGGCGAAGACTTCGTCCCGGACACGGGAGCTTCCGGCCAATGACGCCGTGGAGCGCAGGCGCCCGGAACGACCTTACCGATATCGCGGGTCTCAGCGTCGGTCAGGCCGAGGACGCGCGGCTTGAGAGCGGCACCTCCGTCGTCGTCTTCGACGAACCGACGGTTGCATCCCTCTCGATTCTCGGCGGTGCACCGGGAACCCGCGAGACCAATCTTCTCGACCCGGAAAATCTCGTCGGCGGTGTCGATGCGCTGGTCCTCTCCGGCGGGTCCGCTTTCGGCCTCGATGCCGCGAGCGGCGTTCAGGCAAGGCTTCGCGAACAGGGGCGCGGATTTTCGGTCGGCTCCGCCCGCGTGCCCATCGTACCGGCCGCGATCCTCTTCGATCTTTTGAATGGCGGGGACAAGGATTGGGGCCGGTTCCCGCCCTATCGCGATCTTGGCTACGAGGCTGCGGCGAGCGCAAGTCGCGATCCGGTTCGCCTGGGGCGATATGGGGCGGGCTTCGGCGCGACGACGGCACGAATGCGCGGAGGTCTCGGAAGCGCCTCCTGCGTCCTCTCCTTCGGTACGACGATCGGTGCCATCGTCGCGGTGAACGCGGTCGGCTCTCCGACGATCGGAACGGGACGGCATTTCTGGGCCTCGCCCTTCGAGATCGATGGCGAATTCGGCGGCACCGGCCTGCCCTCGACCCTGCCGGACGATGCGACGGAGCCTTACTCGAAGATCCGTGTCGCGGAAGGCGCGAACACGACGATCGCCATCCTCGTCACCGATGCGAGGCTCGACAAGGCAAGCTGTAAACGCCTGGCCGTCGCTGGGCAGGACGGTTTCGTCCGGTCGATCTGGCCGTCTCACACGGATTTCGATGGCGATCTCGTCTTCGCCGCCGCGACCGCCCGCAATGACGGGCCACGCACGAATGTCGAGCGAATCGAGTTGATGGCGGCCGCGAGCGCCGTCATGGCCCGCGCCGTCGCACGCGGCGTTTACGAGGCCAATCGGGACATATTCGGGGCCGCCACCTGAGTGGCCTTTAGCCGTGGCCCTTGAAGCCGGGATAAAGCGACATGCCGCCATCGACGAAGATCGTCTGACCGGTCACGTAGTCGGCGGCATCCGAGGCAAGCCAGGCAACGACGCGGCCGATATCCTCCGGATCGCCGATCCGGCCATAGGGAATGAGCTCGAGCATCGCCGTGCGGTCTTCCTCGGTCTTTCGCGCACTGGCGTTGATGTCGGTCGCGATGGCACCCGGAGCGATGGCGTTGACGCGGATCTTCTCCGATCCCGTCTCCTGTGCGAGCGACTTCATGAGCATTTCGAGCCCGCCCTTCGCCGCCGCGTAATTCACGTGGAACGCCCAGGGAATGATCTGGTGGACCGAGGAATCGAAGATCAGCTTTCCGAGCGCCCGCGACACATCCTCGCGCATGCCCTTCTTGCGGAAGCGTTTGATCGCCTCGCGGCCCACGAGGAACCCGCCATCGAGAATGACGGAGCCGGTCTTGTGCCACTGTTCCAGTGTCATGTCGCCGATCGCGGCATCGGCCTGAAGGCCGGCATTGGAAAAGACGATATCGATCGGGCCGAGTTCGGCCTCTACCCTGTCGAACATGGCGATGACCTCGTCTTCCTTCGAGACGTCGGCCTGAACGTCGGTCGCCTTGCCACCTTTCGAGCGGATCTCGTCGCGGATCGCCTTCGCGGCGTCCTCGCTGCCCATGTAGTTGATGGCGACGTTGGCACCTGCCTCGCTGAGGACCTTGACGGTTGCAGCGCCGATACCGGAGGAACCACCGGTCACGAGGGCCGTCTGGCCTTTGAGGGAGAAGAGATCAAAATAGCCCATCGGGATCTTCCAGCATGTTGAATTCGAAGTAATGAGGGTCCTTGCGGTCGCCGTTCAAAGCACGGTCCAGCCAGATTGCCGCCGAGATCAGCGACAGATGCGTGAGCGCCTGGGGGAAATTGCCCAAATGATCTCCGGCGGAGGACAGCTCCTCCGAGTAGAGCCCGAGATGGTTCGCATAGGTGTGCAGTTTCTCGAAAAGAAGCCGCGCCTCGGCGACGTATCCCGTGCGCGCAAGAGCCTCGACATACCAGAACGAGCAGACCGTGAAGGCGCCTTCCTGACCGTCCAGCCCATCGTCGTTTTCGTCGCTGTTCCTGTAGCGGTAAACGAGACAGTCATGGACGAGTTCCCGCCTCACCGCCTTTAACGTGGAGGTCCACATGGGATCGCGCGGATTGATGAATTTGACGAGCGGCATCATGAGAACGACGGCATCGAGGGTCGTCGAGCCCTTGAACTGTGTGAAGGCGCCGATCTCCGGATTCCAGAATTCCTCCAGGATGCTCTTCTGAATCGTGTCGCGCTCGCGGCGCCATTCTTCCACATTGGCCGGCAGGGATTCGTCGAAGGCCATGCGCAGGGCACGGTCGAGGGCGACCCAGCACATCAGGCGCGAGGAGAGATATTCCTTCGGCTCGCCTCGACTCTCCCAGATGCCCTTGTCCTTGCGCCGCCAGTTCGCGCAGACCCAGTCCATCATCCGCGCCAGCTTGATCCAGACCGAATAGGCCGGTTTGCCCCGTGCCTTGGATGAGATGTAGACCGCATCCATGAACTCGCCATAGATGTCGAGCTGGAGCTGGCTGAAAGCTCCGTTCCCGATGCGCACCGGCTTTGAGTCGGCATAGCCCGAGAAGTTGTCGAGCGTCGTCTCCTCGAGCTCGGTCCGGCCGTCCATGCCGTACATGATCTGCAGGCCTTCCGCGCCGTCCTCGACGGCCCGCTCCATCAGGAAGTGGATGAAGTTTTCCGCCTCGTCGTAATAGCCGAGACGGGAGAGGCTGTAGAGCGTGAAGGCCGAGTCGCGCACCCAGCAATAGCGGTAGTCCCAGTTGCGCTCGCCGCCCGGCACCTCAGGCAGTCCGAAAGTGGCGGCGGCAGCGATGGAGCCGTGCTCGGCGGAGGTCAGAAGCTTGAGCGTCAGCGCCGAGCGCACCACCAGTTCGCGCCAGGTCGAAGGATAGTTTCCCCGGTTGACCCATTTGTGCCAGTAGTCGCGTGTTCTCCTGAACTCGGACGAAACGTAGTCCTCGTCGACCTTCGGGCTGCCCTTTCGGTTGGGGCAGAGAACGATGTAGGCGCCCTCCCCCTCCTCGAGCGAGATGCGGGCCGTCACCCGTCCATCCTTCACGTCCATCGGAAATGAGGCATAGATCGACACCGGATCGACGTCGTCGTTCCAGCTGACGGAAAGGCCGCCCTCGATCGGCTCGATCGTCGGATCGGTGCGGCCGTAATCCGGGCGTGGCGTCATATCGAGTTCGAAGTCGACCGCATCCGTGATCGCCTTGGCACGGCGGATGATCCGGCCGGTGCCGTCAACGGGCATGAAATCGCAGACCTCGCCGATGCCGCTTTCGTCGAGAAACCGCGTGATGAGGATGTTGGTATCCGGCAGATACATCTGCCGCGTATTGGGCTTTTCCTTCCCTGAATCCGCCGCGAAGCGGAACGAGCCGCCTTGCTCGGCATCGAGGATCGAGGCAAAAAGGGTGGGCGAGTCGATCTCAGGGTGGCAAAAGAAAGTGATCGTCCCGTCATCGGCCACCAGTGCGGCGGTCTTCATGTCGCCGATCACGCCATGGCTCGATATCGGGTGCCGGATTCCCGCCTTGAAATCTGTGCCCATCATGTCCCCTCACAAATAACGCATACCAATGGCTCTTGTGCACCTGATCGAAGTGCGGCCGTGCTCGGATATCTGAGACTTTTTGCACTGCGAGCAAGTTCTCGACGTAGACAAACCGGAGAACCTTGGGCAACCACATAAAGCACGGGGTCGGCGGTGGCTTGCCGATCGTGTCTCCAAATTCGACCGAACGGCAAACGGCTTGCGAAACTGGGCGATTGCACCACCCTGGAAGCTTCCCTAAAATCCTGCGGCGTCAGGCGGAAGAGCGGACCGGGACCCAGGACAGGCTGCGTAATCGTTTCGGCTTCGGCCGATGAAGGGATGAAGACTTGTGACGAGCCCGATCGAGAAGAGCATCCGGCGTGCGTTGGAAGCCGGTGCTCCGGATAGCCTGAAATTTCGCCAAGGCGTCTATCGGGCCGCCGAGCGGGCTGTCGAGCGCGTGCTGACGAGCGAAACCGACGATGCGCAGGCCGACGCGATGCGCAGGGAGCTGGAAGAGGCTGTCCAGAGGGTTGAGGCCGATTACAGCGAGACCGCCAGCCAGTCCGAACCGGAAGCTCCGCCAGAGGGCGCTACCGAAGCGTCGGAATTGTTTTCAGATCCTACTCCGTCACAATGGGCACCTTCAGAGCTGGAGCCTGCATCAGAAGAACCGGCCGCACCTGCTGACGAAACCATCGATCCAGCCTTCATCCCGCAGCCCGAAACGCGAAAGATCGACGACACCGGTTCGGCGCCGATCGTCCACCCCGAGGAACAGCCGGAAGACCCATCCGCCAGAACCGTGATGCCTGTTCGCCCTGACGCGCCCGGCAGCCGGCGCGAAACGCCGGGCGTTGCGGCGCCGCGCCTCGACGAGCCGTCTCGCGATGATCCTCGACTGGACGCGGCACCCTCGACCTCGCACCGACAGCCTCGCGCATTCGCTCCGCCACCACCCGATGGACACGGCGAACCTTTCGAGGACGACCTCGATCCCGCCGGGATCACGCCGAGCCGGGAGCCGGCGACGCGCGATCCCGGCCATGACGGCGACGGCCATCTTGGCCCCCTCAGCCGTAAGGAGGACGGGCTGGAGGGAAGAGATCGCCATCAATCCGGCGACCGGCGGCCCGACTTCGACACGTGGCGACCCGGCTCCAAGCGCCGGACGGTCAAGCGCCGGAGCAAGGCCGGCGGCATTCTGGTCTCCGCCGTCATCATCTGCCTCATCGCGTTTCTTTTCCTTGCGGGCGCTTATCTTCTGGCACCATTCCTGATGTCGGCGACCAGCAGCGACGCACCGCTGAGCGCCGCCGAGGGGGAAAGTACGGAAGGCGCAGCCGGCGAAACGCAGAACTGGATCACGGTTTTCTCGGGCCGCGAGATCAGCGACATTACCACGGCCAACGGAGGACGGGTGACCGCCGAACAGGCGCCGGACGGATCGCCTGTCGTGCGGATCGCCGGCCCCCTCGACGGTGGCGGCGGCGAGATCGGTTTCGAAGTGGGTCCGGGCGTCGTAGCCCAACTCGGCGGAGCGAAGGCCCGTGCCGAATTGACGGTCGGCACGACGGATGGCGCGGAGCGTTCATTCACCGTCCGCTGCCTTTTCGACGGCGAGACCCGCTGCGGCAGGCAACGCTTCACCACCAGCATGGCGAGAGAGTCCTTCATCTTCGCCATCGATCTTTCGAACGTAGATGAAAATGGCGGTGAGATCGCGATCGATCCAGCCATCGGTGACGGCAACGACCTTCTGGTCTACGAACTGCGTTTGACCGCAAACGACGGAAATTGAAGGCTTCGGCGTGGCGGCGACGGAAAATCACACGGCGTCACGGTTTCGAGAGCCGACCGCCTTGCGAGCCGAAAAACCGCTTCATATATACCCGTCAACGCCGCAGAGGCCGGGCGGCACTTACGTTTTGAACGGCCTACGGAAATTCCGCGCATAACAGGGGCCGGCCTCCAGAATGCCTCTTACGAGGGTCGCCGGACGGCTCGCTAACGAAGGAGAATGAGGAACATGGCGAAGGTCATTGGTATCGACCTCGGGACCACCAATTCCTGTGTCGCCGTCATGGACGGCAAGAATTCGAAGGTGATCGAGAACGCAGAAGGCGCGCGCACGACGCCGTCCATGGTTGCGTTCAGCGACGATGGCGAGCGCCTCGTCGGACAGCCGGCCAAGCGCCAGGCCGTCACCAACCCCGAGAACACGATGTTCGCGGTGAAGCGACTGATCGGGCGTCGCTATGACGATCCGACCGCACAGAAAGACAAGGAACTCGTTCCTTACAAGATTGTCGAAGGCGAAAACGGCGATGCCTGGGTCGAGGCGGACGGCGAGAAATATTCGCCTTCGCAGATCTCGGCGATGATCCTTCAGAAGATGAAGGAAACGGCCGAAGGCTATCTCGGCGAGAAGGTCGAAAAAGCCGTCATCACGGTTCCCGCCTATTTCAACGACGCCCAGCGCCAGGCGACCAAGGATGCCGGCAAGATCGCCGGTCTTGAGGTCCTCCGCATCATCAACGAGCCGACGGCAGCTGCCCTCGCTTACGGTCTGGACAAGACCGACGGCAAGACCATCGCGGTCTACGACCTTGGTGGCGGAACGTTCGACGTGTCGATCCTCGAGATCGGTGACGGCGTGTTCGAGGTGAAGTCGACGAACGGCGACACCTTCCTCGGTGGTGAGGACTTCGACCTGCGTCTGGTCGATTACTTCGCGTCCGAGTTCAAGAAGGATCAGGGCATCGACCTGAAGGGCGACAAGCTGGCTCTTCAGCGCCTGAAGGAAGCTGCCGAGAAGGCCAAGATCGAGCTTTCCTCCGCTTCTCAGACCGAGATCAACCTTCCGTTCATCACGGCAGACCAGTCCGGTCCCAAGCACCTGACCATGAAGCTGTCGCGCTCCAAGTTCGAGAGCCTCGTCGACGACCTCGTGCAGCGCACGGTCGGCCCGATGAAGGCCGCGCTCAAGGATGCGGGCATGTCCGGCAATGAGATCGACGAAGTCGTTCTTGTCGGCGGCATGACGCGCATGCCGAAGGTGCAGGAGACTGTGAAGAAGTTCTTTGGCAAGGAGCCGCACAAGGGTGTGAACCCGGACGAAGTGGTTGCCATGGGTGCCGCCATTCAGGCTGGCGTTCTGCAGGGCGACGTGAAGGACGTTCTCCTTCTCGACGTCACGCCGCTCTCGCTCGGCATCGAGACCCTTGGCGGCGTGTTCACCCGTCTCATCGACCGGAACACGACCATTCCGACCAAGAAGTCCCAGACGTTCTCGACGGCCGAAGACAACCAGAACGCCGTTACCATCCAGGTCTTCCAGGGTGAACGCGAGATGGCCGCCGACAACAAGTCGCTCGGCCGGTTCAATCTCGAGGGGATCCCGCCTGCACCGCGCGGCGTGCCGCAGATCGAGGTCACCTTCGACATCGACGCCAACGGCATCGTCAACGTCTCGGCCAAGGACAAGGGCACCAACAAGGAGCAGCGGATCACGATCCAGGCTTCCGGTGGTCTCTCCGATGCCGATATCGAGCAGATGGTGAAGGATGCCGAGGCGAATGCCGAGGCGGACAAGAAGCGGCGCGCCACGGTCGAAGCCAAGAACCAGGGCGAAGCGCTGGTCCATTCGGCCGAGAAGAGCCTCGAAGAGTACGGCGACAAGGTCTCCGAGGATGACCGCAACGAGATCCGTTCGGCTATCGACGCTCTCAAGGCCGAACTCGAGAAGGACGACGCGGACGCCGAATCCATCAAGGCCAAGAGCGATACGCTCGGTCAGGCTTCCATGAAGCTCGGCCAGGCTATGTACGAGGCTTCTCAGTCTGAACAGGCCGAGAGCGATGCCGCGGCCGATGCGGCCAAGGACGCCTCGAACGACGACGTGGTCGATGCCGACTACGAAGAGGTCGACGAAAACGACGACAAGCGCAAAAGCGCTTGATGCTCATCGGGGTGTCTCGTGACATCCCGACCGTTCGAAGACATCCGAGCCCCGGTGGTGCAAACCGCCGGGGCTTCGTTTTAGACACCCGACGACCTTTCCCCCGTTCAAGCCGTAAGGGTCCAGCTCGCAATGATCCTGCGGCACGGCGCGGTCGCTACAACCGGATCGACTTTGAGCCATTCCGTCCTTCGTGCGAGCTGACGACTTTACAATCGCGCCACGATCGCCCAAAAGCGCGATCAACCGCAACGCATGGCAACACAGGGAGCGCTCACGATGATCATTCGTTCGACCGGCTGGACCTCCCTGTCGATTATCGGCGCCGGCGTCTTCGCCGGGCGGCAGGGCTCCTAAAGCTCCGCACCCTCCCGGCGATCGCGACCGGCGGATCAGGCGAGGTGACAGATGCACCGATCGCCCCCGAAGCCCATCGCTTGAACCTTTCCTGAGAGAGTTCGACCCGTTTTAAGCAGTTCGCGAAAGCGCAATTGCTTCGAGACAGCGCGCGCCAAGCCGTTTAGAGAGCGGATCAGTCCACCCCGGCGCCTGTCAGCAGACACAAAGACGAAACCCATGACCGATACCGAATTCACCGCCGGCGTGCGCGAGGCGGAAACCGCCCTTCGCGATCTCTTTCCAGAGACACCGCTTCAGCTCAACGAGCATCTTTCGGCCAAATACAATGCGCGTATCTATCTGAAGCGCGAGGACCTGACGCCGGTTCGCTCTTACAAGATCCGTGGCGCGTTCAACTTCATGCGCAAGCGCATGGCGAACGGCGACAATGGCGCGAAATTCTGCTGCGCCTCGGCCGGTAATCACGCGCAGGGCTTTGCCTTCGCCTGCCGGTACTTCGGCGTGAAGGGCCGGATCTACATGCCGGTGACGACACCGCAGCAAAAGATCGCCAAGACCCGCACGTTCGGCGGCGACGCGGTCGAGATCGAGCTGATCGGCGACTTCTTCGACGACTGCTACCGGGCCGCCAAGGCCTATGCCGAAAGCGAGGGCGCCGAACTCGTGCCGCCTTTCGATCATCTCGATATCGTCGAGGGTCAGGCAAGCGTCGCGCAGGAAATCCTCTCGCAGCTCGGCGAGGAAAAGGCCGATATCGTCATCATGCCCGTCGGCGGCGGTGGGCTTGCCTCCGGTATGACGCGCTTCTTCCACGGCACCGAGGGCACGCCGACTGATTTGCGCTTCGTGGAACCGCTCGGCGCGCCGAGCCTCAAGACCAGTCTCGACAGCGGCGTTCTGACGAAGATGGAGAAAATCGACGGCTTCGTGGACGGCGCCTCCGTCGCCGAAATCGGACAGATCCCCTTCGATATTCTGAAGCGCTTTGAGAGCGGCGTCGTTCATCTGGCGCCGGAGGGCCGGCTTTGCGGCACCATGCTCGAAATGCTCAATGTCGAGGGCATCGTGCTGGAGCCGGCGGGCGCTCTGACGATCGACTCGCTGAAGGGCTTTGGCCGGGAGATCGAGGGCAAGACCGTCGTCTGCGTCGTCTCGGGCGGCAATTTCGACTTCGAGCGTCTGCCGGATGTCAAAGAGCGCGCGCTGCGGTTCGAGGGCAAGAAGAAGTACTTTATCCTGCGGCTTGCCCAGCGGCCTGGAGCCCTGAAGGATTTCCTTAATCTTCTCGGCCCGGACGACGATATTTCGCGCTTTGAATATCTGAAAAAATCGGCCCGCGACTTCGGTTCGATCCTCCTCGGCATCGAGACGAAGGACCGGGGGAACTTCGATACCCTGCTCGCGCGCTTCGATGCTGACGGTATCCGCTATCAGGACATCACCAGCGACCCGATCGTCGCCGATCTCCTGATCTGACGATAAACCCCGAGAGGGCGACTGGCGACGCCCGCCGGTCGCCCTCTCAAATGTCTCAGCGCTGCTGCTGGAGCGCGAGCCGCAGGCCGAGGCCGCAATAAATGCCGCCGACCACCTTTCCCTGCCATTTCAGAACGGTCGGATTTCGGCGCAGGACAGTGCCAAGCCAACCGGAGCTGACGGCGAACACGATCGTCGCAAAGAAGCCGATGAAGGCGAAGGTGAGGCCGAGAATCGTCAGCTGCAGAAAGACCGCTCCGTTCTCCGGCTTCACGAATTGCGGAAGAAAGGCGAGGAAGAAGAGCGCGGTCTTCGGGTTCAGCACCTCGGCAAGAATCGCCTGACGAAACGCCTGCCCGGCTGTCAGGGGCAGCTGGCCTGCGCCGAGCGCTGTGGGTGCCTTCTCCACAATCGCCTTGATGCCGAGATAGACGAGGTAGGCGGCGCCTGCATATTTCACCACACTGAAGAGCAGGCTCGAAGCCGCGATGATCGCCGAGATGCCGACGACGGCAAAGAGCGTGTGGAAGATGTCGCCGGCGGTGATGCCGGCTCCCGTCGCGATGCCGACCCGCGTGCCGGATGTCGTCGCACGCGCGACCGTCAGGAGCGTTGCAGGTCCCGGAATGAAAACGAAGCCGAGCACGATCGCGCAATAAGTGATCAGGGTGGCCGGGTCGATCATGGGCGTGCTCTCCAGTCAGCATGAAGAGCAAGCCATAAGGCGGGATCGAAACGCAAGCCTTATCAGAAAGACGCAGAGAATTCCCGCGTCTTCAGCCAGCGGTTTCTCCAGCCGGAAGGGGCCGGTTTATTCCGCCGCCGTCTGTGCCTCGGCAAGGGAAGCCCAGGTCGGCGTTTTTACCTCGCGCGTCGCGTAGGGAATAAACCCGTGCTTTCGGTACAGATTGAGCGCCGCCGGATGATCGAGCGTGTTCGTCTCGATAGTCAACCGAAAGGGCCGGTCGGCAAAGCCCGCCGCGATCGCTTCCTCAAGCATCGGACCTGCAAGCCCCTTGCCCCGATGGGCCGGCAAAATCCCGAAATGCACGATCCGCGCCTGACGGATGTTCCGCTTCACCTCGAGCTCGAACCAACCCGCCGTCTGATGGCCCATGTCGGCAAGGTAGATGCGCGTACGCGGATTGTGAATTTCTTCGGCAAGCCGCCTGTCCGGCATCAGACGGGACGTCCAGTGATGGGCCGCACCGACACTGGCATAGAGGTCTCTGTAGCGCTGTAACGGAAGACGCGGCACCTCTTCGACGCGCAAAGAGGGCACCAACGGCGAGATACGCCTGCGCGCGCTGTGCGCCTCCGCCGTCATTTCGAGGCTGGTGACGCGCGTCGTCAGAAGTTCGACGGCTCTCACGGCCGGGTCTCGACCGGCGTATCGGTGGCCGAACCCCACTCGCTCCAAGAGCCGTCATAAAGCTTCACGTCGAAATTGCCGAGGCTGGCGAAGGCAAGGTTGAGGACGGCCGCCGTCACGCCTGAGCCGCAACTCGTCACGGCCTTTTCCTGCGGGTCGACACCGGCACCCTGCATTTCGGCCCTGAGAGCGTCCGGGCTTTTCAGCCGACCATTCTCCTGCAATGTCAGGAAGGGCAGATTGCTCGCACCCGGCATGTGCCCGGAGCGAACGCCCTCGCGCGGTTCGGGCGAAGTGCCGTCGAACCGATCGGCAGGTCGCACGTCGACGATGCGACGATCACCACGGCCGTTCGCGAATGCGCGCATCTCGTCCAGCGAGGCGACGGCGCTTCGGTCGAAGTCCGCCGCGAACGTCACGGGATCGATCTTTGGCGCCCCCATCTCTCGTGGGAAACCACCTTCGATCCATGCGGGAAGCCCGCCATCGAGCACCCGGACATCCTTGGCGCCGAAGGTGCGGAACATCCACCATACGCGCGGGGCTGAGAACAGGCCCATCCCGTCATAGACCACGATCGTATCGGCTTCCGAGACGCCGAGCGCGCCGACCTTATCGGCAAAGATATCCGGAGAAGGAAGCGTATGGGGAAGCGTTGACGCCGGATCGACGATCTCGTCCTGATCGAAGAACACCGCGCCCGGCACGTGGCCGGCCTCAAATTCCGACTTCGCGAAACGGCCCATCGCCGGCAGATACCAGGATGCATCGACGATCGAGAGACCGCGACGTCCGAGTGTGTCGGCAAGTTCGGCGGGGGAGATGAGGAAAGGGTTCTGGTTCATGGGGATAGATTGTGGGAGCAGGCGTTCTTGGGCAAGAGTCCGGGCCCGATGAAACACTCGGCCGGGGCGAAATTTTTTGGCACTCTCGCACGGCGTCGCCGCAGGTTCGAAAAACGCCAAAAGGCCCGGATTTCCCCGAGCCTTTCAACGATCGATCCCAAGCCGGGAAACCCCGGCGGCAGGGCTCAGGCGTCGGCGAGTTTCTTCACACGCTGAGCGAGACGAGAAATCTTCCGCGAAGCAGTGTTCTTGTGGAACACGCCCTTGGAAGAAGCGCGCATCATCTCGGGCTCAGCCTGGCGGAAAGCTTCCGTAGCGGCCTGCTTGTTGCCGGAGGCGATCGCCTCTTCGACGCGGCGCAAGAACGTGCGAACGCGCGAGCGGCGGGCGGTGTTGACTGCGGTACGGCGGGCGATCTTGCGCGCCGCCTTCTTGGCCGAAGGAGTGTTGGCCATCGGGCGTCTCTTTCTTGTCTATCCTGATCGTCGTCAGATGCTTGTCGTCACGCCCTCGAAATCGTCAGGTCCGAAAACCTTTCGACCGCTCAAAGGCGAAAAGCGCCCACGAGGGCGCTCACAAAAGTCTTGAGCGGGTCTATAAGCGCGCTGGCCGCATGCGTCAAGCATCCCGTAGATTCACATTTGAGCAAGCTCGATAGGGCAAACAAAGGGAGTCATATCCCGCCCACCGCCGCCTTGCTTGCGGGCAAGCCCTGCCATCGCTACATGGCAGGGAGACCAAACGCCAAGAGGAAGTCACCCATATTATGCTCGCCGTTCTCAGTGTCGTGATGCTCGCCCTCAATATTTACTGGTGGATCATCATCGCCTCGGCGATTCTTTCCTGGCTGTTTGCCTTCAACATCGTCAATTCGGGCAATCAGTTCGTCGACTCGATTGCGACCTTCCTCTACAAGGCAACCGAGCCGCTCTACCGCCGCATCCGCAGCGTCCTGCCGGATCTCGGCGGCATCGACCTCTCGCCGCTCGTTGCTCTTCTCGGTATCTTCTTCCTGCAGCAGGTCATCATCATCTATCTCTATCCAGCCGTTGCCAACGCCGGCATCTGATCGACGCCATCGTTTCTCGATGATGTCGAACTCGCTCCACTAGAATGACAGAGCCGTTCTTCGAGGCGAGCGACGCAGGTCTGAAACTCTTCGTCCGCGTGACGCCGAAATCCTCCAAAGACGCTCTGGAAGGACTTGCGGACGACGGCGCGGGGCGATTGCGCCTGAAGGCGAAAGTCCGCGCGGTTCCCGAAGACGGCAAGGCGAACGCCGCACTTGAAAAGCTCGTCGCGAAGCGCTTCGGCGTTCCGAAATCGGCGGCAAGCGTCGTCGCCGGCCCAACCAGCCGTTCCAAGACCGTCCTGATCGAAGGTGACCCGGGCGCCCTGTCGACGATTGCACGGTTGCTTGAGATGCCTTGACAGCTGCACCGTGCTGCCGGATCGTCAAAGGTCAGGGGCTATCCTCAGACGGGAGCGGTCAGGTGACTTCATCGAAGAATCTGAAAGACAGGCCCGCCCTTCGCGAAACGCGCTTTTTGCTGACCGGCCTCATCATAGCGACAACCTTCCCAGCGGTCGCCGCCGCGAACGACAGCACCTATACGAAAATCGACTTCGACGCCTGCGAAACCCTCTTCTTTTCAGATGAAGGCGGCTCCGTTTCTCTCAAATGCCCCGGCTATCGCGGTATTCCGGTCTATTATAACGAGGGTGATCTGCGCGCCGACGTCGATTTCGGCACGCCCAATCAGTTTTTCGAGACCTTCGGCGCCTTCAACTCGACGGGCGACACGGTGGAATGGCGTCTTGCTGCGGGCAAGCCGATCGCCGCGATCCTGCGCTTTCATCTCGATCCGGGCGACGGCGGCGAAAAGGGCCAGGTTCTCTCGGTTCACAAGATCGGCTTTAAAGGAAAAGCCGGCTGCGCGATCGCCTATGTGGACGCTCGGGCGAACCCGAATGCCAATGGTCTTGCCCGGGAAGTCGCCGACGACCGCGCGCCCTCATTCGCATGCGGCACCGATCGGCCAACCTATGTCGGCAAGGTCAGCCGGTCGGGAAGAGGCGCGACGGCGGTGAATGATTAGAGCAACGGGCTGATCAGCCGTGTGATGTTTTCCGCAAGCTGCCTGAAGAAGCCCCGCTCGCGCCATGTGGCGAGTTCCAGCCGCTTGGACTTCGCCCGATAATCGCCTTCGATCTTTGCCAGCTGGGATGCGAGATCGCGGTCGTAAGCGATCAGGGTCACCTCCGAATTCAGCTCGAAGGACCGCAGATCCATGTTCGACGACCCGATGATCGCGATATCCTCGTCGATCGAGAGATGCTTGGCGTGCAAGAACCGCTCGCGATAAAGATAGACCTCCACGCCTGCGCTCAGAAGTTCATCGAAATAGGACCCTTGCGCGAGGTCGATCAGGAGGCTGTTCGTCGTCGCGGTAATGTAGAGCTCGACCTGCACCCCTTTTCGGACTGCGGTCGAGATCGCGTTCAAAAGCTCGTCGTTGGGCACGAAATAGGGTGTCGCCAGGGCAATGCGCCGGCGGGCATTGTGGATGAGATCGGTGAAAAGCACATCCACGCCGGCTTCCGGGAAATCCGGCCCCGTCGGCATCACCTGAAGGAGCGATCCGGAGCCGATCTCGGCGCGGTCCAGCGCATCCGGCGGCAACAGCTCCTCGGTCGCGATATCCTCTTCGGTCTCCAGATACCAGTCGCCGACGAAGATCGTCTGGAGTTCGAGGACGACCGGCCCGGTCACCCGGGCCATCAGCTCGCGATAGAAGGTCTTCGGCTCGTATTCGATCCGGTGCATGTTCTGGGAGCCGACCCAGCCGATCTTGCCGTCGATGACGACGATCTTGCGATGGTTGCGCAGATCGAGCCGCGTCGCCTGGCTCCAGAATCGCAAGGGAAGGATCACGTGCATTTCTACGCCCGAGCCCTTGAGGCGCCGGGTGATGCGGCGGCGATCGGCGGACGAACCGACGGCATCGATGAGGAGCCGGCAGGTCACACCGCGCGCCGCCGCCCGCTCCAGCGCGCTGAGAACGCGGTTTCCGGCCTCGTCGTCCTGCAAAATGTAGAAGCAGAGATGGGCATGGTGCTCGGCGGCATCGATATCGGCCGCGATGCGATCGACCACGCGGTTATAGTCGCCATCGAACTCGATCTCGTTGCCATGAACCGGCGGAAGGCGGCCGATCTCTTCCACCAGTTGCGCCGTGATCCGATGCCGGGTCTTCAGCGCGTCGATGGCGGTCGGCGAGCGCTCGCCGATTCGCCGGATAATGGGCTCCAGAATTCCCGGTATCTGCTTGAGCCGGCCCCGGCGCCATTTCGGATGAAGCGCATTGCCGAGGAAGAAATAGATCGGCAGGGCCACCCAGGGCAGGAAAAAGAAGAGGAGAAGCCAGGCCTGGGCCGCTGCGGGCGAGCGCTTGAAGGGAATGTAGACCAGCGCTCCGAAAACGATCGTCCAACCAGCGATCCCCAGGAGTGTCGGCAGAACATCGATCGTGAGGACGTGAAAAATCGTGGGTCTCGTAAGCTTCAGGCGGTGAAACGACAGGACAAGGCCAAACCTCTGGCGCCAGCCGTGCGGGAGAGTTTAAGGCAGCGCTTCCGATCTGGAAGAGCCCATCTGTCTGTGCTCAAGGCTGGTATCACGCAAACGCGCGACTATCTGCCAGAACTCAGACCGACAAAGACCGCCATAAGCCGAGAAGCCATTCGTCTGTGACACGCATCGTCTACGCCAACCTCGGTTACCTTCGCGGGATCGACGGCTCCATCCGCCAGCATGTCGGGCGGTTCTGGCGGCACGTCTACACGCCGCTTGCAGCCCAGACCGAGAGCATATCCCAACTGAGCGCGAAGATCAGGGAGCTGTCTCCCGATCTCTGCTGCCTCGTCGAGCTCGATCGCGGCTCGATCACCAATCGCTTCTTCGACCAGCTGCCGACCATCGGCGGCGATCTTCTTCCGGTGTCCGGCGCGCACGGCAAATATGGCCGGACGCGAACGCTCTCGCCGTTTCATATCTCCTACGGCAAATCGAACGCCTTCCTCGCCAAGAGGCCGGTCACGGCGACGGACCGCTATCTTACAGACGGCAAGAAGAAGCTTGTCTATGACATCCGCCTTCAGACCGAGAGGCTTGCGGTGCGGGTTCTCGTCGTCCACCTGTCTCTCGTCGAAAGCGAACGAACGCGGCAGATCCGGGAGCTCGCGACCTGGGTCGCTGAAGATCACGCCTCGACCGTCGTCGTCGGCGATTTCAATGCCCTTCGCGGCGAGAGCGAGCTCGCCCCCCTTCTCGCATCGGGCCATCTCTACCATGCCAACAAGGGGATGGAGCCGACCTTCCGCTTCGGGCCCTGGCGTGCAGCGCTCGACACCTGTCTGATCTCGGAGGATCTGCGGGAGACCGCGACGATCAGAATCGTCGATCAGCCCTATTCGGACCACCAGATGCTGGTGATGGATGTAACGCCCGGCTGATCAGCGGGCGAGCTTCCTCACCACCCATCGCGCCATGCCCGGGGCGACCGCGTTAACGCCGCGAAGGACGGCGGCAGGACCGACCCAGATTTCGCTCTCGGCGTTTTCGAGCCCTTTCACGATGCGCTGCACCGCCTTTTCCACGGAGACCTTCTGGGTCTTGTAATGGGTCGTCATGGGCGTTTCGACGACAGGCAGCAGGATCTCGACGATCTTCAGGTTGGGCGCATGGGCTTCGGCCTGGTAGCGCATCGACATGGTGAAGGAGCGAAGGCCCGCCTTGGTCGCGCAATAGATCGGATTGTTCGCCGTCGGTGCCACGGCGAGCCCGCTCGTATTGTTGACGATCATCGCCGAGGGCTGCTCGGACAGCGGCTTGAACAGCCGGTTCGCGATGTGGATCGGCGCTGTGAGATTGACCGCGATCTGCTGATCGGCCCGGGCATTAAGCTCCTTCGGATCAGTCGTGAGGAACCGGCCCTGTTCGCCTGTGCCGGAATTGTTGATGACGAGGGAGAGGCCCGGATGTTTCGTCGTCAGCCGGTTAAGGGCGTCGTCGAGCGCTGCAGAATCGGAGAGATCGACCGCCTCGTGCTCGATCAGATCGCTGCTTATCTGAGGCGCCCGCCGCGACCAGACGATGACGCGGCACTGGCGCTCGACAAGCATCTTCAGAAGCGCCGCTCCGACGCCGGACGAACCGCCGGTGAGAAGGACCGTCCGCCGATCGAGTTCGAAACGGCTCACTGTTCGCCCTGCCCGGCTCCGTTCCCCGTGCCGGTTCCGCCGATATCGCTCTGGGTCGCGGGCTCGAGCGGCTCGTCGGACGGCGTCTGATCGCCCGGCTGATCGACGAACAGGAAATAGATGGCGATCGCGGCGACCAGCACGACGACCGGCCAGATGATTGCGCGACCGCGCCCTTTTTCGAAGCTCGGTCCCATTCGCGGTGCCATTGCTCAACCTCCAGATTGCTGATCCTGAACAAGGATCTAGCGCTCGCTCGCGCCGATCAAAGCACGAGCGAGCGGAGAGGTTTTAACGTCTGACCTTTGAAAGCAGCGCCTTCAAAGGTCAGTCGGCTGCCCGAGCGGCGCTTGCGTCGTGCGACCGGCGAGAATTGGCCTGAGGTCAATTCATGTGTCCGGCAGTCTTATCCGAATACGCGGCGGAAAATCGTGTCGGCGTGCTTGGTATGATAGCCAAGATCGAACCGCGAGCGGATTTCCTCCTCCGACAAAGCGCCGCGCACCTCCTCGTCGGCGAGAAGCTGCTCGAGGAAATCCACCTTTGCGTCGCCGGAGACGTGATAGCTCTCCCAGACCTTCATGGCGTTGCGCTGGACGAGCCGATAGGCATCCTCGCGGGAAACGCCGGCCTGGGTGAGTGCCAGCAGGATGCGCTGGGAATGAACGAGGCCGCCGAGCCGGTCCATATTGGCCTGCATGCGCTCGGGGTAGACGAGCAGATTCTCAACCACATTGGTGAGGCGGTGAAGCGCGAAATCGAGGGTGATCGTCGCGTCCGGGCCGATATAGCGCTCGACGGAGGAGTGCGAGATGTCCCGCTCGTGCCAGAGGGCGACGTTTTCCATGGCCGGCATGGCGTAGGAGCGCACCATGCGGGCAAGGCCGGTGAGGTTTTCCGTCAGCACCGGATTGCGCTTGTGCGGCATGGCCGAGGAGCCCTTCTGGCCCTTCGAGAAGAACTCCTCGGCTTCCAGAACTTCCGTGCGCTGGAGGTGGCGGATTTCGGTCGCGAGCCGCTCGACCGAAGAGGCGATGACGCCGAGGGTCGCGAAATACATGGCGTGGCGATCGCGCGGAATGACCTGGGTCGAGACCGGCTCGGCCTTCAGTCCCATCGCCTGGGCGACATGCTCCTCGATGCGCGGATCGATATTGGCGAAGGTGCCGACCGCACCGGAAATGGCGCAGGTCGCGATCTCCTCGCGGGCCGCGACGAGACGGGCCCGGCAGCGCTCGAACTCTACATAGGCCTGGGCGAGCTTGACGCCGAACGTCGTCGGCTCGGCATGGATGCCGTGCGAGCGGCCGATCGTGATCGTATCCTTATGCTCGAAGGCCCTTTTCTTGAGGGCCTCCAGCAACCTGTCGAGATCGCCAAGCAGGATATCGGTGGCCTTGGTCAGCTGCACGTTGAGGCAGGTGTCGAGCACATCCGACGAGGTCATGCCCTGATGGACGAAGCGCGCATCGGGCCCGACGATTTCGGAAAGATGGGTCAGGAAGGCGATGACGTCATGCTTGGTCTCGCGCTCGATCGCATCGATCCGCTCGATGTCGAAGGTCGCGGCGCCGCCCTTTTCCCAGATCGTCCGTGCCGCTTCCTTCGGGATCACGCCGAGGTCCGCGAGCGCATCGCAAGCATGGGCCTCGATCTCGAACCAGATGCGGAACTTGGTCTCGGGCGACCAGACGGCGACCATATCCGGTCGGGCGTAACGGGGAATCATGAGGCTTTGGGCTTTCGATATCGGACGGAGGATCGGGGTTTGATCAGCGCTCTACCAGACACCTCGATTTCCCTCAATCGAGGCAGGGCCCCTTGTTCTCGTATCCAATCCTCAGTCCATCGGCACGGGCAGAGCGATATGGCGGGTGTCGGGCCCCTCGAAGCCGACGCTCTCGACGGCAATGATCGCAACGCCCGCATATCCGCCGGAAGGCTTGGCATAGAGCCGGACCTGACGAATGGTGTAGTCCAGCGGACATCCACGAGAGAGAGGAATTCCCGTATCCTCGTGAAGGGTGACCGTCTGCTGGCCCTCGGCGAGACCGATCTTGGTCAGCCTGTATCCGGCAGTCTCGGCAATCCCTGCGCAAAGTTCCGGTCCCGGCATCGGGAAGGTCGAAAGCCGCAATTCCACGGCCGGATCGACCGGCGGAACGATCCGGCGCGGCATGAAGCGCGCGATCTTGCCGTCGGTCGAAAGATCGGTCGGCAGGTTCTCGACGACGGCAAGCCCCCGGCGCGGCTCCGGCATGAGCCTTGTCAGAATGTCGGACGCTTCGGCTCGCGCTTCGGACATGGCCTCCGCGACGCTCATGGTCTCGTCCTTCAGCAGCACCCGGACCGGCGATGGCTCGATGAAGCGGTCGCGCTTCAGGTCGAGGACGAAAATATTGGCATAGGGAAAGCCCGAGCCGTCCTGAACGCCGGTTTCCTGAAAGGCGAACACCGAACCGTCCTCGGAAAAGCCGATGGGTTCGAGCTTTGCGAGGTCTCCGGCGTGGGCAGACAGGTCCCATGGATAAGCGGCCAGAAAGAGGGCGCTGGCCACGAACCCGATCAACGCCCTACCTATAACCCTCAGGGCCATTCAACATCCTTCGTCGATTCCGAGCGAAAAACCATGAGTCGGACCCGACATTTCGCGCTAAGTCTTTGTTTTGCGCATGATGTCATCCGAAAAGTCCTGCAACCTTTGTCATCATGCTCCAATCGCGGCGAAGTTTATCCAATGGCCGGTCGCGCGCAAGTCGAGGCCGCGGCGCAAAAATCGCCACGCTAAGAACAGGACACCGGAGCGCATTGCCCCACATCCCGGCAGGCCGGCCGGCGTTGTTGAAGGCGGGCGGAACGAAAACGAAGGAGAGCGATCATGGCACTCGACGGACGCGTAGCGATCGTCACCGGAGGCGCGAAGGGCATCGGCTATGCCGTGGCGCGCCGATTCCTGCATGATGGCGCGAAAGTCGTCATCGCCGATATCAACGAGCGGGCGGGCCAAGAGGCAGCGCGCGATCTCGCCGAATATGGCGAGGTTCATTTCGTCGCGGCGAACGTCGCCGAGAAGCTCGATGTCCATAACCTCATCGCATCGTCGCTCGATGCCTTCGCAGATATCGACATCCTCGTGAACAATGCCGGCATTGTCCAGAAGGCGGGCTTCCTCGAGCTCGACGTCTCCGATTTCCAGAAGGTGCTCGACGTCAATCTGAAAGGCGCGTTTCTCTGCGGACAGGCGATCGCCCGGCACATGGTCGAGAAGATCAAGCAAGGTGGCAGTGCGGGGACGATCATCAACATGTCCTCGATCAATGCCGAATTCGCGCTGGCCGATCAGGTCGGCTACTCGGTTTCGAAGGGCGGCCTCAAATCCTTGACGAAGGTCATGGCGCTGTCGCTCGCCCCGCATGGCATAAGGGTGAACGCCATCGGACCCGGCTCGATCATGACCGATATGCTGAAGAGCGCGGTCGGCGACGAGGCCGCCAAAAAGATGATCCTGTCCAGAACGCCGCTCGGACGCGTCGGCGACCCGAAGGAGATCGCCGCGATCGCGGCCTTCCTCGCCTCCGACGATGCGAGCTACATTACTGGAGACACCATCTACGCCGATGGTGGACGCCTCGCACTGAACTATCTGGTTCCCGTGAAAGACGACGAGGACTGACGGAACGAGGCTGCGGTCCTTCACAGGTTGAACCAAAGGAATACGAAAGCGAATTCATGCTGAAGACCATTTCCGCCTTCGACCGGATCGGCGAGGAAAACGCCTTTGCGGTTCTCGCCCGCGCGACCGCCTTGTCCGGCGAAGGCCACGACGTCGTCAATCTCGGGATCGGTCAGCCGGACTTCCTGACGCCGCCACATATCGTCGAAGCCGCCGTCAAGGCGCTCAAGGACGGTCATCACGGATATACGCCCGCGAATGGTCTTCTTGCGACCCGCGAAGCCGTTGCACGGCGCACCTTCTCGCTCACCGGCGTGGAGATCTCGCCCGAAAGCGTCATGATCATGCCGGGCGGCAAGCCGACCATGTTCGCCGCGATCATGATGTTCGGCGAACCGGGCGCGGAAATCCTCTATCCCGATCCCGGCTTTCCGATCTATCGCTCGATGATCGAGTTCACCGGAGCAAAGCCGGTCCCGGTTCCGATCCGCGAGGAGAACGGTTTCGCCTTTTCCGCCGAAGAGACCTTGTCGCTGATCACCGACAGGACCCGGCTCCTGATCCTCAACTCGCCGGCCAATCCGACCGGCGGCGTCACCCCGAAGGCTGAGATCGACAAGCTCGTCGCGGGGCTTCAGAACTTTCCGGACGTCGCGATCCTGTCGGACGAGATCTACGATGTCATGACCTATGACGGCGAGGTCCACACCTCGCTCCTCACCTATCCCGAGATCCGCGACCGCCTCATCGTTCTCAATGGCTGGTCGAAGACCTGGGCAATGACCGGCTGGCGCATGGGCTGGTCGATCTGGCCCGACGCGCTCTACGGCCATGTGCGCAAGCTCGCGGTCAACTGCTGGTCTTGCGTCAACGCGCCGAGCCAGTTCGCCGGGATCGCGGCCATCGACGGGTCGCAGGAGGACGTCAAGCGCATGATGGAAGCCTTCGACCGGCGCCGCAAGCTGGTCGTCGAGCGGGCAAACGCCCTGCCCGGCGTCACCTGCGCAACGCCGAAAGGGGCCTTCTATGCCTTTCCGAACATTGCCGAGACGGGCTGGAAATCGAAAAAGCTCGCCTCGTCGCTTCTGGAAAAGGCCCATGTCGCGCTTGTCGGCGGGCCGGACTTCGGCACGCTCGGGGAAGGTTATATCCGCATCTCCTACGCCAATTCGGAGGTGAACATCGCCCGGGCGATGGACCGCATCGCCGAATTTCTCACCGGGACGAAACCGGACGCCTGAAGGGAGAACGGCGAATGGCTGGACCGCTTTCGCACATTCGGATCGTCGATTTCACGACGATGATCGCAGGCCCGCTCGCGACGATGACCCTTGCGGATCAGGGCGCGGAGGTCATCAAGATCGAGCGGCCGGATGGCGGGGATCATTCCCGCCAGGTCGCCGATCAGCGTGGGGGTTTCTCGGCCTCCTTCCTCCAGAACAACCGGGGCAAGCGCTCGGTCGCGATCGACCTCAAGACCCCGGCCGGGCTGGAAGCGGCCCTCAGAATCGCGGAGACGGCCGATGTCATCGTCGAGAATTTCAGGCCGGGCGTCGCGACCCGGATCGGGATCGGTTACGAGGCCGTTCGCAAGCGAAATCCTGCCGTGATCTATACCTCGATCGCGGGCTTCGGCTTTACCGGCGAATGGGCGAAGCGGCCGGTCTATGATCCGCTGATTCAGGCCCTGTCGGGACTTGCAAGCGTTCAGGGCGGCGGCGGGCCGCGCCCTAGGCTCGTGCGCACCATCGTGCCGGACAAGGTGACCGGCATCCAGGCGGCACAGGCGATCACTGCCGCGCTTTTTGCCCGTGAACGCAGCGGCGAAGGCAACCATCTGACGCTCTCGATGCTCGACACGATCGTCGCGTTCCTTTTTTCCTCCGACATGAGCGGCCACACCTTTGTCGGAGCCGAGGCCAATGAGAATGGGCCGGACGATTGCGACCCGGACGAGGCCCAGAGCTTCGTCGAGCTCATCTACCAGACAGCCGACGGCTTCATGGCGGTCTCGGCCCATACGGACAAGACGTGGAAGGGCCTATCGGCCGCGGTCGGCAGGCCGGAATGGCTTGAGGACGAGCGCTTCGCCACCGTGTCGGCCCGCGAGATCAACAAGCGTGCACGGCTCGAACTGACGCAGGCAGCCCTTATCGAGGACACGACCGAGCACTGGATGAAGCGTCTCACCGAGCACGATGTCCCGTGCGCGCCTGTTCTCAAGCGCGGCGAGATGATCCATCATCCGCAGATCGAGGCGAACGGCACGGTCGTTGAGATCGCCCATCCTGAGGCGGGCCAGATCCGGCAGGCCCGTGCGCCTGCGCGCTTTTCCGAAACACCGCTCGACGCCCCCTCGCCTGCCCGGCGGCTTGGCGCCGACACGCGGGCAATTCTTACCGAAGCCGGATATGACGCAGCCGCGATCGCCGACCTCTTTGCCTCGGGCGCGGCGGCGGAACCAGACGGAGACCAACGATGATCGACTTCTATTATGCGCCAACGCCAAATGGCTGGAAGGTCGCGATCATGCTGGAGGAATCCGGCCTCGACTACGACCTGAAGCTGATGGATCTTCATGCCGGCGAACAGTTCGAGCCGGCCTTTCTTGAGATCAGTCCGAACGCCAAGATGCCGGCGATCGTCGATCATGGTCCGCCCGAAGCTTACGGCAAAGCGCCGGTACCCGTCTTCGAGTCGGCGGCAATCCTGTTCTATCTGGCTGAAAAGACCGGCCGGTTCGCCCCGGCACGCGATGATCGTCTAGCCATGAAAGAACTCGACGAGTGGCTGTTCTGGCAGACCGGCAGTCAGGGGCCGATGGCCGGACAACTCAGCCATTTCAAGAATTATGCCCCCGAAGACGAACGCGACTACGGCTTCAGGCGCTATCTCGGCGAATATGACCGCAATCTCGGCGTTCTGGAAAACCGGCTTTCGGACCGACCTTACATCATGGGCGACGATTATTCGATCGCCGACATGCAGGCCTTCCCCTGGGCTTTCATCGCCAAGCCGCTGGGCGCGTCGCTCGATGCGTTTCCGAACGTTTCGGACTGGCGCGGACGCATCAAGCAGAGGCCGGCCGTCCAGCGCGCCATCGACCTTGCCAAGGACAGGCAGAACAACGGCCGGCATCGGGTCGACAACAACGAGATCATGTTCAATCAGAGTTCGAAGTCGCTGAAGGGCAGAAGCGCTTAGAGCACGATGCCGACCCAGACTTATCGCATCTGGCGCTCGAACGAAGCTCTGCGGGAGCCGGTCAGGCGAGCCAGGTCGCGTAGTCGCTGACCAGAAGCCGGTGCGGCGGCTCGTCTTCCTCGATCCTGGCAAACCGGCCGATCGGCTCGCGGAATATATTGTCCGTCTCGTCGTCGTTCACCGTCGAAACCTCGCCGATGAGAACGTCTCCGCCCTCGCCCCAGAAGGCATGCCAGTCGCCCGGACGCAAGGTCACGCTTTCGCCCGGCGCTAGCGACAGGCGCTCCCCGGGGGCATAATCGCGCCAGACCCCGTCGCACATCACGCGCCCGCCGGCGGTTTCGCTGAAGCTGCCGCTTTCGTCCGAGCCGAAGAGTTCGACCACAAGCGTCGCACTCCCGCGATTGATGATGTCCTCGGCCTTGATGACATGGGTGTGCATCGGGCTGAGTTGATTTTCGCGTGAAATCAGCAATTTCTCCGCGTAGCACATGCCCTGACCGGCGGAGAGATCGGAGAGCTGGCCGTTTCTGAGCGTAAAGAGGAAAAGGCCCATCTCGTCGTACCGCCCAGCGCCGTAATCGGTGATGTCCCAGCCGCAGCGGCTGTCGATCACGTGGCGGGCCTCGCCCTTGCGCGCCTTGAAATCCTCGGGCGTCCAGTTGGCGAAGGGTGGCAGGACGAAGCCATGGGCCGCGATCATTTCGGCGGCGTCCGCCATGATGCGATTGATGTCGGAACGCTTCATTGTCCGGGGCCTTCATGATCGAACTGGAATGGAATGATAAGGCATGGTCAGCACTTGCCGGCATGCCTCGATCCGAAGCCAACTGGATAGCTCTCCGATGATCCCGACCGCAAGACCATGGCGAAAGGGCGCGGCATGTCCGCGCGACGAGACCGGAGCCCGATCTTCTCAAGTCCGGCGACGGACTTTTCCGTAAGACACTCGCCATCCGGGCGTAGCCTTGTCCGTTTCGGGCGTGCGTGTTAGCTCGCCTTCAAGACCGCTTGCAGCCCTCTTGTCGGAGCGCTGACAGCGACAGGATCGATCGATACGAACGGCAGCGGGTCTTTTTCGAGACGAAAGCCTCGTGTGCCTCAACCCAGCTTGGAGATATCATGTCCGAAACAAACGGCCAGACACCGAACGGCAACGGGGCACAGACCGGCGAAGCTGCGCCCCAGCTCAACATTCTCACGCAGTTCGTGCGCGACCTCTCCTTCGAAAGCCCGATGGCTCCCGCCGTCCTGCGGAACCGTGAGCAGGCACCGGGCATCAATATCGGCGTCAACGTGACGGCCAATCAGATCGAAGGCTCCCAGACCGATTTCGACGTGCGCCTCAAGCTCGACGCCAAGGCCGGCGAAGGCGAGCAGACGCTGTTCCACGCCGAGCTGGAATATGGCGGCGTTTTCCGCCTGCAGAACTTCAAGGACGAGCACCGCGTCCCGATCCTCTTTATCGAGTGCCCGCGTCTTCTCTTCCCGTTCGCGCGCCAGATCATCGCCGACGTGACGCGCAATGGCGGCTTCCCGCCGCTGATGATCGACCCGATCGACTTCGCGCAGCTCTTCCAGCAGCGTGTTGCCGAAGAGCGTGCCCGCCAGCAGGTGCAGCAGCCTTCCCAGCCGAGCTAAGGCCGGCGGACCTTTGAAACCATCGGCTTCATGGGTCGTCGGCAGCCCGAGCGGCGTTTGAGCCGTTTGCCGGGCGTGGATTGACCCAACGGGCCAATTCATTCGTCCGGCGGTATAAGGCAGAGGATGAGAGCTTGGATGCCAATGCATGGCATTCCCGCTCTCGCAAGGCTCGAACGGTTATTGGTTCAGCTTTAAAGCCGGAGTGGTCTCGCCGCTCCGGCTTTTCTTATGAAGACGGATATTCGATCAAATTTTGCAGGTGACCGCACCTATTCCGCGGCAACGCTTTCGCTCGCCCCGCGCGGCAGGTATTTCCACCAGAGCGCCTCTTCACCCAGGCTTTCGACGAAGGCGGCATGACGCTCGCGCTCGTCCTCGCTCAGCCTCGGGGCAAGCGGTTTCTCGCGCGCCGCGACGGGAGCTGCGCTGCCCGTGTCTCCATAGTCAAAGGCCTCGTCCGCCTCGACCGTCAGGCCGAGCGCCGACTGCCGCCCGCCGATCAGCTCGATATAGACATCGGCCAAGAGTTCGGAATCGAGCAGCGCGCCGTGCTTTTCGCGCTTCGACGTATCGACCGAAAAGCGTGAGCAGAGCGCATCGAGGCTCGCCGGCGCCATCGGAAACTTGCGCCGCGCCATGGCCAGCGTATCGATGACGATCGAAGGCTCGATCGGCGGCTGGTCCAGCCGTCGAAGCTCGGCGTTCAGAAAGCCGATGTCGAAACTGGCATTGTGAGCGATCAGCTTGGCATCGGAAAAAAAGGCCAGGAACTCGTCCGCGATCTCTTCGAAGAGCGGCTTGTCCACGAGGAATTCGTCCGAAATGCCGTGGACGTCGAAGGCCGCCGGATCGACCCTGCGGCCGGCCGGCCGGATAAACTGGTGATAGGTCTTGCCCGTCGGAATGTGGTTCCAGAGCTCGACGCCACCGATCTCGATCACACGGTCGACCTTGTTGTCGAGGCCCGTCGTTTCGGTATCGAAAACGATCTCGCGCATGGGGCTTTCTCCTCGGCAGGCTGGGCTCGTTTCAAACGCGTACCAGCAAGAACTTCAAGAGTGATTTCGAAGACCGGGCATTTCATCCACCGCGCATCCAGTTTGTTCTATATTTGTTTCCATCTTCTTTCGCTTTTGCGGCTGGAATTCTTTCCGCACTCCTTCGAATAATGTCGTTCCCCGCTCACCATCCTTCGCGGAATGGATCCCTGCCCTATGTTCCACTGACGATTTCGAGCGGGCAGACCTTGGCCCGTCACAGACACAACCACGAACGGAGACGCCCCTTGAGTGTCGGACTGATCGCCCTTCTCGACGACATCGCGGCCCTCGGAAAGGTCGCGGCGGCCTCGCTTGACGATGTCGGGGCACAGGCCATGAAAGCCGGCTCGAAGGCCGCCGGCGTCGTGATCGACGATGCCGCCGTTGCGCCGCGCTACGTCACCGGCTTCAAACCGGAACGCGAGCTGCCCATCATCTGGCGCATCACGCTCGGCTCGCTCAAGAACAAGCTGATCTTCCTCCTGCCGATCGCGCTGCTTCTGTCCGAATTCGCACCGTGGGCGATCACCCCACTCCTCATGCTCGGCGGTTTTTATCTTTGCTACGAGGGTGCGGAGAAGATCTTCGAATGGATCGTGCCGCACAAGGCGCACGGGCACGAGAAGAAGGTGGGCGCCAAGCCTGAGGATCCGCAGAAGCTGGAGGATCAGAAGGTAAAAGGAGCGATCTCGACGGATTTCATCCTCTCGGCAGAAATCATGGCGATCACGCTTGCGGGCCTTCCGGCAGACGGAGGCTTCTGGACGAAGGTGGCGGTCCTTGCAATCGTCGCGATCGGCGTGACGGTCGCCGTCTATGGCGCCGTCGCGATCATCGTGAAGATGGACGATATCGGCCTTGCCATGGCGAAATCGAAGGCCGGCGGCTTCGTCCAGTCGATCGGACGCGGCATCGTCATCGCCATGCCCTACTTCATGACGCTGCTCAGCATCGTCGGCACGGCGGCCATGGTCTGGGTCGGCGGCGGCATCCTGGTGCATTCGCTCGCCGATTTCGGGTTTGCGGCCCCCGAGCATTTCATCGAAGGGATCGCCGACACTCTGGCGCACGGCACCGGAGCCATGGAAGGCTTCCTGCACTGGCTCGTCTTCGCGATCGGATCGGGCTTGATCGGCCTCGTCGCCGGCTTCGTCCTCATTCCGATCGTCGGCAAGGTCATCGCGCCGATCTATCAGTCGATCCGAGGCAGCAAGACTGAATCGGCTCACTGATCCTGACGGCGCGGCCGGCCTCAGCATGCAAGCCGGCTTTTATGTGCGACGAGAGTCCCATGGGTCTCTCGCCTCCCCAGGGGAACGCGAAAGCGCGCCCGGCTTCATCAGCCGGATGCGGTATCAGTCGTTCGCAGCCGGCTCGTTCAGAAGATAGGCATTGTTCTCCCATTGCGCGCTTCGCACCTCCGGGGAAGGCGTCGAACAGGCCGAAAGCATCAGGGCGGCGGCAAGGCCAAGAATGAGAGCGCGCATGGCGTCGGTTCCTAAGATTGCAAGATCGATCACCCCGGCACTATAGCGCCGGACCCAAAAGTGCCATCCGGTTTTTTTTGCGCCCGTCGCGCCGTCAAGAAGGCGAGATGGCGGCCTTGCTCAAGGGGGCGATGCTTCGTCGCGGGTCACTGAAACGTGTGGTGCCCGAGATGAATCGATCGGCGATCCGTCGTAAGGCTTGACCGAGATTCCGCACGAGAAGATCTGGGCAATGATCAATCGCACCCATGTCATTCTGGGAAGCTTTCTGGGCTTTGCGCTTCTGGTGGCCGCAGGCTTCGTTCTCGCATTCGACGAGGGCGAGACGCGAAGCGCGCCCACAGGCCCCCTCGCCATGACGAATCAGAACGGCGAGCCGGTTTCGCAATCCCTCTTCGAAGGCAAACCCACCGCGCTCTTTTTCGGGTTTACCCACTGCCCGGAAGTGTGCCCGACGACGCTTGCCGAACTGTCTGCCGCGATGAACGAACTCGGCCCGAAGGCCGACGACCTGAACGTCATCTTCGTCACGGTCGATCCGGAACGAGACACGCCGGATGTCCTTGCCGATTATGTCGCCGCGTTCGACGACCGGATCGTCGCCCTCACCGGCTCTCATGAGCAGATGGACGCCATGGCTCAGGATTGGGGCGTCTATTACAAGAAGGTGCCCCTCGACAGCGGCGGCTACACGATGGACCACACGTCGACCGTCTTTCTGCTCAATCGCAGCGGCGAATTCACCGGCACGATCGGTTTCGGTGAGGATCATGACATGGCGTATCGCAAACTGCTCAGGCTCGTCGACAAGTCATGACCGGATCGCCAGCCCATCAAAATCAGGCAACGGCCGCCGGAACTCGGGTTCTCGCGCTCGTCAGCGCCGCCCTTTTGACCGGCCCGTTTCTTCTCGGCCCGGCATTGGCAGAGACCGCAAAGCCCTCGGGCGGCGCGATCACGGGAGGGGCGACCGAAACAAAGACCGGCGATCCGGCGAAAGACGAAGCCGGCGCAAAAACCGTGCGCCTGCGTTTCGAAAGCCGCAGTCTCGACGGTGTCGATGCCACGCTCGAACCCAAGGAAGAGGTGGTCACCGTCGAACCCGGCAAGGTGACGCGCCTCTACTTCTTCCTGAGCAACCGAACCAGCAAGACGGTGCCGCTTCGCGTGAGCTATCGCGTCGCGCCTGCGGAAGACTCAGTCTTCTACAATCAGTTGCAGGGCGTCTGCACCACCGGGCAGACGCTGGGGCCCTGGGAGACCAGCTTCGTGTCCGATTCGATCCTGATCGACCCGTCCATTCTGAAGGACGCGGCCGGGGAGGACGGGAAAACCCTGACCGTCCACTACACGCTGAAATATGCGGACGAGTTTCCCGAATTGCGCTGAGACCGGGTTTCCCGTGTTCGTCGCGGAGGCCGAACGTCCGAACCCGGCACTCTTACTGTGTCGCCGCTCCGATCACGAAATCCAGACTACCGACGCCATTCTCCATGTGCTAATCGCAACCCCATGAAACCGCTCCGGCAGCTTCTTGCAGACCGCCTGTCTGCCTTGGCGATGATCGTCATCATCGCGCAACTGCTTGTGCTCCAGGCGGTTGCGGCGAGCTATGCCTGCGCCGGCATGGACGCCACCAGGGCGGGCGGCACGCTCGTCCTCTGCCACGGCGAGGGCACGTCCGCGTCCGAGCAGGCACCGCCGCCGCCTCAGTCCCATGACTGCTGCACGGACTGCCTGTGCGCCATCGGTTGTGGTCATGCGCCATCGGCGCTCGCCGCATCGCTCGACGCGAACAACCTCCCGGCCGCCCATTTCGAAACCGATGCACGCCTATCGTGGCCTCTTGCGGTCGACGCCCTCGGTCCGCGCGCGCCGCCCGAAGGGCTCGCCTATAAACGCGGTCCACCCGCCCTCTCCGTCTGAACGACACAAGGCCGGACCTTTCTTCCGGCCACCCCATTCCTGTTCAATCGGAGATCTTTCCATGTTGTCCCGTATTTGTCTTGCCGCGAGCGCGACCCTGACCCTTGCCGTGTCGGCACCCGCCTTCGCCCACGATTACAAGGCTGGCGATATCGTCATCGGCCATCCCTGGACCCGCGCCACTCCGCCCAATGCCCCTGTCGGCGGCGGTTACATGAGCCTCGACAATCAAGGCTCCGGCGAAGATCGCCTCATCGGCGGCTCATCGCCGGTCGCAAGCGAAGTCCAGATCCATAAGATGGGCATGAACGACGGCGTCATGACGATGCGCGAACTGCCCGACGGCCTGCCCCTGCCAGCCGGTGAAACCGTGGACCTGAAGCCCGGCGGCTATCACCTCATGCTGTTGGGCCTGAAGGAGCCGCTGAAGGAAGAGAAACGCGTTCCCCTGACGCTACGCTTCGAAAAGGGCGGTGAGGTCGAGGTCGAACTCGCCGTCGAGGCGATGGGTGCCAAGTCCAGCGAGGGCGACCACCACATGCATCATGGCTCTGCGGACGGCGACGCCGGGATGGAAGGTCACGACACCATGGGCCACGGCTCGGCTCAGTAAGCTTTCAAGCGACGCGTGCGACTGCGCGCGCGGCGGAGGATGACGTCTTCCATATGGGACGGATGGGCTGGTGGAACGTGATCCTCAACACGCTCTTCTGCCTGTCGATCATTGTCCTGTCGGCAACCGGCATCGTCATGTGGTGGCTGAGACGGCCAAAGGGCGAATTCAGGCTTGCCGCGCCGCAGGTTCCCGGTCCCGCTCCTCTGGTCAAGGGCGTCGCCTTCATCGCGCTCGCCCTCGCGGTCATCTTCCCGCTGATGGGCCTGGCCCTCATCGCGCTCCTCGCCTTCGATCTTCTCGTCATTTCGCGAGTGCCTGCCCTCCGGCGCATGGTCGGATAAAGCCGCGACGCGGGATACCCACCGAAAGCAAAACGGCCCGGCTCATCGAGAGCCGGGCCGCTGTCATGTCATATCGTCAGGCCGTTCGGCCCGAATGCGCCTCAGACTTCGCCGTCTTCATGGCTATGGTCGTGGTCATGGTCGTGCTTTTCGCCCGGCGCTTCCTCGACCTCCACTTCGATCTCCACCGGCTCCATCCCGGCGAAGGTCAGCGTCAGATCGAAATGCTCGCCATGCTCGAAGGTCTGCTGAACGCTTTCGAGCTCGATCCACGCACCACCCGGCTGCATGGTCAGCGTCTGCCCGACATTCACGGTGATCGTTTCGGGCTGTGCGGTGACCAAAGATCCGTTTTCGATCGCCTGCGCCTCAAAGAGGGCATTCTCGGCAAATCCGACGGACGCACCCGTCAGCTCGACCGCTTCCTCGCTGCCATTGGTGATCGTGAGATAGACCCGCATGGAGTGCGCCATATCGGCGTTCTCGAATGTGTAGGCGTGGCTGACCGTCACGTTTGCGGCAGCCTGCACCTGTTCGCCGGCATGGTGGGCGAAGGCAGGTGTCATCATCGACGCGCCGAGTAGCGCGGCTACGAGAAAATGCTTCATAATGTTCCTTTCGAGGACCCGCCGTCCTCTCTTTCGAGGTTTTACGTCCGTCGACCGGTTTCCTGGCTTGCGCATCGACACCGAGACCCGCCTTCCCGAACTTGATGTCCAGTGGCTGACATGGGCCGGCTCCGCGCTTACAGTTGCGGGGGCAGCTGAGGATTGAACGCCCCGAATGGACGTTGTCACCACATTCCCGATTAAGCCCTGCGATTCGCGTGGAACCGCGTTGGGCATCGACACCATCGACTTAGAGCCTCACAGTTGCGGAGTAAACGGGAAGCGTCCGAGAAAACCGGCCTTCTTTCGATCGGCCGGATGCGCGCGATCCTACTCGGACTGCAGGGCGCCGTAGCCTTTGGCGAGGATTGGGCCGGTCGGTCGTCCGGTCGGTGAACCGCCTTCGGGTTCGAGCGTGATCTCGTAGAGCTGGTCGTTTTCCGGAGCGGACAGATCGAAATCCTCAAGAAGCCGGGCGCGGACCTCCGGCAGCAGGCCCATGGATTTCGGACCGAGCTCGGGCGACGGAGTAGCCGGAGACATGGGCGAGCAGGATGCCGTTGCGCTTGTCTGTGCTGCCCGTCAGGGCAACCGCCGTCCGCGACTATTTGCAGATCGGCAGCGGGTCCCAGGAGCGTTTCGGCCTTGACGCCTCATAGCGCTCGATCAGCGGCTCGAGGCTCGCTGCAGACCAGAAGCGCGGCTTGCCGATTTCTCTCAGACACGAGGCATTCCAATAGGTGCCGGCCTCCGACGGCGAACGCCCGGCCCCAACGGCCTCAGACACCGCTTCGATATCCCGGGCTTCCGGATAGATGTAGACCGTCGTCGGATTGTTCCTGACCGTCGAAACGATGACCTCGTTATCGGCGGACGACCAGCTGGTGCAGCCATTGCTCCGGCCGGAGGCGTAGTCGACGAGCTTGCCGAAGGCGACGAAGCCCTCGTCATTGGCGTACGGGTCGCCGGGGCTCTGCCGGCGGCACTGGGCCCGGATCAGGGTTGCCTGATGGCCACCGATCGCGCGGGGACGCGCATTCGCAGTCGCGCCTTCTCCCTCGAACTGCACGAAAGAACGGACAAACGGCACCTCATTGCCGCTGGATGTCCGGTAATAGCCTTTGAAGCCGTCCCGGATTTCGGCGGTGGTATAGGCGCCGCCGGTTGTGAGGGACGAATTTTCCGCGTTCCCGAAATTCTGTGCGCACTGCAGCCCGTTCTTGAAATCGGCAAACCCTTTTAGATCGCGCCCGCTTCCATAGCCGGACGACATTGCCCGGAAGACGCGCCGATCCTCGCAGATCATGTAGAACCGACGGGAGGGCTGACCGCTGGAATTGGTGCTCGGGCGTGTCGCATCCAGCGCGAAATAGCAGGAATTGCCGACATCACCGGCCGCGACCTTGCGCTGATGGAGCGCCCGCGCCCGCTGGAGCACCACCGGAGAGATCTTGCCGTCCTCGTCACCCACATGGGCGCCGAGCCATTGCGGAGAAGCGGCCTGCGCCAGGTCTATCGGGGAGGGCACAAGGTCCGCCGCCGTACAGGCCGGCAGGAGGACAAGGCCGAGAAGAGCAGCGATCCTGCGAAGCCGGTTGGCAATCATCGAAGTTCCTTTGCGCTTACCCGGTTTTTGAAACTCAAGGTCCAGCAGCGGTGACGAGGCCGGCGGAAAAGGGCCGGACTAACCTTCAGAGAATAAAGGGCAAACCTCTAGAAGCCATTTCGTCTTTTTCGAGACGACGGCTTTGCCGCCTGCGATGGATGAGTGCCAGACCAAGCTGATTCGACGCTGAATGATCGGGAATCCTTAGGCACTGGCGCATGAGGCCAACCAGTCTCAACTGCAGGTCAGCTGAACTTTCGTCGAGAGAAGTTCGGCGTAGTTGATCCCGTCCGCCGGAATGGTCTCTGACTTGCCGAGACCCGCGATCTGATTCAACCAGTCGGTCGCTCCATCGCTCTTCGGCTCATCGGCATTGAGCATGGTGTGACAGCTGCCCGGAACATCTGTGAGGCGGATCTGCCGGTCCGAGGTCACGTCGAAGGACACATAATAGCTCGGATCGTAGATCGAGAGCGTCAGGGGTCCGTCCGTCAGCGCGACATGATGCTTTGGTCGCATCTCGGTCATGATGACGAGGTGACCATTCTGCATGACGGCGTGAAAGAGGTCGGGCGGGGACAGGGCAAGCGAGGCCCTGCCCTGCTTCAAAAACGTGAAGAAATCGTAGTCGCGAGCCGATCCAAGGACCGTTCCGGCGATCGTCTTGAGTTCGCTTTCATCGAGGCGACCATCGGCGTTTTCGTCGAAATCCATCAACAGCGATGCGGAGAAAAGCTCGTCGAAGACCCATCCGGTGCGGATCGCCGTAAGATCGCCCTTGCCGTCTCCGACGAACTGCACGGATGTCGTGACGAAGACATGAGGGTGAGCGGAGGCTGTGGCCGGCGCGAAGGCAGCGCAGGCCATCAGGAGCGCCCCGGCAACAGACCTCGCCCATTTCACGCCGCATCCATCCATCAGAAGACCTCCAGAGATCATTGATCATGCATCAATTTCGCATGGCGAGATTAAGACCGGCCGCCGGTCGCCCGACTTCGCTCGTTCGGGCGTCCTTCGGGAGATTCAGGAGGATTGCATGGCCCGAAGACTTTGGATGCCGTTCGCGATCGGCTTTGCGGCCATCGCGACCTCCCAGCCCGTTTCGGCCCATCCCCATGTCTTCATCGATGCGCGCCTGGTGGCCAAGGGCGACGGGGCCGGGCATCTGACCGGGCTCGAAAATGTCTGGGCGATGGACGAGCTGTTCTCCTCAAGCGTGATCCCCGACTTCGACGCGAACGCCAATGACCGGCTGGACCCCGATGAGCTGGAGGCTGTCGGCAAGCAGGTGCGCGGATCGATCGCCGAGTGGTCGTATTATACCTTCGTGAAGGTCGACGGCGAAACGGTGAAGCTGACCCAGCCGGATGCATTCAAGGTGGACTGGGACGAGGCCACCGGCCGGCTCCTCTTCCGCTTCGAGATGCTGCTCGATGAACCGGTCGCCCTCGATACGGTACGGGTGAGCCTCAGCACTTACGACCAGACCTATTTCGTCGCCTTCGATTTTCCGGACGAGAGCCGGTTCATGCTCGACGGCATCTCCGATTCATGCGCCCGGCATATGGAAACGCCGGAGCCGGACGAAGCCGAACGGATCTGGCTGGATACGCTCGCCCAGTTGGGGCCGGATGAAGAAACGCCCGAAGACGGCATCAATTTTTCCGACGCGCTTGCAACGCGCTTCGAAATCGACTGTCGCGACAAAGGCCCGCTCGCCAGCCACAAATCCGGCGGCTGAGGGGCTCGATTCCATCCGAGCCTTCAGGCCCTTCAACGGATCAGAGGGTTCACAGAAGCTGGCTTACTCCCATTCCAGTTCGGCATAGGCCGCCGTCGCGTTTCGCACGTTGAAGTCGTCGAAAAGCTGCCAGTCGTCCTTCTGGGACTGGCCGGCCGTCGTGCTGGCCTCGGCGAGCGGCACCCCCTCATCGATCATCTGCCGGACATCGCGGGTCAGGACATCGAGATAGCGGATCTGTGGATCGGCACCCGAGGGCCAGGCGATATCGATGGGTCCGTGCCCCGGCACCGCATGATCGGCCTCGATCGCCGTCAGGTTGCCGAGAACCTCCGTCCAGCCGAGAATGCTGCCGTCCAGCGACGGGCAATGATCCTGGAAAACGAGATCGCCGGTAAAGAGTGTTCGGGTCGTCTCGTCCATAACGGTGAGATCGTTGTTGGTGTGGGCCGTCGGCCAGGCGCGCAGCGTGAGCTTGCGGTTTCCGAGGTCGAGCACCGTCTCCTCCGCAACGGTCAGGGTCGGCGGGATGATCGAAACCTCCGCCATGAAATCGGCGCCCATCAGGTCGAGATTGGAGCGCAGATAGGTCTCCCTGCGAGCTGCCAGCGCGTTCGGCAGGTTGTGGTGGCCGACAAAGGTCGCATCGCCTCCCGCATAGGCCGCATTACCGAAGATATGATCGGGGTGCATGTGGGTGTTGATGACGTAGCGGATCGGCTTGTCGGTTCGCTCCGCGATGGCCGCAACCATCCGGCGGCCTTCGAGAACGCTGCCGCCGCTATCGATCACCGCGACCCCATCGTCCCCGATGATGAAACCGATATTGGCGACGCCGCCCTCGTTCGAGGAGCGCATCAGGTCGACGACACCGTGATGGACGAAGACGCCGTCAGCGATCTCCGTGACATCGAGCGGATCGGCTGCCGCATCGGATGCGGGGGCGGCGAGAGCCAGCCCCGGAAACCAGGGAAGAGCGACGAAGGGGCCCGCGAGACAGAGAAAGCGCCGCCTCGTCGGCCCGCGATCCGCGCTCATCCTGCCGTCCACAAGGTCTTCCAGAAACCGGCACATCGAAGCCTCCCAGCTGTCCGTTTCGTCTTTATGTCGCGCGGCTCACGCCGCCGTGCATTCGCTGCAGATGCCCCGCAGCTCGACGATCGACTTCTTGAGCGCGAAGCCGGCATCGAGCGCCAGATTGCGCAAATGATCCGCCAGCGCCCCATCGCTGACCTCGGTAACCTGATCGCAATTCTCGCAGATCATGAAGATGATGATCCGATCGCCCTCGCAATGGGCGTGACGACAGGCGACGAAGGCATTGAGGCTTTCCAGCCGATGAACGAGACCATTGTCGATCAGCTTGTCGAGCGCGCGATAGACCTGAAGCGGCGCCCGGAAGCCCTTTTCGCGCAACTGATCGAGGATCGTATAGGCGCTGAGCGGCCCGTCCGACCGGCTGAGCGCGTTCATCACCAGCGTCTGGTTCTTCGTCAAACCGGCATCGCCATGGGTGTGCTTGGTCATGGGCGCGTTCCTTCCTTGGTGGCATCATCGCTCGAGCGCGCCTGCCGTGCCTTCGATCCTAGCGGCAATCGGATGGGTGAGGGAAGGATGGAGAGGATGAAGAAGCCCAGCGCCGCGACGACGATGCTCGGGCCAGCGGGTGTATCCCATTCGAGCGAGCCAAAGAGGCCACCCGTAACGGCGAACGCCCCGATGCCGGCTGCGAGGATGGCCATCTGTTCCGGGCCGGCCGCAAAGCGCCTGGCGGTCGCCGCCGGAATGATCAGCATCGCCGTGATCAGAAGGACGCCGACGATCTTCATCGCGATCGCGATGACGGCGGCCATCAGCAGCATGAAGATGATATTGGCTCTCTCGGGATGCATGCCTTCCGCCTCCGCCAGTTCGCGGTTGACGGTGGCCGCGAAGAGCGGACGCCAGATCGCCGCGAGGACGGCGAGAACCACCGACCCACCAAACCAGATGATGGCAATGTCCGTCGTCGAGACGGCGAGAATATCGCCGAAGAGGAACCCCATCAGGTCGACCCTAATCCACGTCATGAATGCCAGAACCACGAGGCCGATGGCGAGGGCCGAGTGCGACAGAAGGCCGAGCAGGGCGTCCGAGGAGACGGCCGCGCGCTTCTGGAGCAGAAGCAGCGCGATCGCGACGCAGCCAGAGACCGCGAAGACGGCGAGTTCGATATTGATTTCGAAAAGGAAGGCAAGCGCGACGCCGAGCAGAGCTGCGTGGGAGAGCGTATCGCCGAAATAGGCGAGCCGCCGCCAGACGATGAAGCAGCCCAGCGGACCGGCAATCAGTGCCGTCCCGATTCCCGCGACGAGCGCACGGGTGAAGAAATCGTCAAGCATCGGTTCGTTCCTCCTCCGGCGTTTCGTGATGATGGCCGTCGTCCGGGTGGCAATGGTCGGTGACGGTGCCATCCGCGTGCTTCACGCGGCCATCGGCGAGATGGGTGTGATCGTGGTCGTGTTCGTAGACGGCAAGGGTCGCGGCGGCGCGGTTTCCGAACAGCGCCCGGTATTCCGGACTGGAGGCGACCGCCTTCGGCGTGCCCGAGCAGCAGACATGGCCGTTCAGACAAAAGACGCGATCGGTCGCGGCCATGACGACATGCAGATCGTGTGAAATCAACAGGACGCCGCAGCCCAGATCGTCCCGAATCTTCACGACCAGGTCGTAAAGAGCGATCTCGCCGGTGAAATCAACGCCCTGAACCGGCTCGTCGAGAACGAGAAGATCGGGCTTTCGCGCCATCGCCCGAGCCAGCATGACCCGCTGGAACTCACCGCCCGACAGCGTCCGCACCTCCGCCCCCACAAGACGGGTGGCACCGGTCGCTGCCAGTGCCGCTTCGGCCTCGTCAGCACTGATCCGTCCGGTCAGATGCATGAACTGGCCGACCTTGAGGGGCAAGGTCCAGTCGACGGCCAGCTTTTGGGGAACATAGGAGATCTTCACGTTCTGGCGGCGCGAGGACGTGCCTTCGTCCGGCTTGACGAGGCCCAGCGCCATGCGCGCCGTGGTCGACTTTCCCGAGCCGTTCGGCCCGATCAGCGTGACGATCTCGCCTGCGTCGACGGACATGGAGATACCGCGCACGAGCCAGCGCCCGGCGCGATATATACCGGCATTGTCGAGCGTGACGAGCGCATCCGGTCTTCGAAGCATGGGTCGAAAAAATCCTTCCAGTCAGTCGGCGATGGGCCTTGCATCGGCTATGCCATACGTTATACCGTTACACAACGATGTAATAATATAACATCGCTTATCCAGCGGATCATTTATCTCCATGCAATATCGGAGTTTCTCCATGCGCCCGATCAAGGCCCTCCTTCTCACCTCCACCCTGATTGCCCTGTCTCCGGCGGCTGCCCAAGCAGAGGTGAATGTCGTCGCTTCGATCAAACCTGTCCATTCGCTGGTCTCAGCCATCATGGAGGGTGTAGGCGAACCCGGGCTGATCGTCGACGGGGCCGGGTCTCCGCACACCTATGCCATGAAGCCGTCCCAGGCGCAGATGCTGGAAGATGCAAATCTCGTCTTCTGGATCGGCCCTGGCATCGAGACCTTTCTGGAAAAGCCGTTGGAGACGATCGGCACCAATGCCAAGACGGTCGAGCTGATGGATACTCCCGATCTCGTCCTTCTTCCGATGCGCGAAGGCGGCATGTTCGAGGCCCACGATCACGGCCATGGTGATAATCATGATCATGGAAGCCATGGCGCGGAAGAAGCATCGGCCGAGGGTCACGATGGGCACAGCCACGACCATGACGAAAGCGCCGGCCACTCGCACGACGACGGCCATAGCCACGATCATGAGGAAACGGCCGAGGCAGGTCACGACCACGACCATGGCGAGACTGCGGAGGCAGGACATGATCACGATCATGACCACGAGAAAACCGCTGAAGCAGGGCACGGGCACGATCACGCAGAGGGCGAATACAACCCCCATATCTGGCTCGATCCTGTGAACGCAAAGGCCATGGTTCACGAGATCGAGGAAACGCTTGTCGCCGCCGATCCCGACAATGCCGCGAAATACGAAACAAATGCCAAGGCGGAAATGGCGCGGCTGGACAAGCTGACGACCGAGGTCAGCGCCGAGCTGAAGCCGCTGAAGGACAAGTCCTTCATCGTTTTCCACGATGCCTATCCCTATTTCGAAAACCGCTTCGGCGTAGAGGCCGCCGGCTCCATCACCGTGTCGCCGGAGGTCGTGCCGGGCGCGCAGCGCGTGGGCGAAATCCGGCACAAGATCGAGGAGCTGGGCGCGACCTGCGTTTTCGCCGAGCCGCAATTCGAGCCGAAGCTGATTTCCACCGTAACGGAAGGCAGCGACGCCCGCTCTGGCGTCCTCGACCCGCTCGGAGCGGATATCCAGAACGGCCCGGATCTCTATTTCAAACTCATCCAGAACATGGCGAATTCGATGAAGGATTGCCTCGCCCAGTCGAGCTAACCGGCGCACAGTCAGCGATGGGCGGCTGAGCCGCCCATTTCTTTGGCGAGTGTGTGTAATGATATAACATTTTTACGCAACGACACGATCAGCGGTCGCTGCGAACAAAGACGTGCGCGTGACCGGCGGCACGAAAGCCCTCGCGTCCGCCCTCACAAGCTCAACCGGCACGCGCCGTGCGCAACTCCTGTTTCCGCTTCCGCCAGCCTCAGCAAGGCTTGGCGGTTCCCGATCCGCAGCAACAGGGCCGGCGGATCATCCCTCTCACCCCGTCACTCCCAAGAAGGACAACTGACATGCAACGATCTCTCGCAATCGCGGCGGCACTCTCCCTCGTTCTGACGAGCAGCACCATGGCTCTCGCCGAACAGAAGGGCCATGACCATGCAAGCAGCGACCATTCGCACAGCCATGCCGATCACGCCCACAACCACGACGATCAGCAGGTTTACAAAGGCTATTTCGAAGACAGCCAGATCGCCGACCGCCCGCTCTCGGACTATGCCGGCGACTGGCAGTCGGTCTTTCCATATCTTCAGGACGGCAAGCTCGACCCTGTCTGGGAGCACAAGGCCGAAAATGGAGAGATGACGGCCGCCGAATACAAGGACTATTACACGACCGGCTATCGCACCGATGTCGGGCGGATCACCATCGAGGGCGATACCGTCTCGTTCTACAGGGACGGAGAGCCGGTGGAAGGACAGTACGCCTATGACGGCTACGAGATCCTGAACTACAAAAAGGGAAATCGCGGCGTCCGTTTCATTTTTGAAAAGACCGATGGTGACGAAGCCGCGCCCCAATTCATTCAGTTCAGCGACCACAAGATCGCGCCTGAAAAGACCGGCCACTATCACCTCTATTGGGGCGATGACCGGGCCGCGCGTCTCGAAGAACTCACGAAGTGGCCGACCTATTTCCCCGCTTCGCTCAGCGGAGACGAGATCGTCTCCGAGATGATGGCGCACTGACCCCATCTGCCTGTCTGACGACCGCCTCGCCTCCCGGCGGGGCGGTCCACTCCCCACTTCCACGCTTCAATCAGTGAATGAGGTTCGCCATGAGCGAGATGCAACCGGCCGGGCGCCGCCTCCCCGTCACCGTCCTCTCCGGCTTTCTCGGGGCCGGCAAGACGACCCTTTTGAACCGCGTCCTCAACAACCGCGAAGGTCGCCGGGTCGCCGTCATCGTCAACGACATGTCCGAGGTGAATATCGACGCCGATCTCGTACGGGAGGGCGGCGCGAAGCTGTCCCAGACCGACGAGACGCTTGTCGAGATGTCGAATGGCTGCATCTGCTGCACGCTGCGCGAGGATCTTCTGAACGAGGTGCGCAAGCTCGCCGAAGACGGCCGGTTCGACTATCTCCTCATCGAATCCACCGGCATTTCCGAGCCGCTTCCGGTCGCCGCGACCTTCGAGTTCAGGGACGAGCACGGCCGCAGCCTGTCGGACCTGGCGCGCCTCGATACGATGGTGACGGTCGTCGACACGGCGAACCTTCTCAACAACTATTCGAGCCACGACTTCCTGTCCGATCGTGGTGAAACCATGGGCGAAGGCGACGAGCGGACCATCGTCCAGCTTCTCGTCGAGCAGATCGAGTTCGCTGACGTCGTCGTCCTCAACAAGGTGTCCGATGCGACGCGCGAACAACTGGATGCCGCCCGCAAGATCGTGCGCAGTCTCAATGCCGATGCCCGGATCGTCGAGGCGAATTATTCCGATGTCGCGCCGGGCGAGATTCTCGATACCGGTCTTTTCGACTTCCAGAAGGCGCACGAGCATCCCATGTGGGCCAAGGAGCTCTATGGCTTCGCGGACCACGTGCCGGAGAGCGAGGAATACGGCGTTCAATCCTTCGTCTACAGGGCGAGGAGACCGTTCGATCCGCAAAAGATCCACGATCTTTTCAACCACCCGCTGCCAGGCGTCGTGCGCGCCAAGGGGCATTTCTGGGTGGCGACACGTCCTGACATCGTCGCAGAGTTCTCGCTTGCCGGCGCGCTTTCCAGCGTCACCCCGCTCGGCGTGTGGTGGGCCTCGGTGCAGAAGGAGAAGCGGCCGAACAATCCGCAGGCAAACGCCTATCTCGCGGAGCGCTGGGCTGAACCCTTCGGCGACCGGCGTCAGGAGCTGGTCTTCATCGGGATCGATATCGATTGGCCCGGGCTCAAGGCTCGGCTCGAGGCCTGCCTGGCACCCGCCGAAAGCCTCGCCGATCTTGAAAGGCTCGCGGGCCTGCCGGACCCGTTCCCGGCATGGCAGAACCGGCGCGAAGCGGCATGAGCGCGCTTGAAGACTGGAGCGCATCCCGACAGGACGAGGCATCGCCCATCTGCCGGGATGCTCGACCATCGGTTCTACAAGCGATTTACCGACCGACCACCGAGCTTGCCGTCTGGCAGAGATCGCGGCCCGCGACATCCGGCGCAGCGCGATTCTGTCTTGTCATCGATCCGGCGGGCGAGGACGAAGCGACGGAGCGGCATCGGGCATGATGGCGCTTCTCTCGTTCGGAAGCGTCATCGGGGTCTGGTGGCTATCGACCGGCCTGATCCTGATGGCGACGCGCCGCCTCGCGCCAAACGGAACCGCGACCAAACTCGTTGCCGCTGGTGTGGCCGCGGCCGGGCTCATCGCGGCGCTGATGAGCGAAAACATGGCGACGGCCAATGGCGTATGGCTCGGCTTCTTTGCCGCCATCCTGCTCTGGGGCGCCCATGAGATCGCCTTCCTGACAGGCTGGATCACTGGTCCACGGACATGGCCCGACAATCCCGATTGCAGGCCGACATTCCGCGAGGCCTTCCAAACGATCAGGGATCGGCAGATCGGGCTCGTTCTGACGGCCGGCGTTCTGACGATCGGTCTCGCCGGAAGCGCCAACAACGCCGTTCTGTTCAGTTTTCTTGCCCTCTGGGGGCTGCGTTCGCTGGCAGAGATCAACCTCTTTCTCGGCGCGCCTTGCGCGGCTATCCATATGCTCCCGCGACGCCTTCATTATCTCGCGAGCTATTTCAGAAAGGACAGGATCAGCCCGGCGCTGCCCGTGACGATCAATATCCTCGTCGGAACACTTGTAATCCTGGCACTTAGCAGTCTCGACCACCCGGACGCGATGGCATCGACACTGGCGGGCATCCTCGCATCTCTCGTCTGTCTCGGCATCGCCGAGATGTTCTTTCTGATGTTCCCCTTCTCCGAGGACCGGCTCTGGCGCTGGACGGGGCGGGAACGGACGGACCGGTGATCAAGCCGGGATCAACGCGACGTGACAGTCTTTCCAGACCGACCGGGCGTGTAGCGCCGGCCTCAAGCCGGGCGGTCCAACCGGTCTGCGATCAGGCCGAGCGGGTGGCGAACGGTGCGATCGGCAAGCCGCTCGGACTGGCAACGGCAGGAAAAGCCCGTCGCGGCGGCCTCTTGCGCATCTTCGAGCGGCATGGCCCAGCTCATATCGAAGAGCTTGCGCGACATCGCGCCATGACGCTTCTTGTGGCCGAAGAGCCCCGCCATGCCGCAGCACCCCGTTGCCGGGGTCTCGGGCTCGATGCCGATCGCCTGAAAGACCGTCGTCCATTCCTTGCGCGAAGAAGGCGCGCCTGTCGTCTCGGTGCAATGGGCGAAAATCGTCGCTTGACCGCTGCCATGCGGAAATGACCGTCCGCGCGCGACCTCGGCCGCGAGAAATTCCTGCGGCAGCTGGATTTCGGGCAGCCGCCGCCCGGCCTTGGCGTAATCCTGGCGAAGCGCCATCACGAAGGCCGGGTCGAGCCCGATCATCGGCGCGCCGGTTCGGGCCCCCGCTTGCATCGCTTCTTCTACTCTATCGGCCATTCGGGCAAAGCCCTCGCGCTCTCCCATGTCCCCGGCGAGCTTGCCCGAGGGGCGCATTTCGACAAAGAGCGGGCGGTAGCCGAGCGCGCTCAGCCCACGCAAGACATCGCGCTGCGCCGCTCCGTCGAAGAGCGCCGAAAACCAGTCCATCCAGACGAGAACCGTGTCATCTGCCAAGGCCGCACGGCCAAGATCGGCGACGCGAATTCGTGCCTCTTTCGGCAGAGGCGGCGCGATCCGGTCCGGCAAATCCTCCATCGCCATCATCACGCCTGCGAGCCGCGACATCATGGGCCAGATCGGGCGAAGAAGCGGAGCTGCCCGCACCATCAAGGGGCTGAGACGCTCGGCCAGAAGGGTGAGCCGGTCCATCAGCGGTCTTGCGTGATCCTTGTAATACTCGGCGAGAAACGCCGCTCGCATCGCCGGGATGTCCACCTGGACCGGGCAGGACGAGGCGCAGGCCTTGCAGCCGAGACAGGTGTCGAGTGTGGCGAGAAGATCCGCCTCTTCCACCGTCCGCTCGCCGGTCCGCCGCCCCTCGTTCCAGGCGCGCAGCGCGTCGGCGCGGCCTTTCGGCGAATGGCGCACATCGTTCGTCGCCTTGAAGGACGGGCACATGGCGGTCGTTGCGGCATAGCTCAGGCATTGGGCATTGCCGTTGCAGCGGAACGCTTTTTGCAGCGGATCGCCTTCCGGCGCGTTGAACGGCCGGAAGGGGGTCGTTCCAATCCCCATGATCGGCGTCCCATTCGAGACGAGCTTGCCGGGATTGAAGCGCCCCGCCGGGTCGAAGGCGGCCTTGACGCCTTGGAGGGCACGATAGGCGTCCGGCCCGATCCAGCGTTCCAGATAGGCGCCGCGCATCCCCTTGCCGTGTTCGCCCCAGAAGATGCCGCCATGGCGCTGGACCAGATCGAAGATCTCGTCGGAAACAGCGACGAGGCGGGCGCGGTCGGCATCCTCGTCGATATCGAGGGCGGGACGAATATGCAGGCAGCCCGCATCCACATGGCCGTAAATGCCGAAGCCCAGCCCATGCCGAGCCAAAATGCCAAGGAACCCGTCCAGAAAGTCCGGCAGTTCCTCGGGCGGAACGACGCAATCCTCGACGAAGGCGACCGGGCGCGCCGGGCCATCGACCTTTCCAAGAAGCCCGACGCCCGCCGAGCGGATCGCCCAGAGTTCGCGGATTTCGGCCGCATCGCTTGCCACATAAACAGCGCGGATGCCGGGAAGGCCGTGCAGCCGGTCTTCGCAGGCCGCGAGGCGCTTCGAAAGTTCATCCGGATCGTCGCCGTTGAATTCCACGAATGTATAGGCGGGCGCGGTGCCGCTCGCCGGGCGCAGCGCTTGCGGAAGCCGGTCGAGCAGAGACGCCTCCCCCGCCAGCGCCGTGACGCGTTCATCCATCACCTCGATCGCGGTAGGATCGTCTGCGAGAAGCGGCACGCCGGCTGCAAGGGAGTCGCGAAAGCTCGCAAAGGCTGCGACCACCAGCCGCTTTTCGCGGGCAAGCGGACGCAGTTTCACCCGAATGCGGGTGATCGGCCCGAGAGTGCCCTCGGAGCCGGGGAAAAGCCGCCACCATTCAAAGCCGCCACCATCGCAGCAGGCGCGTTCGAGGTCGTAGCCGGTGAACCTTCGGTTGAGCTTCGGCGTAGCCGCGATGAAAGCGTCGCGTCCGGCCCGTGCCGCAGCTTCCGCCGCTTGAAGCATCGGCCGGGCCCAGTCCGGTGCGGGTTCGAGACTGGAGACCAGCCCCTGCCCCCGCGCGATCTCGACCCCGAGAAGATTGTCGGACGTCTTGCCATAGACGCGCGAGCCTTTGCCCGAGGCATCCGTCGAGACCATGCCGCCGATCACGCAGCGCGTGGAGGTCGAGGTTTCGGGCGCGAAGAAGACGCCGTGGGGTTTCAGCCGCGCATTCAGATCGTCGAGCACGATGCCGGGCTCCACATCGGCCCATTCGCCCGCCGGATCGACCTCGATGAGCCGGTGCATGTGACGCCGCATGTCGAGGATGACGCCGCTGTTCAGCGACTGCCCGTTTGTTCCGGTGCCGCCGCCGCGCGCGGTGACGGGAATGGTGTCGAAAGGGGATGTCTCCAGCACGCCCATCGCCGTCACCACATCGGCGGCATCGATCGGTGCGAGAACGAGATCGGGCGTAATACGATAGACCGAGTTGTCCGTAGACATCGCGGCGCGCAAGGCGGTGTCGTGCTCGGCCTCCCCTCGAAAGCCGGCCTCGCGGAGAGCCTCGGGCAGAGCGGCGAAGATGGATCGCGATGCGGGTGTCGCCTCGGTCATGTCATACCTCCGGTGTCACCTCTTCATGCTTTTGGCGGCACCACCGCCTTGTCCGCGGCGAAGCGAGCAAGATCAACCCATGAGCCGCGTCGGCAGGGCATGGGTCATGGTCGCACCCAATTCGTACCACGCCCCACGAACGCTGCGGAACCGCTCCGAATGGCGCTCCTGAACGGGAAGCGGGATGGCCTCGGGCCGGTCTTCGAGCAGAGCCTCGGCAGCGGCGGTGCCGATGACGGTTCCCGGCGCGATGCCGCGTCCCGAATAGCCGAACGCGGCATAGGCCGACGGGCCGAACTCGATGAGTTTGGGAATGTGGTCGCCGGTCATGGCGATGAAGCCCTGCCAAGCAAAGTCGAAGGACAGGTCACCGAGTTCCGGATAGAGGCTGCGCAATTTCCGGCGCGCCCAATTCGCGTGGATCGGTGCGCCAAGCCCCGCCGCATTCCCGACACCGCCGATGATCATTCGGCCTGCCTGGTCGAGCCTGAACGAGGACATGACCAGCGCCGTGTCCCAGCACCCCTCGCCGCCGGTCAGCACGCGCTCACGCGCCTTAGACTCAAGTGGGACCGTTGCGAACTGGCTATAGCCGACCTTCACGTAATGGGGCGCCTCGATCCCTGCGAGGTCACGATGATAGGCGTTGGTTGCCAGAAGCAGCGCTTTCGCCCTCACCCTGTGGCCATTCGCATGGACGATCCAGACGCCGTCACCGCGCTCGATCCGCGTTGCCGGCGAAGAGACGTGAAGCCGCGCGCCGGCCTCGACGGCCGCGCGGGCAAGGCCTACGCAATAGGCGCGCGGCTGGATGGTGCCGGCGCGCGGATCGAGGAGAGATCCGTGAAAGGCTTCACTTCCGGTTCGCTTCGCGGTTTCCTCGGCATCGATGAGCTGAAGCGGCGCGCCGATCCGGTTGCCCTGCCGGCAGCGCTTTTCGAGTTCCGAATAGCCTGCAGCGGAGTGGGCGAGATGGAGCGTGCCCTTGCGCGTCGCCTCGCAATCGATGCCATGGGTCTCGATCCGCTCGAAGACGGTGCGCGGCCCCTCGCCGAGCGCCGAAAGCAGGCGGGATCCCGCCGTCTCGCCCATAGCCGAGATAACATCCTCCGGCGGCAGCCAGAGGCCCGCATTGACGAGGCCGACATTACGGCCCGAACCGCCATAGGAAACCGTTTCAGCCTCCAGGAGAACCACAGAGGCCCCGCGCCGCGAGGCTTCGAGCGCGGCCGAACTCCCCGTAAACCCGGCGCCGATCACCACCAGATCGGCAACGGCATCCTCTGCCAGCGGCCGGCTTTCCACGTTTTCTCGGCAGGAATCGTTCCAGAGATTCCTCATAGTCCTCACGAAGCGATCCTTTCGGCTGGCTTTTCGCAATGGGCGGTCTGCGGCACTTCTGACAGGAACCGTTCGAGCCGCTCGAGGCCCGCTTCAAGATTAGCCTGCGAATAGGCAAAGGAAAGCCGCACATGGCCGGGAAGCCCAAACGCCCGCCCCGGCACCAGTGCGAGGCCTTCCCTATCGAGAAGTTCTGTGCAGAACTCTGCGCAGGTCTCAAGGCCCATGGCCGCCATGGCGCCGGTCACGTCGGGAAACACGTAGAAGGCGCCATCGGGCACCGCGCAGGTGATGCCCGGCATGGCGTTCAGCCGCGCGACGACGAGATCGCGGCGATCCCGCAGGATGGCGAGACGCTCAGCCAGAATATCCTGCGGCCCGGAAAGCGCAGCAACGGCTGCCGCCTGAGAGATCGAAGACGCACCGGAGGTGATCTGACCCTGCACCGCGCCCATCGCGGCGATCATATCGGCCGGGCCGATGCCCCAGCCGATCCGCCAGCCGGTCATCGAATAAGCCTTCGAGACGCCGTTGACGATCAGCATGCGATCCGAGAGTTCGGGCACGACCTCACGCATCGAGGCAAAATCGCGATAGCTCAAGAGATCGTAGATCTCATCGACCAGCACCATCACATGGGGATGGCGCTCGAGAACGCCCGCCAGCGCGCGCAGGTCCTCGCGCGCATAGATCGCCCCGGTGGGGTTGGAGGGCGAGTTCAGCATCACCCAGCGCGTGCGCGGTGTGATCGCCGCTTCGAGCCGCTCGGGCGTGATCCGAAACCCGGTCTCCATCGTGGCGGGGACGACGACCGGGCTGCCGCCGGCCAGCAAGACGATGTCGGAATAGCTCGTCCAGTATGGGGCGGGCATGACCACCTCGTCGCCGGGATCGAGGCTCGCGAGCATTGCATTGGCGAGCACCTGCTTGGCACCCGTGGAGACGATGACATTCGCCCGGCCAACACCATTCTGGCTGGCGATAAGATCGCGCAGCTCAGGCGTTCCGAGGGTCGCTGTATACTTCGTCTGCCCAGTGAGCGCGGCCTGATGGGCGGCCTCGATGACGTGAGATGGCGTCGGAAAATCGGGCTCACCCGTTGAAAGCGCGACGATGTCGCGGCCCTCGGCCCTGAGGCTCGCAGCGCGCTCGGTGATCTGGACGATTTCCGAAATCTCCAGGGATGCGATGCGCGCTGACCGTCTGAACGTCCGAGATGCTGTCATGCCGTCCTCCCCGAGCGATAATCAATGCCATGTCTTGAGATGATCGGGCGACCCATCGGCCGCCCGATCAAGTTGAGCTTTGATAAGGCGCTGGACGAAGCCCCACGCCTCACCTCTTCCTGCTTCAGCCGATGTCGAAGCTGACGCCCTGAGCGAGCGGAAGCTCGCGTGAGTAGTTGATCGTGTTGGTCGCGCGGCGCATGTAAGCGCGCCATGCATCCGATCCGCTCTCGCGGCCGCCGCCGGTCTCCTTCTCGCCGCCGAACGCCCCGCCGATCTCGGCGCCGGACGTGCCGATGTTGACATTGGCGATGCCGCAATCGGAGCCCCGCGCAGACAGGAAGGTCTCCATCTCGCGCAGATCGGTGGTGAAGATCGAGGAGGAGAGACCACCGCCCACATTATTGTGCTGTTCGATCGCCTCGTCGAAGTCCGAATATTTCATCACATAGAGGATCGGCGCGAAGGTTTCGCGGGTCACCGGGCCGGTCTGGGACGGCATTTCGACGATGGCGGGCTTCACATAATAGGCCGTATCCGGCCCCACATCCTGCCGCTCGCCGCCATGGACCGTGCCGCCGGCGGCCTCTGCTTCCTTGAGCGCCTCGACCATGCCGTCAAAGGCCGCCTTGTCGATGAGCGGCCCGACCAGCGCGTTCGTTTCCAGCGGATTGCCGACGCTGACCGAGGCATAGGCCTTCTTCAAAGCGGACACGATCTGGTCGTAGATGCTTTCATGGACGAAGAGACGGCGCGTCGTCGTGCAGCGCTGACCGGCGGTGCCCATCGCGCCGAAGGCAACGGCCCGAAGCGTCATGTCGAGATCGGCCGAGGGGCAGACGATGCCGGCATTGTTGCCGCCAAGTTCGAGGATCGAGCGGCCGAAACGCTCGGCGACCTTCGGGCCGACGATGCGGCCCATCCGGGTCGAACCGGTGGCCGAGATCAGCGCGACATCCTCGCTCGTCACCAGCGCTTCACCGAGCTCAGGCCCGCCGACCAGGACCTGGCTGAGGCCTTCAGGGGCATCCTCGCCGAAGCGGGCGAGGGCGCGCTCCAGCACGGCCTGGCAGGCAAGCGCCGTGAGCGGGGTTTTCTCCGAAGGCTTCCAGATGACGGGATCGCCGCAGACGAGCGCCAGCGCCGAGTTCCAGGCCCAGGGCGCGCAGGGGAAGTTGAAGGCGGTGATGATGCCGACGACGCCGAGCGGATGCCAGGTTTCCATCATGCGATGGCCCGGACGCTCGGTCGCGATGGTGAGGCCGTAGAGCTGGCGCGAGAGGCCGACGGCGAAATCGCAGATGTCGATCATCTCCTGCACTTCGCCGAGACCTTCCGAGGGCGACTTGCCGGCCTCGATCGAGACCATCCGACCAAGATCGTCCTTGGACTTGCGCAGCTCTTCACCAAAAAGGCGGACGAGCTCGCCCCGGCGCGGCGCAGGCAGCATGCGCCACTTGCGGAAGGCGGTGCGAGCGGTGCTTACCATGGCCTTCGCGTCATCAGCCGAATGGGTGGCAAGACCCGCGACCGCTTCGCCGGTGAGCGGCGAGACGACGGTGAGACCATCGGCGTCGAGCGAGGCGGTAACGCCGCAGGCTTCCATGGTCTTGCGGGTGGTCGCGGCGAGCGGGTTCGTCGACATATTCAGATCCTTTTCGGTATTCGGTTCAGGCGGCCTTGCGCGACAGCTTGGTGCGCGCGCGGGCCAGCGAAGCGGCTTCGGCTTCGGCATAGAGCTGGTGAAGATCGGCGACGGGGGCGCCGAGATCGGCTTCGAACCGCTCGCGGTTCGGATTGGCGGAGAAGGCGCGCGACGCGCCATCGCCGAGATTCGACTGGAAGATGCCCGCTGCCGAGACAGGCAGGAAGTCTTCATAGACGATCGGATCGGCGCGCAGGACGCCGGCCGCAACGAGATCGGCCGCGCTCTCCCCGATATCGATATTGGCGGTCTCGCCGGTCGGGGCATAGCGGAAATAGCCCAGCCCCTCCGTCCGCAAACTATCGAGATCGTCAGGGAATTCGGCGAAGACCTCGTCCAGCACCGCCATGTATTCACGGGCGTTGGAGCCATCGGCCGCGGGCGTGACGCGGGCGCGGGCCTCGCCCAAAAGCCGGTCGTAGAGCGCCTGGCCCTTGGGCGTCAGCGCCAGCCCGCGTTGTTCGATCTCGCCGAAACGGGCGGTATGGCGACCTTGCGCGTCCTCGTCTTCCAGAAAGGCGACCGGTTCTTCCAGCGCCTTGAACGAGGTCTGCCGCAACAGGATCGGCACGCGCCGCGAGGGCGGTCCCTCGATCACGGCCTTGGGCGCAATCCCCTCCCCGGGCATCCGATCCTGCACCGTATCGATGTCGAGGGTCCGGGGCGTCAGGTGGTTGATATGCGGGCCCTTGAAGGCGACCACATCGGCGACGAGCCGGTGGGCGTCGTGCAGCCGGCGATAGAGGGCGGCGGTGACATTGGCCTCTTCATGCCAGCGGAAGGTTTCGAGCGCCTCGGTGACGAAGGCCTCTGCGTCAGCCTCATCGAGGCCGTCCGCCTGCTCGGCCTTTTCGATGAGCGCGAGACAGCCACGGGTGAAGATCTGGCGCGCGTCCAGCACTTCGGCCGCCTCGGCGCGAAGCGCTTCATCCTCGATGAGGTCGAGTCTCAGAAGCGAGGTGAAGACCCGGAACGGGTTCGCAGAGAGCGAGGCAGGATCGACCGGGCGGAACGCGGTCGAATGCACCGGCACGCCCGCGACCGACAGGTCGTAATAGCCGACGGGAAACATGCCCATGACGGCAAAAAGCCGGCGCATCGTGGCAAGCTCGGCCGCCGTGCCGAGCCGGATCGCCCCGTGGCGCTCCTCGTTGATGCGGTCGAGATTGTCCGTTGCCGCGAGCCGCGCCTTCTCGGCCGGGTCGGCGGCAAGCGTTTCCGCATTCACCGTCTCGACAAGGCTGACGAGCGTTCCGTAGGCCGGAACCTCGGCGCGATACATATCCGACATGGCGCGGGCGAAGCGGGCGCGGATCTCGTCGGGGGAAACGTGATGATCTGTCATGGCATCTGATCCCTTGGCTGTTCAGCGTGGCGACAACTCTAGCGGCGCTGAGCGCCGACGCCAGCGAACGATGCGACTACCCCCATTCCGCCAGCGCATGGTGATCGGCCGCGACGTTTTCAAACACAGCTGCTAGGAGTGGCATTCGGACAAAAAGACACGGGACGATCATGCTCGAACGCCGCAATCTGCCGGACATGAGGATGCTGCAGACCTTCGAATGCGCGGCACGCCACGGCAATTTCACCCGCGCTGCCGACGAGCTGTCCCTGACGCAGAGCGCCGTCAGCCGTCAGGTCCGCGAACTCGAGGCGCAGATCGGCGTCGAACTCTTCGACCGGGTTCCCGGAAAGGTCGTCGTCACGCGCGAGGGCGAGCGGTTCCTGAGGGAGATCGAGCGCCTCCTGAGCATGGCCGAAACGACCATGCGCCATGCACGGGCGGGCGGTCCCGGCACGGAGGTTCTCGCCATCAACGCCCTTCCGACCTTCGCCATGCGCTGGCTCATGCCGCGTCTGCCGAAGTTCATCGCGGACCATCCCACGACGTCCTTCGATCTCACGACACGGCGGGACATCTTCGATTTTTCGAAGGTTCAGTGCGATCTCGCGATCCATTACGGTCAGCCCAACTGGCCGGGCGCGACCTGCACCTATCTGTGCAGCGAGATCGTTCTTCCGGTCGTTGGCGGCGCCTTGGCGAAACGGGTCTTGAGCGGCGCTAACGACCTGCTGGACGCGCCGAAGCTGCACTTGAGCGAACGCCAGACGCTCTGGCCCGACTGGTTCACGGCCATGGGGGTGAAGACGTCGTCCTCGATGAACGGACACTGGTTCGACCAGTTTTCCCTGACGATCGAGGCGGCCAAATCCGGCCTCGGCTACGCGCTTCTGCCGCGCTATCTCATCGAAGCGGAACTGGCGTCCGGCGACCTCAAGGTCGTCCTCGACTCGCCCCATTCGACCGAACAGGCCTATTACATCGTAACGCCCGATGGACGCGGCGCCGCCGTCGACGCGTTTCGCGCCTGGCTGCTCACCCAGGTCAGCTTCCGCCCGCTCGCATCGCACAGGCAGTCCGGCTGAAATCAGCCGGATACGGTATCAGCTGTCCATCTTCAGCGCGGCGATGAAGGCTTCCTGCGGGATCTCCACCTTGCCGAACTGGCGCATGCGCTTTTTGCCTTCCTTCTGCTTTTCCAGAAGTTTGCGTTTGCGCGTGGCATCGCCGCCATAACACTTGGCCGTCACGTCCTTGCGCAGCGCCGAAATGGTTTCGCGGGCGATCACCTTGCCGCCGATGGCGGCCTGGATCGGGATCTTGAACAGGTGGTTGGGGATGAGCTCCTTAAGCTTCTCGCACATGGCCCGGCCGCGCTTTTCGGCCTGGGTGCGGTGGACCAGCATGGAAAGCGCATCCACCGGCTCGGCATTCACCAGAATGCTCATCTTCACGAGGTCGCCCTCGCGGTACTCCGCCATCTGATAGTCGAAGGAGGCATAGCCCTTCGAGATCGATTTCAGACGGTCATAAAAGTCGAACACGACCTCATTGAGCGGCAGCTCATAGGACACCATCGCCCGCTTACCCACATAGGACAGGCCCGTCTGGATGCCGCGCCGTTCCTGGCAAAGCTGCAGGATCGGCCCGAGATAATCGTCGGGAGTCAGGATATTGGCGGTGATCCACGGCTCGTTCACATGGTCGATCTTGACCACTTCGGGCATGTCGGCCGGGTTGTGGAGCTGGGTCGTCTCGCCATTCGTCAAGACGATGTCATAGACAACCGAGGGCGCCGTCGCGATGAGATCGAGATCGAACTCACGGCTGAGCCGCTCCTGAACGATTTCGAGGTGCAAAAGCCCGAGGAAGCCGCAACGAAAGCCGAAACCAAGGGCAGCGGAGGATTCCATCTCGTAGCTGAACGAGGCATCGTTCAGCCGCAGCTTGCCCATGGCGGCGCGCAGATCGTCGAAATCCGCAGCATCCACCGGAAAGAGGCCGCAGAACACGACCGGCTGGGCCGGCTTGAAGCCCGGCAGCATCTTGGCGGTGGGGCGCTTTTCCTCGGTGATGGTATCACCGACGCGGGTATCAGCCACTTCCTTGATCGAGGCCGTGATGAAGCCGATTTCGCCGGGCCCGAGCGCGTCGACCAGCACCATCTTTGGGGTAAAGACGCCGACCCTGTCCACCGGATATTTCGCGTCGGTGCCCATCATGCGGATCTGCTGGCCCTTTTTCAGCTCGCCATCGATGATGCGAACGAGAACCACGACGCCGAGATAGACATCGTACCAGGAATCGACCAGCATCGCCTTCAGCGGCGCGCTGCGATCGCCCTCCTGGGGCGACGGCAGACGCTTGACGATCGCTTCCAGCACATCCTCGATCCCGAGGCCGGACTTGGCGGAGATCATCACCGCATCGGATGCATCGAGGCCGATCACGTCCTCGATCTGCTCCTTCACCTTGTCCGGCTCGGCGGCCGGAAGGTCGATCTTGTTGAGGACGGGAACGATCTCGAGATCGTTGTCGAGCGCGAGATAGACGTTGGCGAGTGTCTGCGCCTCGACGCCTTGGGCCGCGTCCACCACCAGAAGCGCGCCGTCGCAGGCGGCCAAGCTGCGCGAGACCTCGTAGGCGAAGTCCACATGGCCTGGCGTGTCGATCAGGTTGAGGACATAGGTCTCCCCATCCTTCGCGGTGTAGTGCAGACGAACGGTCTGCGCCTTGATCGTGATCCCGCGCTCGCGCTCGATATCCATGTTGTCGAGCACTTGCTCTTTCATGTCACGGACTTCGAGACCACCTGTGTTCTGAATCAGACGGTCGGCGAGCGTCGATTTCCCATGGTCAATATGGGCGACGATCGAAAAATTGCGGATGCGCGAAAGCGGCGTATTGGCGGGCATTGTGCTCATGGCGCCCGATATAGAAGTTTGCGCAATTTTATGGAAGCGGGGATCGAAGCGGAAATTGCCGCGCTGTAAGCACTTTTTGGCACGATCACAGGGAACCACCGCTTAGGCAGGCGCATCTTCGAACATGGCTCAAGAAATCGAACGAAAATTTCTGGTCGAAAGTGACGCCTGGCGCGAAGCGGCAGACGAGGGTGTGGCCATCGAGCAGTTCTATCTGTTTATCGCCGAGGACCGGACGGCGCGCATCAGAATCAAGGACGGCACGAACGCGCGGCTGACGGTGAAGACCGGCACCGGCATCGCGCGCGGCGAATTCGAAATCGATGTTCCGATAAAAGAGGCTGAAACGCTGCGGGAGGCGCGGGTAGGCGCGGTGATCGAAAAGACCCGCTTCAGGGTGTCGCTCGGCGAACTGACCGTGGAAGTCGATGTCTTTTCCGGCGCGCTCGACGGCTTTATCCTCGCCGAGATCGAATTGCCGACGAAAGATCACGAGGTCACGTTACCAGCCTATCTGGGACGGGAGGTGACAGAAGATCCGGCCTATACGAACGCCCGTATGGCCCTGAACGGATTGCCGACGAAAGGCGACAGATCATGAGTTACGCGATCGATCCGGCCAAACATCTCGGAGCCGAAGTCCAGCGGATCGCCGAGGAGCAGATCGGCAAGGCGCAGGAATCGCTTCGCGAGACGAGCGACGAACCCCATGAGGCGATCCACGATGCGCGCAAGCGCATGAAGAAGCTGCGCGGGCTGATCCGGCTCATCCGGCCGGAGTTGGAAGAGTTCTACCAGACGCAGAACGCTCTCTTTCGCGATACGGCCAAGCGCCTTTCCGGCATGCGCGACAAGGCCGCCCTCGTCGAGGCGATGGACAAGCTGGAAGAACGGTTCGCAGACGAGCTGGTCACGGATGCGTTCGAGCCGGTGAAAGCAAAGCTGATCGCCGACCGGGACACCGAGATCGAAAGCGGAGCGAAGGATGCGCCGCGCATGATCGAGGAGACGCTCAAGGCGCTGGGCGAGGCGAGAAAAGCGTTCCGTCGATGCCGCTTCGATAGCGCGAAACCCAAACCGAAACGGGATGCCAGGATTGCAGCGGCCGGGCTCGAAAAAACCTATGGCCGGGCCCGCGAAGCCCTGGAGGTTGCCCGCGCGTCCCGCGATGCGGAGGATCTTCACGAGCTGCGCAAGCGTGTGAAATACCACTGGATGCATCTGCGCCTTCTGAAAGCGCTCTGGCCCGAAGGATTTGCGCCAGCCGTCGATTTGGCGAAGCAGATCGCCGACGATCTCGGGGACGATCACGATCTGGCGGTGATGCGCGCCGAGATGGAGGGCGATCCCGAGGGCTTCGGCGGGAAAAGCAATCTCTCGATCGTCCTGGCGCTCATCGATCGGCGTCAGGCCGAACTGCGCGAACGGGGTCTTGACGCGGCAGCAATTCTGCTGGCTGAAAAGCCGGACGCGATCGCGGCGCGGATCAGGCGGCTCTACCGGCTTGCAGCCCAACGTTCGGCTCGCTCTTCTGCCTTGCCGCCGATGGAGCCGGCCGCAGCACTGCGTGTGGCGGAAGCGTAATCCGTCCGCCATTGCGCACGCCGCAATCGGTCGCGGTCAGAAATTGAGGCTGACGCCGGCCCGGACCGAATGCTCATCGAAGCCTGAGGAGACGCTGGTCCGGCCGAGATCGTAATCGGAGGAGCCGAAGTCGGAATAGCGATATTCCAGCCGCGTGCTGACCGAGTCGGTGATCCTCGCCTCGACGCCCGCGCCGAGCGTATAACCGACACTGGTCTCGCTGTCGGAAACGCCGCCAAGGCTCAGCTCGGTCTCGGCGATGGCAAGACCGCCCGTGCCGTAGACGAGAAACGGATCGACATTGACGCCCACCCGGCCGCGCAACGAGCCAAAGACATTGCTTTCGCCCGAAAGATCGAGCTTGCCGAGCGCATTTCGGCGCGTCGCATCGAAACCCGCGCCGCCAATATCGCCTTCGACACCATAGACGAGTGCGCCATCCTGAAGGTTGAAGCCGGCATAGGCACCGCCGGAAACGCCCTCACCCGTGATCGAGGCGCCGCGCAGATCGTCGAAGTGGGACACGTTGTAGCCGACGAAGGTGCCCGCATAAGGTCCCGACCAGATGGCGATTGGTGGCGCGACATCGGGTATCCGCTCGGTGGGAAAGGCGCGCTCTCCGCTTGCATCCTGCGCATGGGCGGGAACGGTCACCGCCGGCGATGCCAGGGCAAGACTCGCCAGAACCGTCGTGGTCTTCAATCGCAAGGCCTTGAGCCTCCGTTTGATGGGATCGAACCCCATGGGATCTTTCGAATGCCATGTCTCGGCCTGTCTTATCTGGCGCGCCGGGCACCAGACCCCAAGAGGCAAATCAAGCACATTTCTGCCACAATCCAACATTGATTACGACTGTGGCCGATGCACAACATACGGCGCCACCTCAAACAAACCGAGAGAGAACGAAGCGGCGGCGCTCGCCGTGCCCTCACCCGCCGCCACTGAACAAATCGACCGCGATCGCTTATATAGCCGTGTGAATCGAAGGTGACCGCCACGCGTCGCATCCGCTCCCGTTCCCGCCCGCAGCGCTACTCCCGCCATTCCGGACGCGGTCTCACACCACGCCAGTTCGACAAGGACGACATGCCCGATACCGACTTCGATCTCGAGGATGAAACCGGAGAACCCGAACTGGCGGAGAGCGAGGACGCGCCCGTCAGCGAGGGGGCGGCGGCCCTCCTCGCCGAGATCGACTGGGCCGATGCAAAGAGCGACAGCGGAGACCTCGAAGGCGCGGAGCTGATCGCGGCGCTGGTCAAGCAGCTGCCGAACCAGCCCGGCGTCTATCGCATGTTCGGTGCAACCGGCGACGTCCTCTATGTCGGCAAGGCGCGCTCGCTCAAGAAGCGCGTCGCAAACTATGCGCGGCTCGGCGGCCACACCCAGCGGATCGCGCGGATGATCCGGCTGACCCGGCAGATGGAGTTCGTCACCACCCGCACCGAAACCGAGGCGCTGCTCCTCGAAGCCAATCTCATCAAGCGTCTGAAACCCCGCTTCAACGTCTTGATGCGGGACGACAAGTCGTTTCCCTATATTCTCGTCACCGACGATCATCAGGCGCCGGCGATCGTCAAGCATCGCGGCGCACGCAACCGGAAGGGCTCGTTCTTCGGCCCGTTTGCGTCCGCCGGCGCGGTGGACCGGACGATCAACTCGCTGCAGCGGGCGTTTCTTCTGCGCACCTGCACCGATTCGGTCTTCGAAAGCCGCTCGCGCCCCTGCCTCCTCCACCAGATCAAGCGCTGCGCCGGCCCCTGTACCGGCGAGATTTCCGAAGAGGATTACCGCTCCCTCGTCAAGCAGGCGAAGGGCTTTCTCTCCGGCCGCTCGGGTCAGGTGAAGGAAGCGATGGCGGAACAGATGACGGTCGCCTCAGACGATCTCGACTTCGAGCGCGCCGCTCTCTTCCGCGACCGCCTCGCCGCGCTCTCCCATGTGTCGAGCCATCAGGGGATCAATCCGTCCGGTGTCGAGGAGGCCGATGTCTTCGCGATCCATCAGGAGGGCGGGCTGACCTGTGTTCAGGTCTTCTTCTTCCGCACGGGCCAGAACTGGGGCAATCGCGCCTATTTCCCCAAGGCCGATCCAAGCCTCGAACCCGACGCCGTGCTCGGCGCCTTCATCGCCCAGTTCTACGACGACAAGCCCGCGCCACGGCTGATCCTCTCGCCGGTCAAGCTCAATGACGAGGCGCTTCTTGCCGAGGCGCTCGCCGTCAAGGCCGAGCGAAAGGTCAAGATCGAAATCCCGACGCGCGGGGCAAAGCGCGATCTTCTCGACCACGCCGCCTCCAACGCCAGGGAAGCGCTCGGGCGCAAGCTCGCAGAGACCTCGTCTCAAGCCCGCCTTCTGGAGGGGTTGCGGGAGACCTTCTCCCTCGACAGGACACCGCGCCGGATCGAGGTCTTCGACAACTCGCACATCATGGGCACGAACGCGGTGGGCGCGATGATCGTCGCGGGACCGGAAGGCTTCGTGAAGAACCAGTACCGCAAGTTCAACATCAAGAGCACCGAGATCACGCCGGGCGACGACTTCGGCATGATGAAGGAGGTCATGACCCGGCGTTTCTCGCGCCTCCTCAAGGATCATGCGGACGAGATGCCGGGGGCGAATCCTCAGCCCGCACCGGACGCGGACGCCGACGAGACCGAGGAGCTCGGCGATGCCCCCTTCCCCGCATGGCCGGACCTTGTCCTCATCGACGGCGGCAAGGGGCAGATGTCGGCCGTGCGCTCGATCCTCGAAGAGCTGGGGCTCGCCGACAAGGTGACGACGATCGGCGTCGCCAAGGGCGTAGACCGCGAGGCCGGCCGGGAGCGCTTCATCCAGGGCTCGAAGGATTTTTCGCTGCCGCCGCGCGATCCGGTTCTCTACTTCGTGCAACGCCTGCGCGACGAAGCCCATCGCTTCGCCATCGGGACCCATCGCGCCAAGCGCAAGAAGGAGATGATCAAGAACCCGCTGGACGAGATCGCCGGCATCGGCCCGACCCGCAAGCGCGCCCTCCTCCAGCATTTCGGCACGGCCAAGGCGGTTTCGCGTGCCGGCCTGCCGGATTTGCGCGCGGTCGACGGCATATCCGAGGCGATCGCAAAGCTCGTCTACGACCATTTTCACGACAATGGCTGACCTTGCCGACCCCTAAGGCAGCCATACGATCCGACCTAATCTTTTGGCAATGGTTGACCGCAAGCCTTTCAACGGCTTTGAGAGAGACTACCTGAAGCCGGGCCGCCCGTACTGAGGACAAGTTCCGTTCGCTCCATGTCGTCGACCACATACAGCCTGCCGAATCTCCTGACCTATGCGCGCATCGTCTGCGTGCCGCTGGTCGTTGTTTGCTTTTTCGTGGAAGGCTCGCTGAAGAGTCCCGACTATGCCCGCTGGACAGCGCTGGGCATCTTCGTCGCCGCGTCGATCACCGACTATTTCGACGGCTATCTCGCGCGTGCCTGGAAGCAGACATCAACCATCGGGCGCATGCTCGACCCGATCGCCGACAAGCTGCTCATCGCCGCCGTTCTGCTGCTGCTTGCCGCCGAGGGCACGATTGCCGGCTGGAGCCTGTGGGCGGCGATCGTGATCCTCTGCCGCGAAATCCTCGTCTCGGGCCTTCGCGAATATCTCGCCGAACTGAAGGTTTCCGTGCCGGTCACGCGCCTCGCCAAATGGAAGACGACCTTTCAGATGGTGTCGATCGGCATCCTGCTTGCCGGGCCGGCGGGCGACAAGCTGATCCCCAACGTCACGGAAGTCGGCATCGTTCTTCTCTGGGTCGCAGCCCTTATCACCCTCATCACCGGCTACGACTATTTCCGCGCCGGCCTGCGCCACATCGAGGATTGAGGCCGACAGGAGGGATCACACGTCCCGGGTCTCCTTGTCGAAGACCATGTAGTCGAGCGGCAATTCGGTGGTCGATTTGATGCGCTCCATGGCGAAGGCGGACGAGACGTCGCGGATCTCGATCTTCTCGATCAGCCGTTTGTAGAAGGCGTCATAGGCGGCGATATCCGGCACGACGACGCGCAGGAGATAGTCGACGTCGCCGCTCATCCGGTAGAATTCGATGACCTCCGGAAAGGTCGTGATGACCTCGGAAAACCGCTTGAGCCACTCCGTGGAGTGCGAATTGGTCCGGATCGAGACGAAGACCGTGACCCGCGTATTGACCTTTTCCGGATCGAGGATCGCGACCCGGCGCTGGATCACGCCTTCTTCCTCCAGCTTCTGGATGCGACGCCAGCACGGCGTCGTCGACAGTCCCACCCGCTTGGCGACATCGGCGACAGCGAGCGTCGAATCGGCCTGCAAAAGCCTCAGGATTTTCTTGTCGAGCCGGTCCATGCGTGCCTCGTGAAGCGGATTTGCGGGTTATTTCGCCACCTGTGTCTCAATATAGAAGCCCGGTGCCGCGCGATAGGCGTATGGCGGACCTTCCCCGTCCCATCACCGACGCCACCAGTCGCCGTCCTCGCTGATCGGCCGGATACCGTCGCCGGCAAGAACCGCAAGGCGCTGACGTGCGGTCTCGCCATGAATAGCAAAGTCCGGGTCGAGATCGGCGAGCGGGCGAAGCACGAAGGCGCGGTCCTTCGCGCGCGGATGGGGAAGCTCCAGCCGCGCATCCGAAATGGTGCGGCGATCGTAATCGATCACGTCAAGATCGAGTGTGCGCGGTCCCCATCGCTCCCCGCGCTCGCGCCCGTGAACGCGTTCGGTCTCAAGACAGAGGTCGAGAAGCGCCAAAGGGTCGAGCCCGGTTTCCACGAGCGCGCAGGCATTGATGAAGTCCGGCTGGTCGGTCTTGCCCCAAGGCGGTGTCGAATAGAGTTTCGAAACGCCAAGAATGCGCAGGTCTTCCCGGGCATCGAACGCCCTCAGGGCCAAAGCCATCGCCGCCGGGACATCGCCCACATTGCCGCCGAGCGCGATGATCGCGTTCGCCGCGCTCACCAGCGCTCGCCCTTCATGGCCCGGCGCATGGCATCGGCGATGAACAGCGCATCGCGATTGATCGCCACATCATGGACGCGGAAGATGTCGGCGCCCCGCTCGCGCAGAAGCGCGCTCGTCGCGGCCGTTGCATAGTCGGGATTGGGCAGACGGCCTTCGGGATCGGTGCGCACGAAGCGCTTGCGGCTCGTTCCGACGAGAACCGGATAGCCCAGCGGCAGGACTTCGTCGAAGCGCGCCATCAGGACCATGTTTTCCGCGCCGTCCTTTTCGAAGCCGAAGCCCGGATCGAGCACGATCGCCTCGCGCGGAACGCCGGCCTCCTCGGCAATTTCGAGTGAGCGTTTGAGGAAGAGGAACTGATCCTCGATGACGTCCTCCAGCCGGTCGCGCTCACGGCCCGTATGCATGAGGCAGAGCCCGGCGCCGGTCTCTGCCGCCACCTTCGCGATCTCCGGGTCCTTCTGGGCGCCCCAGACATCGTTGACGATGTGAGCGCCGGCTTCGACGGCGAGGCGCGCCGTCTCGGAGCGATAGGTGTCGACCGAGATGATGCAGTCCGAACGGCGCGCCAGTTCTTCGATCACCGGCATGATGCGGCTTTGTTCTTCGCTCGCATCGACTGGCGTTGCGCCGGGCCGGGTGGATTCGCCGCCGATATCGATGATGGTCGCCCCCTGTTCGACCATCCTGAGGGACTCGGCGACGGCCGCCTCGACGCTGGCATAGCGTCCGCCATCGGAAAAACTGTCCGGCGTCGCGTTGAGAACGCCCATGATACAGGCGCGTTCGCCGAGATCGATGTGCCGGCCATGACCGACTTGCCAGCGCCCTCCCCTCGGGTCGATCACCTGCATTCTTCTAACCTCATGGCCGTCTTTGTCTTCACGAACGGCTTAGACCGTCATGGCCGATGGAGCAATCTGCCCATGGCCGGCGCCACGTTCTTAACGCTTCGCCGAACCTCTCACCATTTTTCCGTTGTTATCGAAGCCTTAGCGGCATAGCATTTGACGGAGCGCAACCCTTGGGAGGTTCGAGAACGATGACCAGGCGTCTTGTTCGGGCATTGGCCATCTGCATGGCGGCCGGCGCTGTCTCCGCGATGTCGTCCCAATCGTCCTTGGCCGGGCAGATCAGCGAGTCGACGCAATTCTTCGCGGTTCACGGCGACACGCTCTCAGAGCTCGATCGTAGCCTCTCAAAGGGTGGCCCTGTCCTTCCCGGCTCGGGTCAGCGCCATCCCGGCGCGACCTCCGTCCAGTTCGACGGCCACGTAAGCTACAAACGGGTGAATGGCGGCTGCGCGGTCGACAAGACCGATATCAAGCTGAGGCTGAAGACCATGCTTCCCAAATGGTACAGGCCGAAGCGGGTGGATCCGCACACGACACTTGTCTGGCGGACCTTGGCCGCCGATATCAGCCGACATGAAAAGCGCCATAGCGAGATCGCGATTTCCTATCTGAAACGGCTGGAAAGTGCCTTGAAGAACCTGCGGCCCGAACGGACATGCCGGCAGATGGAGGCGATGGCCAACACCGTGATGTCCCGATATCTGCGCGAGCACGAACGTGCCCAGCAGGAGTTCGACCTCATCGAAGGTCGTGAAGTGGATCTGCGGCTTCGCAGGGCCCTCTATCGATCCCTCTACAGCGCACAGCAATAGCTCCTTTTGCGCAAACTGGAGATGGCAGACCATTTTGCGCAGGCGATCGGCTTCCCCGATGCCGATCGCGATCCTGCGAACGGAAGATCACGCAGGCTCTTGCGCGAAAATCGCGAAACCCCTATGGAGCGGTCAAAGGGCGCGTAGCTCAGCGGGAGAGCACCTCGTTCACACCGAGGGGGTCACAGGTTCGATCCCTGTCGCGCCCACCATTCATTTTCTTGATAATAGTGTATTTTTCCGAGGCGCCGCAAAGTATCGCGCGTTTGTCGCGATAGTTTCACGGCCCGAAGCCCGGATCGATACCGTCAGAAACCGTCTATCGGCCTACAGACCGACAGGCCGGTTGGCGACGATCCCGCCACCCGGCCCATCGGCATCATTCGGGCCAGCGCTACCCCAGAACGTGAGTGACCGCCTCTGCCGTCTTCGCAACGATGACGTCCGCGTCTTCCTTCGTCAGGCAGAATGGCGGCGCGAAGCCCAGAATGTCTCCCTCGGGCATCGCGCGGCCCACAACGCCGCGCTCGAAGAGAGCCGCCGCGATCTGCGGGCCGATCTTGCGCGATGGATCGAAGAACTTGCGATCGTCCTTGTCCTCCACGAACTCGATCGCCGCGATCATGCCCTCGCCGCGCACTTCGCCCACATGGGCATGGCCGGCGAGCGCGTCGGACAGACCTTTGCGGAAATGCGCGCCGACCTCGCGGACATTGGCAAGCAGATCGAGCTCGTCGATCAGCTTGAGGTTCGCGACACCTGCCGCGGCACAGATCGGATGGGCCGAATAGGTCCAGCCATGGCCGAAGGCGCCCAGATCGTCGACGCCCTGAACGAGCCCCTCCCACATGCGCTTCGAGACGATCGAGCCGGAAAGCGGCGCATAGGCCGAGGTCAGGCCCTTCGCGATGGTGATGAGGTCCGGCTTCATGCCGTAATGCTCCGAGCCGAACATCGAGCCGGTGCGGCCGAACCCGGTTACCACTTCGTCGGCGACGAGCAGGACATCGTATTTATCGAGTACCGCCTGGATCTTGGCCCAGTAGCCGGCCGGCGGCGGCACGATGCCGCCGGTGCCGAGCAGCGGCTCGCCGATGAAGGCGGCGACCGTCTCAGGTCCCTCCTCGAGGATCATCTTTTCCAGCTCATTCGCGCAATGCTGCGAAAACTGCTCCTCGCTCATGGAGCGGTCCTCGCGCCGGAAATAATAGGGCGCGAGCGTGTGGAGGATCGGCGCGCGCGGCAGGTCGAACGCGTTGTGGAAAAGGTGCAGCCCGGTAAGCGAGCCGGTCATGACGCCGGAGCCGTGATAGCCGCGCCAGCGCGAGATGATCTTCTTCTTCTCGGGCCGGCCGAGCGCGTTGTTGTAGAACCAGATCAGCTTGATATTGGTCTCGTTCGCATCAGACCCCGATAGCCCGTAATAGACCCGGCTCATATGGTCCGGCGCCCGGTCGATGATCATCTTCGACAGTTCGATCGAAGCGTCCGTACCGTGGCCGACATAGGCGTGGTAATAGGCGAGATCGCGCGCCTGCTTGCCGATGGCGTCGGCGATTTCCGTACGGCCATAACCGACATTTACGCAGTAAAGCCCGGCAAACGCGTCGATATGGGTGTTGCCCTCTGAATCGGTGATGCGGACGCCCTCGGCTCCCGTCATCACCCGCGTCGGGCTCTCGCCCCTGGCATGGGTGCCCATATGCGTCGACGGGTGGAAGAAATGATCGCGATCATAAGCGGTGCGTTCGTTCGACTGGTCGAGCATGGGGAACCTTCAGCATTCAAGACATGAGGATCGGCGATGGGCTCGAAGCCCTGTCGCCGGTTCGGCTCGCTTATCTTATCGTGCCGGGCAAAGAAGCATCGGCCATAGTCTCCTCAAGCTGCCGAGGAAGTTTCTGTCAGGAGGCGGTGCGAGGGAGGAAGCCTCTCTGTCGCGTTCGACCACTGCGAGAAGCGGACGCAGTTCAGCCCGCCCGGCCATCCTCGATCATGTCAAGCGGGATTGCCGTTCGTTTCACCGGCTTCATGGAGGCGTAGGTGAAATAGCGCTTGACGCCCGCGCCGTTCGAAAGAAGCCCGTCGATGACGCTCTGATAGGCGCTCAGATCGCGGGTGACGAACTTGCAGAGATAGTCGAACCCGCCGGAGATCGACCAGCATTCGACGATCTCGGGAACGGTCTCGATCGCAGTCTCGAACGCGGCGAAGTCCTCGGTGCGATGATTCTCGATCTCGATCATGACGAAGAGCACCGCGATCGGCCCATAGGCACTGGTCGCGATCGTCGCGCCGTAGCCTTCGATGATGCCGCTGTCCTCAAGGCGCTTCAGCCGTTCCCAGCAGGGCGTCGGAGAAAGGTTCACGCGCTCGGCGAGCGCAGCTTTTGATATCCGTCCTTCCGACTGCAGGATCGAAAGGATCTTGATGTCGCGATCGTCGAGTTTGAGGCGGCCTGCGGCCATGAAGGCGGTTCCGGACTGGCGAGTTTGCTCAGTCTCACTAGCCGTTTGCCCGAGCCCGCGTCCACCGATCTTTGCTCACTTTCCCATCGAGACGGTGACGGGACCGGTTCACCGCACGATCATGCAGGGGATCGATGCCAGCGAGGAAACCTTGTGGGACACCGAACCAAGCAGAAAACCCTCGATATCGCCGGTTCCGCGTGCGCCCATGACGATGAGATCTGCGCCGTGTTCCTTGGCAAATTCAACGATCGCCCGTGATGGCTGGCCGCGCTTGGCATAGCCATAGGCATCCGCGACGCCGGCCTCCTGTGCCCGCATCTTGGCATGGGCGGCAATATCGCTCGCATGGGTCTTGAGCGCGTCATCCGGCCGGTTCGGAGCGTTCTTGTCCGCGCGCACCATGGAGAAGGACGCTTCGAGGGGCGAATGATGGCGGTAGACGCAGAGGACGACGAGGCTCGAGCCGAAGGTCGAAGCAAGGCCGATGCCGGTATCGAGGGCCTTTTCCGCCATTGCTGACCCATCCACGGGAACGAGGATCGTCTTGTACATGTGCGATGCCTTTCGAGACTCGGTTGCAACGGATCAGCGGAAGGCGAGATCGCGGGGGAAGAGTGCGATCTGCGGAAACACGATCAGAAGCGCGCTGACGCACAACAGGATCAGGATGAAGATCGGCGTTCCTCGGATCACCTCCCAATAGGGGCGTTTGAAGATCGCGATCGCCGTGAAGATGTCGCAACCGAAGGGCGGCGTCGCCGAGCCGATCGCGACCTGGAGCGTAATGATCGTGCCGACCAGCACCGGATCGAGACCAAGCCCGGAGACCAGCGGCGCGAAGATCGGCGTCAGGACGAGGATCACGACGATCGGATCGACAAACATGCAGCCGACGAAGAAGGCGATCGAGATGGCGGCGAGAACCGTATATGGGCCGGCTTCGGCAAGACCCAGTGTTCCGATGATCGCCTGGGGGATGCGCTCGAAGGAGATGACCCAGGAAAAGCCTGCGCCGGCGGCAACCAGAATGAAGACGACGGCGGTGATGAGACCTGTCGATTTCGCGATCTCGTAGATGTCGGTCACCTTCAGCGACCGGAAGATGATCATTTCGAGGATCAGTGCATAGCCGACGCAGACCGATGCCGCCTCGGTCGGCGAGAAGATGCCGCCATAGATTCCGCCGACCACGATAACCGGAAAGCCGAGCGGCCAGATCGCTGCGACCACCGCTTGCATGCGCTCGCGCCAGGACGCCTTCGGCTCGGTCGGAATGTCGTTCTTGCGGGCGTAGATATACGCATAGGCCGAAAACAGGAGAAGGATCAGGAGGCCGGGACCGACACCGGCGATGAAGAGCTCCGAAATCGAGGTGCCGGAGACGACGCCGTAGATGATCATTGCGATCGAGGGCGGGATCAGCATGGCGATGTCGGAGGAATTGACGATAAGCGCGAGCGTGAAGCTGTCGCCATAACCCGACTTCAGCATGCGCGGCCGCAAGGGGCCACCGATCGCGACCACGGTCGCCTGGGTCGAGCCGGAGACCGCGCCGAACAGCGTGCAGCTCGCCGCCGTCGCGATGCCGAGACCGCCGCGCACATGGCCGACGAAGCGCATGACCATGTCGATCAGCCGGTCGGCCGACTTGCCCTTTGTAATGATGTCGGCGGCCAGAATGAACATCGGCACCGCGATGAGCGCGGAGGGGCGAATACCCGCCAGCATCTGCTGGATCATGATTTCCGGGCCGATCGGCAGATAGATAAAGAAGCCGATCAGGGTCGCCGCGATCAGCGGGACCATCATGGGAAAGCCGGCAAGCAGAAGCACGACCATGGTGATGATCATCGCGGTCGCCATCAGCGCGCCTCCAAATCGATCAGTCCGGAAGGATAGGACACACCCGCGCTCAAACCTGAGTCTCCGTTTCGTCATAGGTGTCGATCACCGAAACGGAGAGATAGACGTCGGGCCGGGTGACGTTCGCAATCGCCGTCAGCACATACTGGATGCCCGTGATGACGAAGCCGAGCGGCAGCCAGACCAGGGTCAGAAAGACCGGAATGCGGGTCACCGGCGAGATGCGCCCCGTCTCATAGACGCTGAGGACGTAGAAGTAGGAGTACCAGGCGAGGACGAACATGATCGCCGCCGTCACCAGCGCGATGACGATCATGAGAGCCTTGCGCCCGGCATCGGGCAGCTCGTCGTAAAGCGCCGACATGCGGATGTGCCGACCATGGCGAGCGGCGTAACCGATCCCGGCGAAGGTGATGAGGATCACGAGGAACTGGCTGAGTTCTTCCGCAAAATAAAGGCTTTGTCCGAACAGGAACCGCCCGATGACATTGGCGACGGAGACGCCCGCCAGAAGCAGCGTCCCGAAGGCGAGGACAACCGCCTCGAAGATCGCCAAGCCCTTGTCGAAGAGGCCGATGGGCCTGAGCACTCCCGAAAAGCCCGGCGACGTCTGGTCGGCCTTGGCTGTCGTCGTCACGCCGGTTTCGGAAGAGCGGGGTTCCTTGGCTTCGTTCTCTTCGGCTGACTGTCGACGGGGATCGCTCATGGGCGTCAAACTTTCGATAGATGCGCCGGAGGAAAGGAACGTCGATTAACGCGCTGCCCGCCTCTTCCCTGTGCGGATGGCTGACCGGCCGCGCGAGGCGGCCAACTCAAGATTGAAGTCGAAGCCGGCCGCAGCGAAGCGTTCTGCTTGCTGCGGGCCCGGTGAGACGATCAGTTGGTGCCGGTCTTCTCGGCTTCAGAGCTTGCCGGCTCTTGCGAAGCCTCGGCCGCGTCACCCGCCGTGCCGTTATCGGCGCCCGAGCCCGAGCCACCGCCGACGCGCTCCTTGGAGGCCTCGATGTCGGCCTCGAAGCCGTCGAGCACCTTCTGGCCGCTTTCGCCGGTCATCTCGGCATAGCTTTCCCGAACCTTCTTGGCGGCTTCACGGAATGGCTGACGCTGTTCATCGGTCAGGGTCGTGACCGTGATCGAGGGCTTGGCCTCCTTGATCTTTGCGAGTGCCTTGTCCTGAAGCCCGTCCTGATAGTCGATGATGTAGTCGTAGGCCTGATCGGCGGCCTTCTTCACCATCGCCTTGTCCTCGTCGGACAGGCCGTCATAGAACGACTTGTTCGCCGCGACCGCCGTCGTGAACGTGTTGTGGCCGGTGAAGGTGATGTGGTCGGTCACCTCGTACATCTTCGTCGATTCCACGAAGAACATCGGGTTTTCCTGGCCCTGGATCATGTTCAGCTGCAGGGCGCTGAAGACCTCGCCCCAGGGCAGCGGTGTCGGCGTCGCGCCGAAAGCCTCATAGGTCTCGACGAGCAACGGCGTCGTCATCACGCGGAACTTCACGCCGTTCAGATCCTCGGGAGCCGTCACCGGTTCCTTTGTCGTCATCACGACTTCGCCCTCGGGGAACATGTCGATAAGATGCAGCGACTGGTCCTCGTAGAGCGCGGCAAGATCCTCGTTGATCGTCTTCGACGTCTTGTAGAAATCTGCGAGAACCGCCGGATCCTCAGGCAGGGTATAGGGCAGGAGGAAGACCTGCAGCTCGGGGATCAGGCTGCCGGTGAAGCCCGGCGACAGATCGACGAACTGGATCGCGCCCATCTGGGCAAGCTCCGTCGTGTCGGCGGATTCGCCGAGCGTGCCGAACGGAAAGATGGAAACCGTATGGTCGGAATTGGCCTCGACATATTCCTTGAATTTCTGCGCGTAGACGCCCTGAACCTCGTCGAGGGCTTCCTCGATCGCGTATTTCCATTCGTCTGCCGAAGCGCTGCCAGCCGAAAGGGCGAGCGTTGCGGTCGTTGCCATCGCGGTGGCGAGGAGGGCGCGCCGGGTCGTGCGGAAAAGGTGGCTCATGAAATGGGCTCCTTGGATCGTTTCAATAAGTCCAGACGATCTTGCTGATGATCGCCCGGATCCGACAAGTTCTCCCTAAGCGTACCGAAAGCTGGGGGGAGAGCAAGCCGGACCCTCCTGTAACAACCTTTTGCACATCGCATCGGCCGCTCGCTGAAAGAAGCCGAAACGCACGCATTTGGTGCACTGCGAACACGTCGGTCATTTTGGATCATCGCCGATAATGCTTGAAAGACAAGCGATTGGCGCCTCGATCCTGTCCAGAACAACTCGCCGCAAAAACCGCCTCATCGCATCTTTGCTTAATATCTCGCGATTCGGACCGGAGGCGAAGAAACGTCCTTCCGGGCCATGATCAAAAGACGGAACACCTGCCACAGCGCGCCGATGGCGACTAATCCGCCATATTTATCTGCTGCATTTTATTTCATCAGACGCCGGGCGAGTTTGATGGTTGGAAGAGATGCGCGCGGTCGATCATGGGCTGCCGGGAGCTGACTGCCACATCAATGCGATGGATGAACGCGAACCGTCCCGCCAACCTTCGGACGGGCATAGCGATGAGAGGGTGGATGACATGACGGAACCGACCCACGCCGCCAGCGCCGTTCTTCGCTTCGACGAAGACACCACCAAGCGCCTCGCGCTGATCGCGCTTGCGACCGACCTCACCAGCGAGCGCGACTATGCGCGGCATCTGTCGGGGAGCGGGATCGAGACCTTCGTCAACCGGATCGCTTTCACCAATCCTGTCACGCCCGAAAGCCTCTCCGCAATGGCGCCGCTCCTCGGCGAGGCCGCTTCCCTCATCCTTCCGGGCGAGCGCCTCGACGCGATCGCCTTTTCCTGCACGGCGGCGAGCGTCCTGATCGGGGATGATGCGGTGGAAGCGGCCATCTGGAGCGCAGGTCGGAAGGTTCCGGTCATCACGCCGCCGCTTGCCGTCAGGCACGCGCTGAACGAACTCGGGGCACAGCGCATCAGCATGTTGACCCCCTATAGTCCGGCCGTCAGTGCATCGTTTGCCGGCTATTTCGAAGATCACGGCTTTGACGTCGATCGGCTGACCGCCCTTGATATCGCGGACGATACCGAGATGGCGAGGCTTTCCCTTGCCAGTATCATCGAGGCGGCGGTCGAGGCCGACGCCCCCAAATCGCAAGCCCTCTTCATATCCTGCACGGCACTTCGATCGATCGAAGTCGTCGATGCGATCGAAGAGCGGATCGGCAAGCCCGTCGTGACCAGCAATCAGGCGGCGATCTGGGCAGCCGCAAGGGCTTGCGGCACCGCCTCCGCGCCGCTCTCCGCTGGACGCCTGATGCGCCGGCACGATAGGGCCGCGAACGCCCATGCGGGAGCCTGATTGCATGGCAAAGGTCGAGATTGCCGATATCGAGGACGCAGCGCGCCGCATCGCGGGCCATGTGCGCCGCACGCCGGTGGACCTCAGCGAGAGCCTCACCGAGCAGGCGCGTCAACCGGTCTATCTGAAACACGAGCACCGCCAGATCACCGGCGCGTTCAAGCTTCGCGGCGCCACCAACGCCGTCCTTTCCCTCAGCACGGAGGAGCGCGCCCGGGGCGTCGTCGCGACCTCCACCGGCAATCACGGCCGGGGGCTTGCCCATGCCGCGAGAGAGGCGGGCGTTCGCTGCGTGGTCTGCATGTCGAACATGGTGCCCCAGGTGAAGCTCGATGCGATCGCGGCGCTTGGAGCCGAGATCAGGATCATCGGCCGGAGCCAGGACGATGCGCAGGTCGAGGTGGAACGCCTGATCCGCGAAGAGGGCATGGTGTCGGTCCCGCCTTTCGACCACCCGAAAATCGTCGCCGGCCAGGGCACGATCGGCCTCGAAATTCTTGAGGACGTGCCGGATGTGGAGACGGTCCTCGTGCCGCTTTCGGGCGGCGGTCTCATCGCCGGCATCGCGGCGGCGGTGAAAGCGAGGCGGCCAGAGGCGCGGATCGTCGGCATTTCGATGGAGCGCGGCGCGGCCATGGAGGCGAGCCTGAAGGCCGGCTATCCGGTGGAAGTCGAGGAGCTGCCGACCCTTGCCGATTCCCTTGGCGGCGGCATCAATCTCGACAATCACGTGACTTTCGAAATGGTCCGCGCGCTGGTGGACGAGGTCATTCTCCTCACCGAAGCCGAAATCGCCGAGGGCATTCGCCACGCCTACTTCAAGGAGCGCGAGGTGATCGAGGGCGGTGCCGCCGTCGGCATCGCAGCGATCCTCGCCGGAAAGCTGAAGCCCACGGGGCCGACCCTTGCGCTTCTCACCGGACGCAGCATCGACATGGCGGTCCACTGCGCCATCCTCAACGGCGCGAACGGATTGGAGGAGGCTGCCTGATGCCGGATATTCGCATCGTGACCGAGGCCGAGCTGCGCGGCCTCGTCAAGCTCGATCACCATGGTGTCGACACGATCGAGGCGGCTTTCCTGGCGCTGGCGACGAAGCCGGTCCGCATGCCGCCGATCCTGCGCCTCGACATTCCCGAACATCGCGGCGAGGTGGATGTGAAGACCGCCTATGTCCCCGGTCTTCCGGGCTTCGCGATGAAAGTCAGCCCCGGCTTTTTCGACAATCCAAAGCTTGGCCTGCCAAGCGTCAACGGCCTGATGATGCTGATGTCCTCGACCACGGGACTGGTTCAGGCCGTCTTCTTCGACAATGGCTATCTGACAGATATCCGCACGGCGGCGGCCGGCGCGGTCGCCGCGAAGCATCTCAGCCGGACGGATGCAGGCATTGCCGCAATCCTCGGCGCCGGCGTTCAGGCGCGACTGCAGCTCGAAGCCCTGATGCTCGTTCGTCCGATCCGCGAGGCCCGCATATGGTCGCGCGATCCGGCAAAGGCCGAAGCCATGGCGCGGGAGGCGTCGCAAGCACTTGGCATCGCGGTAACCGCCGTCCCAAACGGGCGCGCGGCCGTCAGTGGTGCAGATATCGTCGTCACGACGACGCCTTCCGAAACGCCGATCCTCATGGCCGACTGGCTGGAGGCGGGACAGCATGTGACGGCGATGGGCTCCGACGCCGAGCATAAGAACGAGATCGAGCCCGCAGCAACTGCCCGCGCCGATCTCTACGTCGCCGACAGCCTTGCCCAGACCCGCCGGCTCGGCGAACTGCACCACGCCATCGCGGCCGGGCTCATCGCGCCCGACGCGGCCCTTACCGAACTTGGCGCGATCATCGCCGGAACCGTGGAAGGCCGCACCAGAGCCGACCAGATCACGCTTTGCGACCTCACCGGCACCGGCGTTCAGGACACAGCCATCGCAACCCTTGCCCATGACCGCCTTACCGCGAGCGGTGGCGGCACCATCTTCGTCAGCTGATTTCGTCATCACGAGGGATTTTACTCCATGAAACCCAATCTCTTCTTTTCGCGCGACGAATATGCCGAGCGCCTCGCCAAGACCCGAAAAGCGATGGAAGCGCGCGGCATCGACACGCTCTATGTCACCGACCCTTCCAACATGGCCTGGCTCACCGGCTATGACGGCTGGTCGTTCTACGTGCATCAGGGGGTGATCGTGCCGCCCGAAGGCGAGCCGATCTGGTTCGGCCGCGCGATGGATGCCAATGGCGCGAGGCGCACTGCTTATCTCGACCACGCCAATATCGAGGGCTACGAGGATCATTACGTCCAATCGACCGAGCGCCATCCCATGGAGGTGCTGTCGGCGATCATCACCGCACGCGGTCTCGACAAGGGCGTGATCGGCGTCGAGGCGGACAACTACTATTTCTCGGCCAAGGCATTCGCGGTGATGCAGACGGGCCTTCCGAACGCCTCGTTCCGCGATGCGACGGGCCTCGTCAACTGGCAGCGGGCGGTGAAGAGCGCGACCGAGCTCGACTATATGCGCATCGCCGGCAAAATCGTGAGCAAAATGCACGAGCGGATCGCCGAGGTGATGGAGCCCGGCATGCGCAAATGCGATCTCGTCGCCGACATCTACGATGTGGGGATCAGGGGAACCGAAGAGCACGGCGGCGACTATCCGGCGATCGTGCCCATGCTGCCCTCCGGGCCCGATGCCGTCGCCCCCCATCTCACCTGGGACGACAAGCCCATGAAGTCCGGCGAAGGCACGTTCTTCGAGATCGCGGGCACCTATCGCCGCTATCACTGCCCACTGTCGCGGACGGTTTTTCTCGGCACGCCGCCCCAGACCTTCATCACGGCGGAAAAGGCGACGCTGGAAGGCATGGAGGCCGGCCTTGAGGCCGCCAAACCCGGCAATACCTGCGAGGATATCGCCAACGCCTATTTTGCGGTTCTGAAGACCCACGGCATCCACAAGGACAGCCGCACGGGCTATCCGATCGGTCTTTCCTATCCGCCCGACTGGGGCGAGCGCACCATGAGCCTTCGCCCTGGCGATACCACCGAGCTGAAACCCGGCATGACGTTCCACTTCATGACCGCGCTCTGGCTGGAGGACATGGGGCTCGAAATCACCGAAAGCCTCGCCATCACCGAAACCGGCTACGAGCTTCTGGCGGATGTTCCCCGCAAGCTCATCGTGAAGAATTGATCCCCAGCAATGGACATGACCGAAACTCTTCCTCCCTCCGCCATTGTCGCGACCGTCGACTACGACAAGGACGGCGTCCAGCACGGTTTCCTGCGCCTGCCCTACAGCCGTGACGACAGCGCATGGGGATCGATCCTGACGCCGATCACGGTGGTGAAGAACGGCGAAGGGCCGACCGCGCTTCTGACGGGCGGGAATCACGGCGACGAATACGAGGGGCCGATCGCGCTCTTCGATCTCGCCCAGCGCCTCACCGCCGGGGAGGTCTCGGGCCGCGTCGTCATCGTACCAGCGCTGAACTATCCGGCGTTCAGGGCGGGCACCCGCACTTCGCCGATCGACAGGGGCAATCTCAACCGCTCCTTCCCGGGCCGGCCCTACGGCAATCCGACGGAGAAGATCGCCGATTACGTGACGCGCCATCTTCTGCCGCTCGCCGATATCGTGCTGGACTTCCATTCGGGCGGCAGGACGCTGGACTTTCTGCCTTTCGCCGCCGCCCATATTCTTGACGACAAGCGCCAGGAAGACGCCTGCTTCGAGGCGGTCAGGGCATTCGGCGCTCCCTATTCGGTGCGGATGCTGGAGATCGATGCCGTCGGCATGCTCGACACGACCGCCGAAGAAATGGGCAAGGTGTTCGTCACCACCGAACTTGGCGGCGGCGGCTCGACAACGGCGCGCAGCGTGGAGATCGCCAAGCGCGGCGTCGTCAATCTCCTGCGCCATGCCGGCATTCTTCAGGGCGAGATCGAACAGCGCCCCACCCAATGGCTGGATATGCCGGACGATCGGTGTTTCACCTTCTCCGAATTCGACGGGATGATCGAACCGCTTGTCGATCTCGGCGACCCGGTAACGGAGCGCCAGCCGATCGCAAGGGCCTGGCCGATCGACAGGACCGGGGCGGAGCCGTTCGAGTTCTGGGCCAAGATGGACGGAGTTCTGGCCGCCCGTCATTTCCCCGGCCTTGTCAGGGCCGGCGACTGCATCGCGGTGCTGGGCGTTCTCGAAAGCTGAGGCAATGCCCGGATGCGGCGTCCGCTGCCAGCTACGCCCGCATCAACGCGAACGCAGTTTGTCCCGCGTGAGCTCGTCGATCCGCGTGCAGCCCATCAGGCGCATGTCGCGGACGAGTTCGTCCCGCATGAGGCCAAGAGCCCGCTCGACACCGGGTTGGCCGGCTGCGGCGAGCGGAAAGAGGTAGTAACGGCCGAGCCCAACGGCCTTTGCGCCAAGGGCCAGTGCCTTCAGGACATGGGTGCCCCGCGTGACGCCGGAATCGAGGATCACGTCGAGCTTGTCGCCCGTCGCCTGAACGATCTCCTCGAGCTGGTCGAAGGAGGCGCGAGAGCCATCGAGCTGGCGTCCCCCATGGTTTGAGATGACCACACCCTTGCAGCCGATTTCGGCGGCGCGGACCGCGTCTTCCGGAGCCATGACGCCTTTCATGCAGAAGGTGCCGCCCCAGAACTCGACCATTTCGGCTACATCGTCCCAAGTCATGGAAGGGTCGAGCATTTCAGTGAAATACTGACCGATCGAGGCGGTGCCGCCCCCCATGTTCACATGCTCGTCGAGCTGCGGCAGCGAGAAGCTCTCATGGGTGAGATAGTTGATCGCCCAGGCCGGCTTGATGGCGAACTGGGCGATGCCCTTCGCGTTGAGGCGGAAGGGGATGGAAAAGCCCGTGCGCTTGTCGCGCTCGCGATTGCCGCCGGTGATGGAATCCACCGTCAGCATCATCACCTCGACGCCGGCTTCCTTGGCCCGCTCCATCATGGCGCGGTTGAGACCGCGATCCTTGTGGAAGTAGAACTGGTAGACCTGCGGGTTCGAATGCTTCCTGCGCAGTTCTTCGAGGCTCACCGTACCAAGGGAAGAAACGCCGAACATGGTGCCGAATTTTTCGGCCGCAGCCCCCACGGCCCGCTCTCCTTCATGATGGAAGAGCCGTTGAAGCGCTGTTGGCGAACAATAGACCGGCAGGTCGAGCTTCTGGCCGAGGACAGTGACCGAGATATCCACATCGGCGACGCCGCGCAGGATGTTCGGAACGAGATCCACGGTCTCGAAGGCCGCCGTGTTGCGCCGATAGGTGGTCTCGTCGTCGGCCGCTCCATCGATATAGTTGAAGATCGGGCCGGGCAGCCGGCGTTTTGCCAGTTTCCGGAAATCATCGAAGTTGTGACAGTCGGTGAGGCGCATGTGAAAGCTGGCCTTCGGTGTTTCGTTCGTGGTTCTCAGGCGCCCGCTTCGTGCGCCGGCAGTCGCGGGACGGTCAGGCCCGTCCGACCGTTTTGTTCTGTTCGCCGAGCCCATGGACATAGAGGACTGCGGCCCATTCAGCCGAGGGTTCGCCGATGCGCTGACGTTTCATGGTGTCGAAGTCCTTCCGCACTGTCATGCTCATTATGTTGCGCGCTCGCCCGAAAGGTCGAATGTCTCCCTTGGCAAATGCGTTTTCCGCGCACGCTTGCGATCCCGAAGACGGTATGAACGAAACGGCGTATTTCTGAAAGGCAACGACGCTTCGTCGCACACGGTTTGGGCCTATGTCAGAGGCGGCATGTGCGCAAAGCGAACCTGATGCTTGTTGAAATCCTCGAAAGTGAGTGTGCCTGATGACGCGTCTCTCCGCCAATCTGGGCTTCATGTGGAAGGATCGGGGCTTGCCCGATGCGATCCGCGCGGCGAAGGCTGCCGGCTTCGATGCGGTCGAATGCCACTGGCCCTATGAGACCGCTGCCGACGCGGTGAAAGCCGCGCTCGACGAGACCGGCCTTCCCATGATCAGCCTCAACACCGTCAAGGGGCCGAGGGTGGGAGACACGGGCCTTGCGGCCCAGCCGGGTCGCGAGGACGAAGCCCGCAAAGCGATCGATCAGGCCTTCGATTACGCCATGAGGATCGGCGCGGGCGCGGTTCATGTGATGGCGGGCAACAGCGCGGCCAACGAGGCGGCCTCGATGGCAAGTTTCCTCGCCAATCTCGGCCATGCCTGCGACCGCGCACGCGATACCGGCATGACCGTTCTGATCGAGCCGCTGAACCCTCGCGACAATCCGGGCTATTTCCTCATCGGCTTCGACAGGGCGAAGCGCGTGCTCGCTGCGGTTGGCCGCGACGAACTGAAGATGATTTTCGACTGCTATCACCTCCAGATCACGGATGGCGATCTCCTGCGCAGGTTCCGCGAAAACCGGAACCTGATCGGCCATGTCCAGTTCGCAGGCGTGCCCGGTCGAAGCGAACCGGACACGGGCGAGATCGCCTATGACCGCTTGCTGCCCGCCATCGCCGATAGCGGATTTTCAGGTCCGTTCGGCGCGGAATACAAACCGGCCGGGCCAACCGATGGGACCCTGCAGTGGATGAAGGCTTTTCGCGCGAAGCGATAGGCGTCGGGTTCGCACGAACGCATCTCGGGCATGGCCTTCATGAAGGCCTGCGTGACATCGTCGAAATCAAATCGTATCCACCTGATGAAGCCGGGGACGGTCTGGGAGCCCCCAGCGGCGCAGGCACGTTTTCCAATCCGGAATCCGCGAAGCGATCAGACAGATTTCGTATCAGACGGTGCCGGACGACGCTGTAACACGGCCCGGTGCTTCATCCGGGCCTTATGTCTTCCGACGCGTTGATCGAAGGATCGTAAGGGAGTTGGGATCAGTCGCCCGAACCCGGCTCGGCGGAGAAATATTTCTCGAACTTGCCCTCTTCGCCGTCGTATTTCTCGGCGTCTGCCGGCTTTTCCTTGGCGATCGTGATGTTTGGCCACTTCTCGGCGTATTCGGTGTTGACCTTCAGCCAGTGATCGAGCCCCGGCTCGGTATCCGGCTTGATCGCTTCAGCCGGGCATTCCGGCTCGCATACGCCGCAATCGATGCACTCGTCGGGATGGATGACGAGCATGTTCTCGCCCTCGTAGAAGCAGTCGACGGGGCAGACCTCGACGCAATCGGTGTATTTGCACTTGATGCAATTGTCGGTCACCAGATAGGTCATTGCAATTTCCCTCGAGCCCTTCTCAAAATTCCCGGGCGCACGGCGGACAATTTGCGCATGACGCCCCTTGTCCGGCGAACTACCGATTGCCCACGGTGCTGGCAAGGAAAAACGATGCCGCAGGCGGGGCACTTCGCGCAAAGCCATTCGCAACCCTGCAGAAATGGCGATCTTTTCGGGGCCGGCTACCAGCTTTCACGCCGCGCCCGCTCCTTTCTCGCCTTGCGCCGGTCCTTGTCGCGACGAACGGGGTCCTGCCGCTCGCGGCCGATCGCGTCGAAGACGCCCTCGAATGCCAGCGGCGGCGGCGCTTCCGGTGAGCCGCCGTCGGCATCATCATCCGCCGGAGCCTCAGCACTCATATTCTCGTACAGCGCCTGTGCATCGCTCGCCGATCCACGGCGCTCCGCAAATCCGGCGACCTTCAAGACATGGACGCGGCTCGAATAGCTGATCGTCAGAACGTCGCCGACGCGAATATTGCGCGCGGGATTGTCGATCTTTTCCTTGTTGAGGCGAACCTTCTTGGTCTCGACCAGCTGCTGCGCGATGCTGCGGGTCTTCACGACGCGCGCGAAGACCAGCCATTTGTCGATCCGCTGGGAAGAAACCTGATGGGCCTCTTCCGTTTCGGAGCCCTTGTCGCGCCTATTTGCCAAGCTTGTCCTTCAATGCGGCGAGCTTGGCGAAGGGTGAGTCCGGGTCGGCAGCCCGCTGATTGCGCTTGTCCTCACGGCGATCGCCGCCACCCTGACCACCGGCCCGATCACCCTTCGGCTTGTCGAAGCGGCGCTTGCCACCCTTGCCGCCGGGTTTGCCCTGTCCGCCACGATTCTGACGTCCGTCCTCGCGCTCGCCGGCCTGACCGCGCCCCTGGCCCTGGCCTTGGCGCTGATCCTGCTGCCCGCCTGGCCGCTGACGTCCACCGCCGGCCGGACGCCGGTTGCGTTCCGGGCGGTGCTGGCGCCAGACGAGAACCGTGCGCGGCTCCTCCGGCTCATCGGAATTGCTGGTGACGAGATCGGGCGTTGCTTCGCCCTTCTCGGCCGTAACCTCGGCATTGTCTTCGGTTGCGGTGGCGTCGGCCTTGTCCGCCGCGGCCTCAACCGAGGCGATCATCGTGCTCTCGCGATCGGCTGCCGCAGGTTCTGCAGCCTTCTGGGCCGCGATCGCCTCGCCGGTGCCGGCTTCAGCGCTCGTCTCCACGTCGACCGCTTCGCTTGCAGGACGATCGGCATGTGCGATTGGGCGCGCCTCGTGTCCGAGCGAATCGGCCTTGCTGTCCTTCTCCACATCGCCGCTGGTCGATGCGGTCGAAAAGGCCGCACCTTCGGCCGGGGTTTCAGGCGTTTCGAGCGGCGCGGCGGCGGGATCAGCCGCCTGCTCGTGAGATGCGATCTGCGACGCCGGCACGCTCTCGCCGACCGATGCCGCGGCCTCATCAGTCCCAGCCGCCGGGCTTTCGCTTTCGCTTGCGGCCGCATGTGCGGCAGCAGCCTTTTCGGCATCCGCCTTCTTGGCGGCGGCGATCCTTGCCTCGGCCTCGGCGTCGAACTGGTCGAGCTCGGTCTCGACGGTGCCCGCATCCTTCTGGTCGGCGCGATAGCCGAGACCCTTGAGGATCTCCTCCATATCGTCGGCCGTCGCGCCGAGGATCGACATCATGCCGGGCGTGATCAGGAACTGGTTGCCCGAATAGCCGCCGTCGGGGCGACGCCCCTCCCCCGGCTTCCAGGAGAGCGCCGGCCTGATGATGTCCGCGAGACGCTCCAGAATATCGACACGCACGGCACGGCGGCCGAGCAGCCGGTAGCCGGCCAGCTCATAGAATTTCGGGTCATAGGTGGTGTCGGCGACGGCGGAGGTACGTCCGGTCGCCAGAAGCTCCGGCACATCGCCATATCCGGGCCAGTCGCGCGCATCGTTGTGGATCGCCCAGAGAAGCGTGATGAGATTGGCCGGTGCCGGTTTCACGAGCAATGGCACGAAGATGTGGTAGGCACCGAAACGCACGCCCAGCCGTCGCAGCGCGGCGCGCGAGGCCTGATCGAGACCGCGCACATCCTCGGAGATCTCCCGCCGCTGCACGACGCCGAAATTCTCGTAGAGGCGATAGGCAATGCCCTTGGCGGTGCCGTCGAGCCCTTCGCCATCGCGCAGATCGATGAGCGGTTTCAGGATCGTCGTCACCTGATAGCCGAGGAATCGCTCGATCCGTGCTGCGACCTTGTCACGCGAGGGACCGGTCAACTGGTCGTCGGCCAGAAGGACGAATTTCGGCTTCAGCGGGTCTTCGCTCGAGGACAGCGCCGCGACCGGCGCACCAAGCCAGCGCACGATCGCATCGGAGCCGATCGCGAAATCGCCGTTCGGCGCATTGGCGAACCGCTCGGCGCGCTTGTCGAATTCACCAGCCAGCGCCTTCTGGGAAGCCGCACGTACGGCTTTGCCATCCTGCCCCTCGGCAGTCGTGTCGATGGAAAAGCGGAACCCCTGGAGTTCGCCGACGGCATGGCCCTCGACCATTACGGTGCCATCGTTCGCGATCTCTGCTTCCATGAATGCGTTCTCTCTTAAGCGCCTCATCAATACGCTTGTCCTGCGGTCTACGAAGCGTTTCGTCAACCTGTCGTGCAAGGCGTCCGAGAGACGGTCCTCGATGCTTCTCGTCTTTTCGCGCCAGTGTGTCGGATCGGCCAACCAGCCCGGACGATGGGAAATATAAGTCCAGGTGCGGATTTCCGCGATGCGCTGGGACAGGGTATCGATCTCTCCATCCGTGCGATCGGCCCGCGCAACCTGCTTTGCCATATAGTCTTCCGCGACACGGCCCTTCTTTGCCAGATCACGATAGACGGTCGCGATGATCTCGGCGTGCTGGGCCGGCGCGATACGACGGTAATCGGGCAGCTTGCAGGCTTCCCACAGGATTTCGACCTGTTTGGGCGTCACCGCCAGATCCATGACATCGTCGTCACGCGAGAGATATTCCAGCGCCCGGCGGTCGACGGCAGGCAGTGCTTTCGCAAGATTCCCGTCCGGCGGCGGGGTGTCGAGACTGTTCTTCAGGGCCTCGACCGTCGAGAAGTCGACATTCGCCGAGCGCCATTGCAGGACCGGCACCGGCTGGAAACTGTGCGACTGGAGCGCATCCACGAGATCGTCGGACAGGGGGTCGACATGGCCGGTGACGCCGAAGGTGCCATCGCGCAAGTGCCGGCCCGCGCGCCCGGCGATCTGGCCGTATTCGGCGGGCGTCAGCTGGCGATACTGGAACCCGTCATATTTCCAGTCCTGGGCAAAGGCCACGTGATCGACATCGAGATTGAGGCCCATGCCGATCGCATCGGTCGCGACCAGGAAATCAACCTCGCCGTTCTGATAGAGTTCGACCTGGGCGTTCCGGGTGCGCGGACTGAGCGCACCCAGCACGACGGCAGCCCCGCCCCGTTGCCTGCGAATGAGCTCCGCGATCGCATAGACCTCGGCCGCCGAAAAGGCGACGATCGCCGAGCGACGCGGCAGGCGGGTAATCTTCTTCTGCCCGGCATAAACGAGATTCGACAGGCGCGGCCGGGTCGTCGTCTGCATGCCCGGCAAGAGCCGGTTGAGAACGCCCGCCATGGTGGACGCGCCGAGAAGCAGCGTTTCCTCATAACCCCGGCAGTTCAGGATGCGATCGGTGAAGACGTGGCCGCGTTCGAGATCGGATGCGAGCTGCACCTCGTCGATCGCAACGAAGGCCGTGCCCGGATTGCGCGGCATCGCCTCCACGGTGCAGACCGAATAGCGCGCATGGGGCGGCTTGATCTTTTCTTCACCGGTAATGAGCGAGACATGGGCCGCGCCCACACGGTCGCAGACCTTCTGATAGACCTCGCGGGCGAGAAGCCTCAGGGGAAGGCCGATCGTGCCGCTCGAATGGGCGACCATCCGCTCGATGGCGAGGAATGTCTTGCCCGTATTGGTGGGGCCTAGGACGGCGGTCACCTGTCGTGCATCGGCGTGCGAAGACAAACGGGCGGTGAGGACGGAATCGCTCATAGGCCCCCATATAACAAGTCACATGCCGTTGCGCAGGGTGCCGGACAAAGGTTCTCAAGAGATTATCCCGGATACCCGATCCAACGCCAAGTGTTTGAAGGGATGAGCCGCCTCGAACCGATCAATCCTCTTTGCGAGCGAGGAAGTGATCGGCGTAGACGTCCCGCAGCTCCGTCTTCAGGATCTTGCCGGTCGCCGTATGCGGAATTTCGTCGACGAAGACGATATCGTCCGGAAGCTGCCAGCGGGCGACATGATGAAGCAGGAAGTCCCGGATAGACGGCGCATCGGGCCTCGCCCCGCTCTGAAGAACGACGAGGAGCAGCGGACGCTCGTCCCATTTCGGATGGGGAATTCCAACGACAGCGGCCTCCTCGACCGAGGGATGGCCAACGGCCGCGTTTTCGAGATCGATCGAGGAAATCCATTCGCCGCCTGACTTGATGACATCTTTGGATCGATCGGTGATGCGCATGACGCCATCAGGATCGATGGTCGCGACATCGCCGGTGCGAAACCAGCCCTCTAAATCCGTTTCGCGCTCTTCCCGCCGGAAGTAGCCATCGGCGACCCACCAGCCGCGCACCATCAGATCGCCGAAGGTTTCGCCGTCATGGGGCAAGGGGTCCCCTTCGTCGTCGACGATCTTGATTTCCACGCCGTAAAGCGGACGGCCCTGCCGGGACCTGATCTCGTCGAGTACGTCGTCCGGCGCGTTCGCGTCCTCGTGCGGCACCCGGGCAATGGTGCCGAGCGGGCTCAATTCCGTCATGCCCCAGAAATGGACGATCCGGACATCGTGGCGCTCGCGATAGTTCGTGATCAGCGAGGGCGGACAGGCCGAACCGCTTACGACGAGGGTATCGAGGGATTTCAGCATCTGCTTCGTCTTGGCGAGATATTGCAGAACGCCGAGCCAGATCGTCGGGACGCCGCAGGAGATCGTCACCTTCTCGCCGTTGATGATGTCCGTGAGATGCGGCCCGTCCAGCTGGTTGCAGGGCAGAACGAGCTTGGCCCCGGCGAGCGTCGCGGCATAGGGCAGCCCCCAGGCATTGGCGTGATACATGGAGGAGGCCGGCATCACGCAATCGCGCGAGGAGACACCGAAAGCATCCGGCATGACAGATGCATAGGCGTGCAGGATGGTCGAGCGATGGCTGTAGAGAACGCCCTTCGGATTGCCTGTCGTCCCGGACGTGTAGCAAAGCGCGGCGGCGGTTTCCTCGGGAAGATCCGGCCAGTCGAAATCGTCGCTCTCCGCATCGAGAAGGTCCTCGTAGCAGAAGAGGTTATCAACCGGCAGGCCGGAAGGCATCTCGTCCCTGTGGCACAGGGCGACGAAGGCCTTCACCGACGGGCAGACCCGCGCGATCTCGGCGACGAGATCGCAGAAGGTAAGGTCGAAGAACAGGATCTTGTCTTCGGCATGATCGACGATGAAGCGGATCTGATCGAAGAAGAGCCGGGGATTGATGGTGTGGCAGATCGCGCCCGAGCCGGAGATCGAATAATAAAGTTCGAGGTGGCGATGGGTGTTCCAGGCGAGTGTCGCGATACGGTCGCCGATCTCGACATCCAGCGATTTCAACGCATTCGCAGCACGGCGCGAGCGCCGCGCCGTCTCGGCATAGGTGCTGCGGTTGATGGAACCATCGATCAGCCGGGATACGACTTCGGTCGAGCCGTGTGTGCGGGCGGCATGCTCGATCAGCGATGCGATCGATAGCTGCCTGTCCTGCATCAAACCCATCATCGCGTCGCTACCTCCACCATCGACCATATCGATGGGTCTAGCGCGAAATGCTGCGCTGCGGCAAACGCCGGTGCGGGATCGAATGAGGGACAGGCGACCGATCGGCTGGCGGATCAGGCCTTGAGGGCCGTCGCCTCGATCTCGACCTTCATTTCGGGCTTGAGCAATCCGCAGACGATGAGGGTTGCGGCAGGGCGGATTTCGGAGAAGACGCGGCCGGTTTCCTGAAACAGCTCGGACGCGAAATCCGCGTCCGTGACGTAATACGTCATCCGCACCACGTCCGACATCTGAAAACCGCCCTCCTCCAGCGCCTTGCGAATGGTCGCGAGAGCGTTTGCAGTCTGCTCGCGAACACTGCCCGGCATGGACATGGTTTCATAGTCGTAGCCGGTGGTGCCGGACACGAAGGCCATGTTGCCGAGAACGACGGCGCGGGAATAGCCGGCCTCTTTTTCGAAGGGAGAGCCGGAGGAGATCAGCTTTCGGTCGGTCACAAGCCTCAGCCCTTCAGGCGATCCCAGCCCTCATCCGGCGTGAAGCGCTCGCCATGCTTTTCCTTCAGCGCATTCATCTTGGCGAGGATGTCGTCGACGCCGCGCTTTTTGGCGTAGTTAATCGGTCCGCCACGGAAGGGCGCGAAGCCCGTTCCGAAAATCATCGCACCATCGGCGAGATCCTCGTCGGTGATGACGCCCTCGCGCAGGCACGCGACGATCGCGTTCAGCATGGGCAGGATCAGGCGGTCCAGAAGGTCCGGATCGTCCTTCGAGCCGTCCTTCAGCGCTTCGACAGGCTTCTTTTGCGGCTTGCCCTTCTCGTCGAATTCGTAAAGGCCCTTACCCGTCTTGCGGCCAAGTTTGCCCTCGTCGACCATCTTCTTCAGCCAGCCGGGCGTTGCCGGAAACACGCCACCGAGACGCTCACGGAGCGATTCGCTGACATCCAGCGCCACGTCGAGCCCGACCTGATCGTTGAGTTCCACCGGTCCCATGGGCATGCCGAACTTTTCGGCGCGGTCGTCGATGCGCTCCTTCGGGATGCCTTCATCGACCATGATCAGGGCTTCGGCCATGTAGGGCAACAAAGCTCGGTTCACGAGGAAGCCCGGCGCGGATTTGACCGGAGCCGGCAGACGCGAGAGCTCCACGGCGAAATTGGTGGCGCGGCTCGTGGTCTCCTCGCTGACGCGGTCATGGCTGACGATCTCGATCAGCTGCATGCGCGAGACCGGGTTGAAGAAGTGAAGCCCAACGAAACGCGAGGGATCGGACAGGCCTTCCGCCAGATCGGGCAGCGGCAGCGCCGAGGTATTGGTCGCTAGGATTGCGCCCTCTTTCAGCTTCGGCTCCACATCGGCATAGATCTTGCGCTTGAGATCGAGCTTTTCCGGCACCGCCTCGATGACGATGTCGGCGCGGGAGATTCCAAGACCATCGGTGTCCGGCATCAGACGATCAAGCGCATCCCGCACCTTGATCGGATCCTTCAACACACCCTTCAGCATCTTGGACGCGGCCTTGATCGCCTTGCCCATGGGTTTCAGCGCGACATCGCCGAGGGTAACACGAAACCCCTGCTTGGCGGCCCACGCGGCAATCTCGCCGCCCATCGCGCCGGCGCCGATCACATGGACATGCTTGATGCCCGACTTGCCGGTGCGCAGACCGCGCATCTTTTCACGCAGGAAGAAGACCCGCACCAGATTGCGCGAGGTTTCGGTCTCGATCAGTTTGGCAAAGCTCGTGAGTTCGCCTTCCTGCATCGCGTCTGCGGAGCCGCCGTGCTCTTCCCAAAGATCAATGAGGGCATAGGGAGCCGGATAGACGTCCTTGGAGGCCTTTTCCGCTGTCTTCTTCCGCATCTGCTTGGCAGCGAACGAGCGGGCCGGCTTCATGGCGAAAGCCTGATGCTTCACGCCGGTCGAAGCCGGCTCGAGATCGTTATGAACAGCGGCCTCAATTGCTGCGCCCACATGGCGCTCCTCGACGACGGCATCGACGAGACCGATCGACTTGGCTTTCTTTGCCGAGGCCGACTTTCCGGTCAGCATCATCGTCATCGCTTCGATCGGATCGGCCTTCCGGGTCGAGCGGAACGTGCCGCCGAGGCCCGGATGGAGGCCAAGCATCACTTCGGGAAAGCCGAGCGAAGCATCCTTCACGCAGATCCGCATGTCGCAGGCGAGCGCGATTTCGAGACCTGCTCCCAAACAATGGCCATGAATGACCGCGATCGTCTTCGCCTGGAGGCTGGCGAGGCGATCGAGAACGAGATGCCCCTCTTTCAGCATGCCGCGGATGTCGCCGGTGGAAGCCCCGACAAACTGGTTGATGTCTGCGCCCGCCGCGAACCCTGCGGGCTTCGCCGAGCGGATCACGACCGCCGAGGGCTTCTGATCGATGATGTGATCGATATGGTGCGAAAGCTCGGTCAGCACGTCGCGATCGATCGTGTTCACCGACTTTCCCGGGCAGTCGAGAACGAGCCAGTAGACAAAGTCGCTGTCAATCGCAGCGCGCCAGTTGCCTTCCTGCTCGGCAAGCCGGGCGGCACCCAGTTCCAAGGCACGGTCTTGAAGCGCGGAAAGCATTCTGCCCATGGTTCTCTCTTGTCTTTCGTCTCGTGTCGTGCCGGTCGATCATAAAGCTGGAACGCAAGCGTTCCATGGACAGCCGGAAATCCCGCCTATCCGCATGGCATTTGATAAATCAGGCCGCTTCCAGAAGCATGGCGCCGCCCTGTCCGCCGCCAATACATTCGGTCGCGATGCCACGCTTCTTTCCGAGGCGCTTCATGGCGTTGGCGAGATGCAGCGTGATCCGGTTGCCGCTCGTGCCGACCGGATGGCCCAGCGAAATCGCGCCGCCATCGACATTGAGCCGATCCATCGCGATCAGGCCGCCCGCACCTTCGAGACCCAGCACCTCATCGGCGATCTTCTGATCATCGAACGCCTTGACGCAGGCAAGCACCTGGGCGGCGAAGGCCTCGTTGATCTCCCAAAGATCGACATCGGCAACGGCCATTTCCTGACGCCTGAGGATCGGCGCGGTCGAAACTACGGGACCAAGGCCCATGATCGAGGGATCGAGCGCACCCCATTCGGAATCGACGATCCGCGCGATCGGCGTCAGGCCATGCTGCTGGACGGCATCTTCGGAGGCGAGGATCGTCCAGGATGCGCCATCGGTGATCTGCGAGGCGTTGCCGGGCGTGACCTTGCCATAGGGCCGTTCGAAGACAGGCTTCAGCTTGGCAAGGGATTTCACATCCGAATTGGGTCGGACGCCATCGTCGCTTTCATAGACAGAGCCATCCGTGGCAACGGTCGGCACCATCTCGCCCTTGAACCAGCCTTCTTCCGTGGCCTTGGCCAAACGGTGATGGCTCTGGACCGCATAGGTATCGGCGTCCCGGCGCGAGATATCGAAAAGATGGGCCAGAATTTCTGCGGTCTGGCCCATGTTCAAGTCGGTGATCGGGTCGGTAAGACCCCGCTCAAGCCCGATGACCGGCTTGAAATGCTCCGCTTTCAGGCCGCCCAGCGTTTTCAGCTTCTGGCCGGCCGACTTTGCGCTGTTCATCCTGGCAAACCAGTCGACCGCGCCGCGCCGCAAGACGAGGGGCGAGTGACTGAGAGCCTCGGCGCCGCCCGCCAGAACGATATCGGCCGTCCCGCGCTCGATATAGCGGAAGGCCGTGTCGATCGACTGCATGCCGGAGCCGCAGTTGATCTGGACAGAAAAAGCCGGCGTTTCATCCGAGATACCAAGGCGGAGCGAGGCGACCCGCGCAGGGTTCATCTCGTCCGCGATGACATTCACGCAGCCCAGAATGACGAGATCGATCGCCGTCTGGGGGAAGGGCTGGCGCATCAGGAGCGGTCGCCCGCACTGAACCGCCAGATCAACAGGCGTGAAAGGGCCCGGTTTCCCGCGCGCCTTGATAAAGGGCGTGCGGGATCCGTCTACGATGTAGACCGGCTTTGGCATTACTCGGCAGCCTCGCGATGGAGTTCAGGGGAACGGTTGCTGGTGCCCCGCGCATCATCTGCCGTGAAGCGCGAAACCTCCGACATCTTGAAGGCGTCGACTTCGACGACCTTGCGCTGGGCAGCCTTGAACGCGGTGAAGGTGTCGAATTCCTCCGCCGTGATGACGCCGTTGTCGCGGGCCTTCTCGGCGTTGGAGGTCTTTGCTTCGCGCATCTTCTTCTCGATCGGCTCGCACTCATGGGCAAGCAGGAACGCCCGCTCGAGATCGGCGATCGGATTGTCCTCGCGATTTTCGCCGAGATAAAGATCCGGCGTCAGACGGTCTCGCTGGGACGACGGCCGAAGCAGGATATCGGCGACCTCGCGGACGAGATCATCGGACGGCTGCTGATAGGGAACGCCCAGCGGGAAGGCGATGAACCGCGTCAGCCCCGCAGCCCAACGGGCCGGCAGGTTGTCGAGAACGCCGTTGAAGGCGAGCGCGATGCGGTTGATGCCCTGCTGCATGATGAGCTCGACGATCGGGCGATCGGCTTCCGGACGACCTTCCACCTCGAAGCGCTTGAGGCAGGCCGACAGCAGATAGAGCTCGGACAGGATATCGCCCAGACGCGCGGAGATCATCTCGCGGCGCTTCAGGCTGCCACCGAGCGTGAGGAGAGCGAGATCCGAGAGCATTGCGAATGCCGAAGACAGCCGCGACAGCTGACGCCAATGGCTGGTCATCGCAGCCTTCGGTGCCGGAGCCGCAAGGCCGCCGGTCCAGCCGCGCACGAAGGCCCGGAAGACGTTCGTCACGGAGTGGCCGACATGGCCCCAAAACGCCTTGTCGAACTCCTTCAGGCCCTCTTCCTTGTCCGTATTCGAAAGCGCGAGCAGCTCCTTCAGCATGTAGGGATGCGCGCGGATGGCGCCCTGCCCGAAGATCATCAGGTTGCGCGTCAGAATGTTCGCGCCTTCGACCGTGATGCCGATCGGCACGCCGCGATAGGCCGCAGCCATGTAGTTCTTGGGGCCTTCGATGATCGCCTTGCCGCCATGGATATCCATGGATCGCTCAATCGATTCACGCATCCGGTAGGTGGCGTTCGACTTCATGATCGCGGAGATCACGGATGGCTTGTGGCCTTCGTCGAGGGCGGCAACCGTCAGGCGGCGTGCGGCATCGATGAGATAGGCGTTGGCCGCGATGTCGGCGAGCGGCTCCTGAATGCCTTCGAACTTGCCGATGGGCAGGCCGAACTGCGTGCGAACCCGCGAATAGGCACCGGCAAAGCGCGCACACATGGCCGCGGACGCAGCGGACTGGGAGGGCAGCGAGATGCCACGACCGGCCGCAAGCGCGGTCATCAGCATGGTCCAGCCCTGGCCGATCTGCTTTTCACCGCCGAGGATCCAGTCCATCGGAATGAAGACGTCCTTGCCGTAGAGCGGACCGTTCTGGAAATAGGTATTGAGCGGAATGTGCCGCTCGCTCTGATCGACACCCGGCGTCGACGTCGGGATGAGGGCGACGGTGATTCCGAGATTCTCGCCACGGCCCAGATGATTCTCCGGATCGCGCATCTTGAAGGCAAGGCCCATGACGGTCGCGACCGGAGCCAGCGTGATGTAGCGCTTCTCGAAGTTGAGGCGGATGCCGAGGACTTCCTTGCCCTCGTGCTGACCGTATTCGACAACGCCGACATCCGTCATTGCGGCGGCATCGGAGCCGGCGGTCGGCGAGGTCAGGCCGAAACAGGGAATTTCACGGCCGTCGGCAAGGCGCGGCAACCAGTAGTCGCGCTGCTCCTGCGTACCGAAGTGAAGCATCAATTCGCCGGGTCCAAGCGAATTCGGCACCATGACCGTGACGCCAGCGGCGACCGAGCAGGACGAGACCTTGCGCACGATTTCGGAATGGGCGGTGTTGGAGAAACCGAGGCCGCCATATTCCTTCGGGATGATCATGCCGAAGAACTTGTTCTCCCGCATATAGGCCCAGACTTCCGGCGGCAGATCGTGATCTTCGTTGATGATCTTCCAGTCATCGATCATCGAACAGAGTTCGGTTACCGGGCCGTCGAGGAAGGCCTGCTCTTCCCGGGTCAGCTTTGCCGGCGGCATGTCGACGAGGCTCTGCCAGTCCGGATTTCCGGTAAAGAGTTCGCGATCGAACCAAACCGTGCCGGCGTCGATCGCCTCTTTCTCGGTCTCGGAAATCGCGGGCATGACGCCCTTCGCCCATTTGAAGATCGGACGGGTCAGCTTCTCAGCTCGCCAAGACATGCGGATGCACTCCTCCTTGCTTCACCCCGTTCCAGTAAACGCTAACGTAGGCGAATCGGTTTTGTTTCCAGTCCTCGAAACGAATTCAGCAAGCCTTGCCAACGCCCGGATCGCTGCCACGGGGCATGGGGCGTCTGCGCTTCAATCGTCATCGCGGACATTACGCACCTTCCTATTTACGTAAACGGAAGACGATTGAAAAGAGGGGCGCACTGTCGCTGGTTAGCAATTTTCGCAAAGCCCCAGACGACGCCGTTGCGTAACCGCCGAGCCATATGGGAACGACCACCCGGACGTTGGTTTCGGGCGCGGATGGATCGCACCACAAAAAACCGTGACCCCAACTTATCGGCCCCCCTGTTTCAGCTTCAGCGATTTTTCCCGAACGCCGATCATACGAAATCCGTGCAATCGCTCCGCGATAACGGATCTGAGAACCCTCACGCGCCGCTTGGGGCTTGAATACCGTCCCCCGGCCTCATCGGCCGGATACGGTAGAACAGATCACTGAAACGGGCTTGGCGGACGGGCTCGCGCGCTAGTTTCAAGCGCCAAATGATCTGCGAACGGTTGAGCCATTGACGATATTGATCTGGATCGCGATCGCCGTCGCCTCGACGGCCATCATCTGGAAAGCGAGCGCTGCCCTCGAAGCGTCGAGCGAGAGCCTGTCCCGATATTACGGGCTGCCGCCCGTCGTCCAGGGCACGATCGTGGTCGCCGTCGGATCGAGCTTTCCGGAACTGGCGACCACCGTCATCTCGGCCCTCATCCATGGCGAATTCCAGCTGGGCGTCGCCGCGATAGTCGGGTCGGCGATCTTCAACATTCTGGTCATCCCGGCCTTGTCCGGCCTCTTTTCGAAGGAAGGGCGACTTCCGAGCAATCGCGAACTCGTTTTCAAGGAAGCCCAGTTCTACATGATCTCGGTGGCAGTGCTGCTGCTGACCTTCTGTTTTGCCGTCATCTATTTTCCGGTCGATACCGGAAACGGGACGGTGGATGGCGAGGTCAACCGCCTCCTCGCACTGATCCCTCTCGGCCTCTACGCGCTCTACATCTTCGTTCAGTATCTGGAGACCGTCGACACCCCGAACGAGGAAAAGCGTCCCGATATCGCACCCGGCAAACAATGGCTGATCTTCGCGGCTTCGCTTCTTGCCATCGTCATCGGGGTCGAGGGCCTCGTGCAGGCCGCGATCAGTTTCGGCGACATCTTCAATACGCCGAGCTTCTTGTGGGGTTTCACGGTGATAGCGGCGGGCACGTCGATCCCGGACGCCTTCATCTCGGTTCGCGCAGCCTCGAGGGGCGACGGCGTCGTCTCCATCGGCAATGTTCTAGGCTCCAACATCTTCGACCTGCTGGTCGCCATTCCCGCCGGCGTGATGGTCGCCGGCACGACCGCCATCGTCTTCTCCGTCGCCGCGCCCATGATGGGACTTCTGACCCTTGCGACGATCGCGCTCTTCGTGGCGCTTCGCACCTCCATGGTGCTGAAGCGGGGAGAGTGCATCATGCTTCTCGTGCTTTACGGCGCGATCGTCGGCTGGGTGGTCCTCGAAAGCTTCGGTGTCACCACTTTGATGAGTGGGCTTCTCTCCAACTAAGAAGCCTACTCCTCGTCAGCCCGGCCTATGCGCTCAGGCCTCTGATCGCCGGATAAAGCGCCCGGTAGCGGCCGTAAGCGTCCTCGAAGGCGTTCTCCATATCCGCAAGAGGCTCGAAGCTCCGTGCGATCGGCGGCATGGTCATGACCGAGGACGGGTCCTCTCCGGTCGCAGCGCACCGGCCAAGACGGGCGGCGCCGAGAGCCGCGCCGAAATCGCCGGCCTCCGGCAGAACGATCTCGGTCTTCAGGACCGTCGCCATCAGCTGTAGCCAATAATGTGAGCGGGCGCCCGCGCCGACGGCGACAAGCCTTTTGGGACGGGACGAGGCCGCACCGGCTTCGAGACAATCGCGCATGGAAAAGGCAACGCCCTCCATAACGGCCCGGGTCATCGCCGGCCGTCCGGTATCGGCTTCGAGGCCAGCAAAGACGCCGCGCATCTCGGCGTCGTTGTGGGGCGTGCGCTCTCCCGAAAGATAGGGAAGGAAGGTCAGGCGGCCGGGCGGCATCAAGTGCGCGCCAAGCGCGCCGGTCAGATCGTTCGGGCTTTCCTGCAGCAGTTTGGACAGCCACTCGATGGACCCGGCTGCCGACAGCGTCACGCCCATCTGGTGCCAGAGCCCCGGGATGGCATGACAGAAGGTATGGATCGCCGTCTCGGGTGCTGGCTCATAGCCGGAGGCCGGCGTGAACAGGACGCCGGACGTGCCGAGCGAAAGAAAGCCGCTGCCGGGCTCCGAGACACCGACGCCGCAGGCCGAGGCCGCATTGTCGCCCGCACCGCCGGCAACCTTCACGCCGCTTCTTAGCCCAAACTGCTTTGCGAGTTCAGGCCGCAGCTCGCCGGACACATCCGTTCCCTCGACGAGACGCGGCATGTTGGAGCGTGAAAGATGCGTCCGGTCCAGCATCCTGTCCGACCAGTCCCGCGCGCCGGTATCGAGCCAGGATGTCCCCGCGGCATCGGACATTTCGGACACACGCTCGCCGGTCAGCCAAAGGCGCAGAAAGTCCTTGGGCAGGAGGACCGCAGCAACCTTGGCGAAGATCTCTGGCTCGTTGGCGCGCACCCAGTCGAGCTTCGGGGCCGTAAAGCCCGGAAAGACGATATTGCCGGTGATCCTGCGTGCTTCCTCGTCGTCGAGTTCAGCAGCTTCTTTCGCCGCCCGCGTGTCGTTCCAGAGGATGCACGGTCGCAGCGAATTATCGGCTTCATCGATCAGCGTCGCGCCGTGCATGTGGCCCGACAGACCGATGCCTTCGACGGCGGCGAGCGCGTCGGCGTGATCCCGCTTCAGCTCCGAGAGCACGGCTTCGCAGGCGACGATCCAGCTTTCCGGGTTTTGTTCGGACCAGCCGAAGGCCGGCCGCTCGACCGTCAGATGAGCGGTCGCCGAGGCGATGGGCGCTCCATCATCGCCGACGAGCAGCGCTTTGAGCGACGAGGTGCCGAGATCGAGCCCGAGCGTGACGGCCATGATATCCTCCAGATATTGATTCGATTGATCGCGGTCATCGTGCCTTCGAACTTCGGTCGTTCGCAACCCGAACCTTTCCGCTTCCGTCGGGCGCCGCGTTCCGTCAGCCGCAGCTGCGAGCGAGCCCTCCTGCTCCCGGTTCCAAGTATACCAAAAGCCGACCAACGACTTATTGCCAGATCACAGCGACCGGCGAAAAATCCAACTGTTTCAGGACGCTGATCCGGTCACATCTACTCATATTCATCCCGGAACGAGAAAATAATCTGAACCCTCAGCAGGGCTGTGCATTGTGTCCCCAGAAGCGACAACACAGCGTTTCGTAAACAAGATACGGCCGGGAACGACGTTTCAGATCAAGGTGTTAACGCACCTGCTCGACCGCTCCCCTCGTGCCGAATTCCAACGAAGACAGGCCAAGTACCTGCCCTTCAAGAACCCAAGAGGAAATCTGTTATGAAGAAGCTTCTTCTCGCCACCTCCGTTATCGCGCTCAGCATGGGCCCGGCATTCGCTCAGTCTAGCGATTCCTCGAGCGACATGTCGAATAGCGATTCGACGTCGATGTCCTCGTCTGATTCCAGCTCAATGTCGTCGTCCGACTCCAGCGGCAACTCCTCGATGTCGACCGAAGACATGGTCGCCTCGCAGAGCAAGGTGCTGGATGCCCTGAAGCAGGCCGGTTACACGGACGCTGAGATCATGGACGCCGCCTACATGGTTCAGGCCAAGACCCCGGATGGCGAACAGGTCCTGATGATGATCGACACGAGCGGCCGCGTCATGGGTGCCCAGCGTGCATCGGGCAATGGCGGTTCCTCCAGCTCGGGTTCGATGGACAGCTCGTCCGGCTCCGGCTCGATGGACAGCTCGACCGGTTCCAGCTCGATGGGTTCGGGTAGCATGGACAGCTCGACCACCACCAATGGAACGACGAGCACCGACGGATCGACCGGCACCTCAAACTAAGCCTCGTCGACCCTGAGCCGCTCGCCGGCTGACATCAGCCGGCGCGCTTTAACGAGCGCGTCGGCTTTTTCGCGTCTGCAACGGATTGATCGATAGAGACAATTCGATTCCGGCAAACAGAAACGAACGGGTTTTAAGACCGCGTCCGGCGGCGACTAAACCGTTCGTCCCGTGAAAAAATCCCAACGGTCTTTGTATTCGCCTGACGGCGTGTTTCAGCCGGATGCTCTATCAACGATAAAAGTGTTGAACGGTGTGGCCACCTCGCCGTAGTGCAACCGACACATATCGCAGCTATTAAGCCCCCCGAAACGCCTGAAGCTTCCAGCCGCGCATCGATCGGCTATCGGAACGTTCGATCCGGCGATCTCATCCAATTTGCACTTGAAAGCACGGAACAATGGCAACCAAAGGCCAAGCATCACTCCACCCCACCAAGCACCCGCTTTCCGAAAACACGCGCGGTGCGATGGTGCAGCTTCTGCAGGCCCATCTGGCGACGGCCCTCGACCTCACATACCAGACGAAGCAGGCCCACTGGAACGTGAAGGGTCTCAACTTCATCGCCGTCCATAAGCTCTTCGACGAACTGCACGAGGCGACCGAGGAGTTCGTCGACGACATCGCCGAACGGCTCACGGCCCTCGGCGGTCAGGCCCAGGGTACGGTTCAGGCCGCGAGCGAGAACACCCTGCTCGATCCTTATCCGCTCGATCTCGTGGACACCGAGGGACACCTGCGCCGCCTGTCCGACTCCTACGCGAAGTGGTCGGGGGAACTCGTCAAGGCGATCTCCGAGGCCAGCGAAGCGGGCGACAGTCTGACCGAGGATCTTCTCACCGAGGTCGGACGCGGCATCGACGAGTCGCTCTATTTCCTCGAGAGCCATTTTCAGGTTGTCGACACGAGCTATCGTCAGAACCACTGATCGCCCCTTCGGCCGATCAAACTCGAATAAGCGTTTTTCCGGAAGCGCCGCGATCCATTCGCGGCGCTTCTGTCGTATGGAGCGTCCGCTTCGCCTATCTTGTGCGCATGAAATCAGCAGAGAATCAGGATTGGACGTGACGGCCAGCGACGACCTCTTTCCCGTCAGAACCGTACCGGTCCTTGTCCCGCTCCCCGTCGACCGGCCCTATTCCTATGGGGTGCCGGAGGATATGATGGTCGAGCCCGGTTCGATCGTGCAGGTTCCGCTCGGCCCTCGTCAGGTGGCGGGCGTCGTCTGGGACGCGCCCGAGAACGGGAACGCGGACCGTATCGATCCGAAGAAGCTCCGGCCGATCACCCGTTGTTTCGATTGCCCGAGCCTCGGCCCGGAGATGCGGCGCTTCATCGACTGGGTGGCGGATTATACCTTGTCGCCGCCAGGTCTCGTCGCCCGGATGGCGCTTCGCGCGCCCGCCGCCTTCGATCCCGAGCCCTGGATCGATGGCCTGGAGGCCACCGAGGCCCGTCCCGAACGGATGACGGACGCGCGGCGGCGCATCTTCGAGGCGGCGGAAGAGGCGTCCGTCTGGACGAAATCGGGCCTCGCTCACGCAGCCGGCGTCACGCCCTCGGTCGTCGACGGGTTGATGAAGGCGGGTGCCTTCAGGACGGTCAGGTTCCCACCGCCGCCTGCCGTCGCGGAGCCCGATACGGGCTATGGCCGCGCGGCCCTGAGCGCTGAACAGAGTGAGGCCGCGAGCGAACTCGCCGCGACCGGGCGGGAGGGCGCATTTTCCGTCACCCTTCTTGAAGGCGTCACCGGGTCGGGCAAGACGGAAGTCTATTTCGAGGCGGTTGCCGCGGCGCTCGATGCCGGCAAACAGGTGCTGATCCTTTTGCCGGAGATCGCCCTCACCCAAAGCTTTCTCGACCGTTTCCACGATCGGTTCGGGGCACCGCCAGCCGAATGGCATTCCGACATCGCGCCCAAGATGCGCGAGAAGATCTGGCGGCAGGTCACCGAGGGCCGCGTTCGCGTCGTCGCAGGGGCACGCTCCGCGCTCTTCCTGCCATTCAAGGAACTGGGCCTCATCATCGTCGACGAGGAACATGATCCCGCCTACAAGCAGGAGGACCGCACCTTCTACCACGCACGCGACATGGCCGTCGTGCGTGGCCGGATCGGTGCCTTTCCGGTCATTCTCGCCTCCGCGACGCCTTCCGTCGAGACACGGGTGAACGCCGATCTGGGACGCTATCGGCATGTGCGCCTCGAAGCGCGTTACGCAGCGGCCGCGCTTCCGGACCTCTCCCTTGTCGACATGCGCAGGTCTCCGCCGCCGCGCGGCAAGTTCGTGTCTCCCCTCCTCCTCACCGCGATCAAGGAGACGGTGGCGCGCGGGGAACAGGCCCTCCTCTTCCTCAACCGCCGGGGCTACGCACCGCTGACGCTTTGCCGGGTCTGCGGCCATCGCTTCCAGTGTGCCTCTTGCTCTACCTGGCTCGTCGATCATCGCCTGCGCGGCATCCTGCAGTGCCACCATTGCGGTTTTCAGGTCGCCCGGCCCGAAGCCTGCCCGGAATGCGGGACGCTCGATCACCTCGTCGCCTGCGGCCCCGGCGTCGAGCGGATCGCCGAGGAAATGCTGAGCGATCTGCCCGAGGCCCGGACGATCCTTCTGTCATCCGATCTTCCCGGCGGCGCGCGGCGCCTGCGACGGGAACTCGACGCGATCGCCGAAGGCGAGGCGGATATCGTGATCGGGACCCAGCTCGTCGCCAAGGGACACCATTTTCCGATGATGACGCTGGTCGGCGCGATCGACGCCGATCTCGGCCTCGCAAACGGAGATCCGCGCGCGGCAGAACGCACTTTCCAGCTTCTTCATCAGGTGACGGGACGGGCGGGACGGACCGGAAAGGCGAGTCGGGGCCTGATCCAGACCTATCAGAGCGAGCATCCGGTGATGCGGGCGATCGCTTCGGGAGATACGGAGGCGTTCTACTCGCGGGAAATCGCCGAGCGGGAGCGCTCCCAGCTTCCGCCCTTCGGCCGCCTCGCCGCGATCGTGATTTCCGCCAATTCCAAGAAAGAGGCCGAGAACCACGCCCGGCAGATCCGCGAGGCCGCGCCCGACGATCCGGACCTTGAGATGCTCGGCCCCGCCGAGGCACCGCTCGCGGTGCTGCGCGGTCGCCATCGTTTCAGGCTCCTCGTCCAGGGCTCGCGCCGTGCCCCGCTTCAGTCCTATTTGCGTGCAACGCTTCAACGCGCGGCCCCGCCACGCGGGTCGGTCCAGATGCAAATCGACATTGACCCACAAAGCTTTTTGTGACGTTTCGGACTAGGCCTGACGCTGCGACATTCGGGCCAGGGAGGAGAAAGCGATGAAAGTTCAGGGCCACAACACGTTTCGCATTTTGGGGTTGAGCCTTGTGGCGCTCTCAGCGCTTTCCGCACTCGCCATGTCCGCCGGTGCACAGGGAAATGGGACCGCCGATCCTCAGGGACAATCGAGCGAGGCGATGCAGGCTCCCCCCTTCGAATCGACCGAGCCGGGCCAGACTCTCCAGCCGAATGTCGGCGATCCCGCGCAGGGTTTGCGTCTGGGCGAACTCAACTGGGCACCGATCGAGAGCCAATGCGGTTTCACCAACGGGACCAAACCCGCTCCGGTCATGGATACGGACGAAGCTCAACCCCTTGTTTTCGTCACCATGGCCTCACCGAGCGAAAAAGCCGGCAGCGCGATGCTTGAACGTGGCTACATCATGGCCAACGGAATCGTGCGCGAACTGGAACGCGGCAAGTCCGCGCCCAACCGCGAGGGCACGGTGACGACCGTCTGGCGCTCGGCCGGCGAGCCCCGGATCAACGTTTCCGTCGCGATCGACGAGACGAAGAAAACGACGGATGGCGTCGAATACGACGGCACCATGACCGTGCACTGGGGCGACAAGAAAGAAGTCGTCGACATCCAGGGTCGATGCGTCGATCCCAGCGCCTATTCCGGAACGCACTGACGCCGGCGCCGACCGTGCGGCACCGACTGTTCGCATCTGCGGCATCAATTTCGACAACGAGCGGCCGACCGCTATCGCCCGCCCGGTCCGATGGTCTATAAGCCGCCCATCTTGGTCTCCAGCACACCCGACGCTCCATGCAATTTGCCGTTCCCACCGAACTCCGCGACCTTTTGCCGTTCATCGCGGCTTGCGTAACGATCCTCCTCGGATTGATCGCCCTCTTTGCGCCGCGCCTCACCTTGCGCGCCCTGCGGCTTCAGCCGCGCGAAACCAGACCCGAGGCGGCGGGCGAGCCGCGCTCCGTCATCGCGGGCTTCTGGCTCGGGGTCGGGGTCGTCGCCCTGTTTTTCTTCGATCAGATGTTCATCCAGCTCTGTCTCGGAGCGGGCTGGCTGATGAGCGCTTTCGGGCGCTTCGTGTCGATTCTCTCCGACGATGGCGTGACGCTTGTGAACTGGCTCGTTCTGCTCGTCATGCTGGCGCTTGCGTTCGCCTCTCTCGCGCCTGCCCTTGGTTTTATCACCTGAACCAAAGTCCAAACGAGCGGCCCCAAAGGCATCCGCGGTGCGGAAAACCCTTTGAAAACCAGAGTTATCCGATACCGTGACCGCCTTCGGCGCTTCCATTCGCCTTTCAGCACCAAAACCGGCCCCGCGCATGTTGTCGGTCCAAAAACCCTATGCTAGAGGGTCCGCAGTCTTCATAAGGGGTGATGCGGATGGGATCGTCCGCGCCTCGTCCTTCTTGATGTCTTGGTAGACGGCTCACCCTCTGGCGTGACCAGATGCTGAAACCTCAGGAACAACCAACGCGAAAGAGAAACGGTCGTCCGTGGCAAAATCATCCTCTCCCGTTTCGGAAGTTGCTGACCGCTACGCCCAATCCCTCTTCGATCTTGCGCGCGGGGACGGCTCAATCGAGACCGTCGAATCCGAACTGGATGGCTTCCGCGGCCTGATCGAAGAGAACGCGGATGTCAGGCGTCTGGTCGAGAGCCCTGCCTTCACTGCCGATGAGCAGTCCAAGGGTGTGGAAGCGATCGTCAACAGCGCTCAGCCCAGCGCTCTGACGGGCAATTTTCTCAAGGTTGTCGCGAGAAATCGCCGGCTTTTCGCTCTTCCCGGCATGATTCGGCGCTTCAAGCAACTCGCCGCCGCCCATCGCGGCGAGATCGAGGCTGAAGTGACGACCGCCAAGGAAATGAGCGACGCCGAACGCAACGAACTCAAGGACGTTCTCGGCAACTACGCCGGCAAGACCGTCACCCTTCGCGAGCGGGTCGATCCCTCGATCCTCGGCGGACTGATCGTTCAGGTCGGTTCGCGCATGGTCGACACGTCGATCCGCACCAAACTCAATTCGCTCAAGCTTGCACTGAAAGAGGTCGGCTGATGGACATCCGCCCCGCGGAAATTTCCGATATCCTGAAAAACCAGATCAAGAACTTCGGTGCGGAAGCCGAAGTCTCAGAGGTCGGTCAGGTTCTCTCGATCGGCGACGGTATTGCCCGCGTCTACGGCCTCGACAACTGTCAGGCCGGTGAAATGGTCGAGTTCTCCGACGGCATTCAGGGCATGGTCCTGAACCTCGAAGCCGACAATGTCGGCGTCGTCGTGTTCGGCTCAGACCGAAACATCAAGGAAGGCGACACCGTCAAGCGGACCGGCGCCATCGTGGAAGTTCCAGTCGGCAAGGGTCTTCTCGGCCGCGTGGTCGACGGTCTCGGCAACCCGATCGACGGCAAGGGCCCGATCGAAAGCTCCGAGAACCGCCGCGTCGACGTGAAGGCACCGGGCATCATCCCGCGCAAATCGGTTCACGAGCCGATGTCGACGGGCCTCAAGGCCATCGACGCCCTGATCCCGATCGGCCGTGGCCAGCGTGAGCTGGTCATCGGCGACCGTCAGACCGGCAAGTCGGCCATTCTTCTGGATACGATCCTCAACCAGAAGCCGGCTCATGACGAGAACCGCGACAACGACAAGCTCTACTGCATCTATGTCGCCGTCGGCCAGAAGCGCTCGACCGTGGCCCAGTTCGTGCGCACGCTCGAAGAGCGCGGCGCGCTCGAATACTCGATCGTCGTTGCCGCGACCGCTTCGGACCCGGCTCCGATGCAGTACATCGCACCGTTCGTCGGCTGCACGATCGGCGAATATTTCCGCGACAACGGCATGCACGCCATGATCGGCTACGACGATCTGTCCAAACAGGCTGTCGCCTATCGCCAGATTTCGCTTCTGCTTCGCCGTCCGCCGGGACGCGAAGCCTATCCGGGCGACGTCTTCTATCTGCACTCGCGCCTTCTGGAGCGCGCGGCAAAGCTGAACGACGATCACGGTGCAGGTTCCCTCACCGCGCTTCCCGTCATCGAGACCCAGGCGGGCGACGTTTCGGCCTACATCCCGACCAACGTGATCTCGATCACGGATGGGCAGATCTTCCTTGAAACGACGCTCTTCTATCAGGGTGTCCGTCCGGCCGTGAACGTCGGTCTGTCGGTCAGCCGCGTGGGTTCGTCGGCACAGATCAAGGCGATGAAGCAGGTTGCCGGCTCGATCAAGGGCGAGCTCGCCCAGTATCGTGAGATGGAGGCCTTCGCGCAGTTCGGCTCGGACCTCGATGCTTCGACCCAGAGACTGCTGCGCCGTGGCCAACGCCTGACCGAGCTTCTGAAGCAGCCGCAGTTCTCGCCGCTGAAGACGGAAGAGCAGGTCGTCGTGATCTATGCGGGCACGAACGGCTATCTCGACGATCTCAAGGTCGACCAGGTTGGCGAGTTCGAAGAGGGTCTCCTCAACGCAATGCGAAACGAGCACAAGGACGTGCTCGACGCGATCGCCGAGAAGAAGGCCTTGAACGACGAGATCAAGGACAAGCTCAAATCGGCGGTCGACAAGTTCAAGAAGAACTTCGCCTGATCGATCGCCCCAGGCGATCGAGATCAAACGGAACCGCTCGGCCCCCTCATGACAGGTGGCCGGGCCGCGACATCCCGGAGACGCGCGACAAGCAATGGCATCCCTGAAGGATCTTCGAAATCGTATCTCCTCGGTCAAATCGACCAAGAAGATCACCAAGGCCATGCAGATGGTGGCCGCGTCGAAGCTGCGCAAAGCGGAAGAAGCTGCGCAGAACGCGCGCCCCTATGCCGAGCGCATGCATTCGGTCCTGTCCAATCTCGCCGGCGTCAATCAGAACGAAGCTCCCAAGCTGATGACCGGCACCGGCAAGGACGACGTGCATCTGCTCGTCGTCTTCACCGCCGATCGCGGTCTGTGCGGCGGCTTCAACGCCTCCATCGTGAAGAAGGCGCGCTCCAAGCAGCGCGAGCTCGAAGCGAACGGCAAGACGGTCAAGTTCTACGCCGTCGGCAAAAAGGGCTATGATCTGATGCGCCGTGATCTGGCGGACAAGATCGTGGACTCCGTGAGCTTCCGCGAAGTCGGCCGCGTCGGCTTCGACGAGGCGGCTCAGGTCGGCGACAAGGTCATCGACATGTTCGAGGCGGGCGACTTCGACGTCTGCCACCTCTTCTATGCCGAATTCCAGAACGTGATGACCCAGGTCCCGACCGGTCAGCAGGTCATTCCCGCATCGGTCGGCGAGGAAGAGGACGACGCCGAGACCAAGGGTTCGAAGGTCGGCATGACCTACGAATACGAGCCCGATCCGGCCGGCATTCTCGACGAGCTCATCCCGCGCAACATCAAGATCCAGATTCTGCGCGCACTCCTCGAAAACGCCGCTTCCGAACAGGGCGCACGCATGACCGCTATGGACAATGCAACACGCAATGCCGGCGACATGATCGAGGATCTTGAGATTTCCTACAACCGGCAGCGCCAGGCCCAGATCACGACCGAGCTGACCGAAATCATTTCTGGCGCCGAGGCGCTTTAGTACACTCTCACGGAAGGAGGCCACGATGGCTGACACCGACAATCAGAACCGGCCAACGGGCCGCGTTGCCCAGGTCATCGGCCCGGTCGTCGACGTTGAATTCGACGACCATCTCCCGGCGATCCTGAACTCGCTCGAATGTGACAACAACGGCAACCGCCTCGTCCTCGAGGTCGCCCAGCATCTCGGCGAGAACACCGTCCGCACCATCGCCATGGACCTGACCGAAGGCCTCGTGCGCGGCCAGCCGGTCCGCGACACCGGCAATCCGATCCAGGTGCCGGTCGGCGATGCAACGCTCGGCCGCATTCTCAACGTCATCGGCGAGCCGATCGACGAGGTCGGTCCGGTCAATTCGAACGAGACCCGCGCCATCCACCAGGCAGCTCCCGCCTATATCGAGCAGTCGCCGGAATCGCAGATCCTCGTGACCGGCATCAAGGTCATCGACCTTCTGACCCCTTATGCCCGTGGCGGTAAGATCGGCCTGTTCGGCGGCGCCGGCGTCGGCAAGACGGTGCTCATTCAGGAGCTGATCAACAACGTCGCAAAGGCGCACGGCGGTTACTCCGTGTTCGCCGGCGTCGGCGAACGGACCCGTGAGGGCAACGATCTCTATCATGAGATGATCGAGTCCGGCGTGAACGTCGATCCCCACAAGAACAACGGTTCGGCTGAAGGCTCCAAGGCCGCACTCGTCTTCGGTCAGATGAACGAGCCCCCGGGAGCCCGTGCGCGCGTCGCGCTCACCGGTCTCACGATCGCCGAGCACTTCCGCGATGCCGGCCAGGACGTTCTGTTCTTCGTCGACAACATCTTCCGCTTCACACAGGCTGGTTCCGAGGTCTCGGCGCTTCTCGGCCGTATCCCGTCCGCCGTGGGCTATCAGCCGACGCTGGCGACCGATATGGGCCAGATGCAGGAGCGCATCACGACCACGAACAAGGGTTCGATCACGTCCGTGCAGGCCATCTACGTGCCTGCCGACGACTTGACCGACCCGGCGCCTGCGACGACCTTTACCCACCTGGACGCGACGACGGTTCTCAACCGTTCGATCTCGGAAAAGGGCATCTACCCGGCCGTCGACCCGCTCGACTCCACCTCGCGCATGCTCCAGCCGATGATCGTTGGCGAAGAGCACTACCGGGTGGCCCGCGAGGTCCAGGAGATCCTTCAGAAGTACAAGTCCCTGCAGGACATCATCGCCATTCTCGGCATGGACGAGCTGTCCGAAGAGGACAAGCTCACGGTGCAGCGCGCCCGCAAGATCGAGCGCTTCTTCTCGCAGCCCTTCGCGGTTGCCGAGATCTTCACCAACACCCCGGGTGAGCTCGTCTCGCTGGAGGATACGATCCGGTCCTTCAAGGGTCTCGTCGAAGGCGAATACGACCATCTTCCGGAATCGGCCTTCTACATGGTCGGCTCCATCGATCAGGCGATCGAGAAGGCACAGAAGCAGGCTTCACAGGCCGCTTGATCTCATGAGAAGCGCGCCTCCCGAGCGGGAGGCGCCTTCAGCGACCGCTCGCGAGCGGCCCGTCAACGCCACAAAAGACAGGCGATATGGCTGACAGTTTCAAATTCGAGCTCGTTTCCCCCGAAAAGCTCCTCCTCTCCGAAGATGCCGACTCGGTCGTCGTTCCGGGTAACGAGGGTGAGTTCACCGTCATGGGCAACCACGCGCCGTTCATGACGACGCTGAGACCGGGTCTCGTCACGGCGACGCTTGCCGGCGGCGAGGAAAAGAAGCTGTTCGTTCGCGGCGGCTTCGCGGACATCAACGAAAATGGCCTCACCATTCTTGCCGAACACGCCCAGCCAGCCGAAGAGGTGAATCCGGAGGATCTGGACGAGCATATCGCATCGGCTCGCAAGCGGATGGAAGACGCCGATCACGACCATGCCCGCTCCAAGGCTGAGCAGTTTCTGGCCCAGCTCGAGCATGCGAAGACGCAACTGTCGAATTGATACCGGATCCGGCTGATCAAGCCGGCGACGGTATCGAAGCAGTCGCGGCGCATGAGCGATTTCGAACGCCATCCCTCGGGGTGGCGTTTTTCGTTTCAGGACGGGCGTAATTCGTCCGCGAGCTTACTCTGCGGCCGGTGCGACGTTGAGCGTTGGCTGGCCGGATCGGTCGAGCTCCCGGCGCACATACCCATCTGTCTTGGCCTCTTCGACAAAGCGCGTCAGCTCGCCCGCGAGATGTTCATACCGTTTCGGCAGTGCCATGGCCTGCCCGATTGCCGTGATCGTGCCCTCCAGCATACGATAGGCGGGATCGTCTCCGAACGCCTTTTCCAGCGACTGGGTTACACCCGCGACAGCGTCTGTCCCACTCTTTCCCGTTTTGAACGCCGCGAAAGATGCGCCCGGATCCGCTTCCCTCACGAGCGTCATGTTCTTTGCATGTTCGGTGAGATAGAGATCATAGGCCGAGCCCTTCGCGACCATCAGCTTGATGCCGTCACGATCCAGCTCATCCACGTGACCGAGCGGCGAGTCCGCGCGAACCAGAGCCTTCGCCTCGATCAGAACATAGGGCGACGAGTAGGCGACAAATTGCTCGCGCTCCGGGTCTACGGCGCAAAAGGCGATCCGCCAGCCGTCGTCGGCCGCCGCATTGACCACCTTCCCCGCGCCGGAAAATTCTATCAGTTCCGGCTCGGCGCCAAGCGCTGCACAGAGTCGCTTGGCAAGAGCGACCGTCACGCCACTCAGTTCACCGGTCGTATCATCGCGGGAGGCGAGCGCTGCGTTGCCGAGATTGATGGCAACACGAAGCTTGCCGTCTTCCACCAATGCCTCCCGCATCTGTTCATACGTCGTCATGCGCACTCTCCTCGTCCCGGCACCGGACCCCGTTGCCACTCATCACCATCTGGTGCCGGAGGCGAGGATTTCGAGCACGGCGCGATCAGGCGATTTGCCGGATGGAACTTCCGATCCAGATGGTCATCAGCGGTCGCGAGAACGGCCCGCGAACACAGCGAGGCAGGTGTATGGCAATCGAAAAGCCAAAAGCGATCATCTTCGACATCATCGAAACGGTCTTCGCACTCGATTCGGTACGGCCGTCTCTTGTCGCACTCGGACTTCAGCCCGGCGACCTCGACACATGGTTCGCGTTCGGATTGCGCGATGCGTTCACGCTCAATGCGACGCAATCGATCAGCCCGTTTCCCGAGATCCTGAAGAGCGCCCTCACCCAGCTGCTTGCCAAGCGCGGCCTCGATCCTGCCGAGGAGGACCGCAGGCGTGTCTTCGAAGCCATGAGAAGCATGCCGCCCCATAAGGATGCGGCCGAAGCACTGGGACTGCTGAAAGAGGATGGCGTACCGCTCTATGCACTCTCGAACGGCGCACGCGCTTCCACCAAAAGCCTGCTCGAGCAAGTCGGTCTGACCGACTTCTTCACAGACATCCTGTCGGTCGAGACGATCGCGCAATTCAAGCCGAGCAAGCCGGTCTACGATCACGGCGTCGCCGCAACGGGCCTCGCTGCCGATCAAGTCATGTTGATCGCGACCCATGCCTGGGATTGTCATGGCGCGAAGGCAGCCGGACTGAAGGCTGCCTTCGTCGCGCGGGGCCAAGCCTATCCCGATGTGATGCTCGCACCCGATCTGACCGGCAATGAGCTTGTCGATGTCGCAAGGGCCATCACCGCACTCGAATAGTCGGGCGACGAGGCTCGCCTCTTACCGGGCGGGGGCAAGCGAGGCGCTGTTGCCACGCCAGTCGGTGGCCGCGCTCGGTTGGCCCATGCGCTCGGCCACCGAGGCCGTCCAGTCACCGGCGATCCTATCGGCAATTCCAAGGGCGACAATGACGACAAGCGCTGCGGCCACCGTGACTAAAACACTGCTTGAGGATGCGCTGCGCCGAACTGCATCCGAGGCATGATCGAAATAGGCCATCACATGATCTCCGTTCACTTTCCGTGATGCTGGTGACCCATGAGATAATCGGATTGAATAATTACACAAATGAATGTTCGGGATATCTGACATCATCGAAATCGATCGATGAACGAGGTAAGCCGGCCTCCCGCTTGGAGCCGGCCCCTTTCGTGATCGGGCGAAGCGGCTGTTTTTAACCCTTCAGATGGGAGAAGGCGGCGATGACCTTTTCATAGACCTCGCGTTTGAACGGTACGATCAGGTCGAGAAGTTCGTCCATGGGCTTCCAGGCCCACTCGTCGAACTCGGCCTGTTCATCGCCCGGCGGCGGATCGATCTGGATTTCCGTCTCTTCGCCCTCGAAGCGAAAGGCGAACCAGCGCTGCGTCTGTCCCTTGTAGCGGCCCTTGAGCGCGACGCCGACAAGGTGATCCGGCAGATCGTAGTCGATCCAGTCCGGCGCTTCATGGAGAAGACTCACCGTCTTCATACCGGTCTCCTCCCACAATTCGCGGCGCGCGGCGTCGAGTGGATCTTCTCCTTTGTCGATCCCGCCCTGAGGCATCTGCCACAGCTTGGTCGCGCCGGACATCTCGCCCTTTTCTTCCACCTTTCGGCGGCCTGCCCAGACGAGGTTATCGGCGTTGAGGACCATGATCCCGACACAGGGACGCAGAGGGAGTGGATCGAATTCGACCGGCTTCATGGGCAATCTCGCTTTTCGCGTTGGCAGATCTGGCCGCTCCCGGCCTGCTCAGGCGGTGAGATCGCACGCGAACCAAAAAGAGCAAGGGCCGGACTTGCCTCCTACGCACGAGAAACAGAAACAGAGAGATCGCAGGCAGGCTGTCAGCGTCGTTCGGGATCGAGCACGATCGACGAGACGGGTGCCACCGTGATGCCGCGCCGCTCGGCCTCACGCATCCAGCTCCCGATGACCGAAGTCGTCGTTTCGAAGGCGGATGCGACGCCGATCGCGCTACCGCGCGTGCGCGCGATCTGTTCGAGCTGATCGAGCCGGCGGCTGATCTCGCCGGCATACTGAACGTCGTCGAGCACCAGATCGGCGGCCCCCGCAGGCGTCGAAGTCATCTCCGCAAGATCGGCGGCGACGGAGCGGGCAGACGATCCGTCGTCGAGGAACATCAGCCCGCGCTTGGACATCTCGCTCATGAAGGGATGGAGGGCCCTTGCATCGGCGGTCAGCTGACCGCCCAGATAATTCATGACGCCGATATAGTTCGTCATCCGCCCCAAGGACGCATAGAGGCTGGAGAAGTCCTCCGCCGTCATCTGATCCGTCGTGACGGTGTTCTCGCCAGGATCGTTCATGGGATAACCGACAGGCTCCATCGGCGTCTGGAGAAGCAATTCATGGCCGTTCCGCCGGGCTTCCTGCATCCAGCGCGCGAGACTGTTTCCATTGGCCGCGAAAGCAAGCGTTACCTCGGACGGCAGGTTCTCAATCGCGCTCTGGGTCCCTGACTGGCTTATCCCAAGCCCACCGACGATGATCGCGATTTTCGGCCCCATACGCGAGGGTCCAGCCGCGCGGTAGACATCGAAGGGCCGGCGCCCATCGGCGGCGCGGGTCGGGAGCGGCCCGTATTCGCTGTCCTCGATCAGGTCGTAGTCCGGTACGTGCGCAGTCTGGATCGCCTGCCGCATATCGCCGAGATCGCGAACCTCGATGCTGGCCGGCTGATAGGGCAAGACTTCAGACTTTCGCCGTGCGCGTTCGGCGAGAGCCGCGTCGATATCGATATGCTTTGCGGTTCCCCGGACGCTGGATATGCCGCCGGTCGACAGCGGGTCGAGGCTGGCGGCTGCCTCCGTGGTCTTGTCGGGACCAGACGGGTTGCGGTCGATGCGATCGAGCCAGGCCGGAAACAGCGACAGGGCGACGAGTCCGACCGCCACTGTCCCGAGCCCGAAATCGGCCAGCGTCGGCCGCAGGCCAGATCGGCTCGATTGGGCTTTCGCCTTCAGGGGTTGGGAAAACAGCTCGTCCATAGACGGCCAATCTAGCGATCAAGGCTGACGCGAGGCTCGCTGTATCGTGGGCATTCTTCCGTCGTTGAAAGGCCGCATCGCACAAAAAAGCGGCCCGGACGATCAGTCCGAGCCGCTTTGAGGCTTCAAACGATGGCTGCGATCAGTTCGCGGCGGTGTCCGGGGACGACTTCGTGTCGGCCTTTGCCTGCTCCTTCGGCGGGAACATCGCATTGGTCTTGACGCCGTTCAGAAGATCGAGCGCGTATTTCAGCTGGAGATCTTCCTCGCGATCCTGCGGCACATAGCTCGACGAGCCGGAGCCTTCCTCGGTTTCCTCGTTGCCGGTGATATGGCCGCGCAGGGAAGATTCACCCCGGCTGACTTCATCTTCCGGGTCGAGTCCCATCTGGACCTTGATCTCGTCGGGAAGCGGCTGCTCGACCATAATGTCGGGATCGATGCCGCGGCCCTGGATCGAGCGACCCGATGGCGTGTAGTACAGCGCGGTCGTCAGGCGCATGGCACCGGCCGAACCGAGCGGGATGATCGTCTGCACCGAGCCCTTACCGAAGGAGCGCGAGCCCACGACGGTCGCGCGGTGCTGATCCTGAAGGGCGCCTGCCACGATCTCCGAAGCAGAGGCCGAACCGCCATTGACGAGAACGACGAGCGGCTTGCCGTCGATGTCGTCTCCGGCACGGGCGTTGTAACGACGGGTCTCGTCGGCGTTGCGGCCGCGGGTCGAGACGATCTCGCCCTTTTCGAGGAAGGCATCCGAGACCGATACGGCTTCATCGAGAAGGCCGCCCGGATTGGAGCGCAGATCGAGCACATAGCCCTTCAGATCGTCTCCGACCTGTTCGTTGATGTCTTCCACCGCTTCTTCGAGGCCGACGGTGGTCTGCTCGTTGAAGCTGTTGACCTTGATATAGCCGACATTGTCGATGACGTCGTGCTTGACCGACTGGACGGTGATGAGATCACGGGTCAGCGTCATGCGAAGCGGCTTCTCCGCGCCCTCGCGGATGACAGTGAGCTTCACGTCCGTGCCGATATCGCCCTTCATCTTGTCGACGGCTTCGGACAGCGTGAGCCCGCGTACCTGGTCGCCGTCGATTTCGACGATGAGGTCACCGGACAGGATGCCAGCCTTTTCGGCCGGAGATTCGGCGAAGGGCGATCCTTCGACGAGGACGACTTCGTCCTTCATGGTGACCTGAATGCCAAGCCCGCCGAACTGGCCGCGCGTCTGGGAGCGCATGTCCTGCGCTTCCTTGGCGTTCATATAGCTGGAGTGCGGATCGAGCGATGTGAGCATGCCGTTGATGGCGCTCTCGACCAGTTCCTGATCGTTCGGCTCTTCGACATATTGTGCGCGAACGCGCTCGAAAACATCGCCGAAAATCGCCAGCTGGCGATAGGTATCCGAGCCTGCCGCATTCGCGACGCCGTAACTCTGACCGGCGACGGTAACGGCCGCCGCTCCCATCAACGCTCCGGCACAGAGTATCGAAAGCTTACGAAACATTCCCCGTCCTTCCCATGGTCTCAATCCGCCCACCATGCGGATGGATCGACCGGTCTTCCGTTTTTGCGGAACTCGACGTAAAGGGCGGGCCCCTCCGTTCCGAAATCCGTTGCGTTGACGCTCGCAAGGCGCCGTGAACCCATAGCAGCGATCGGCTCGCCTGCAGACACGAACTGACCGGTCTCGACATCGATCCGATCCATGCCCGCGAGGACAACATGATAGCCATCGCCAGCGTCCAGGATCAAGACCTCACCATAAGACCGGAACGGCCCGGAATACAAGACTTTGGCGTCGGCTGGCGCCGTGACGACATCACCGGACCGTGAGGCATAGGACGCGCCGGTCGTCTGGCGACCGATGTCGTCTCGCTCGCCGAATCCGATGAGGCTGCGCCCTGAAACGGGAGGAATCAAACGCCCCTTCATTGTCGAAAATGCGGCGGATGGCTCCAGAAACCGAACGCTGCGGCGAAGGGCCTCGATATCGTATGCCTCTGGCGCTTGAGTGGCCTGCGCCTCGACTTCCGGTTCAAGGCTTGCAACCTCATAAGGCCCATCGACGGCAGCGTCCGAAGGCGGGACATCGGCGGATGACGCATCGGTTTCCGCACTGTCCGCCTCTGCGATCTGCTGTTCGTCCGGGGCCTTTTCCGCTTCGATTTCGGCGATCTGCCGGGCCTCCGACGCCTTTTCGGCTTCGGCCAGTCGCCGGGCGTCGTCCTCGGCGGCCTTCGCGGCCTCCAGTTGGGCCAGTCTTTCCGCTTCGATCTTTTCCTCGCGCTCCGCGATCTCCCGCTCGCGGGCAAGGCGCTCCTCTTCCCGTGCCTTCGCCGCTGCTTCCCGTTCGGCTTCCTCGACCAGTCGCGCGGTCTTCACGTTCTCGTCGAGCGAGGCGATCAGGCCCTTGAGGTCCTCCGCCTTGCTCGCCAGCTCGTCGGCCCTGCGCTTTGCCGCCTCGCGCTGCTCCAGATTCTGGTCGGCGAGCGAGGCCTTCTTCGCGGCAAGCCGCTTCAGCCGCTCTTCCTCGTTGCGATGGGTCGCGAGTTCCTTGCTGAAACTCGCCATTCGGGCAGCCAGCTCGCTTTGAACCTCGTCGAGCTGTTTCAAATCGGCCAGAAGGATCGCTGTTTCGTCGCGCAGGCTCGGGACGACGGAGCCCAGGATGATCGCGCTGCGGACCGAGCCCAACGCGTCTTCCGGCTTGACCAGGAGTGCGGGCGGCGGCTTGCGGCCGAGGCGCTGGAGCGCGGCGAGCACTTCCGCCAGCAGCCCGCGCCGTTCCGCGAGCGAGGCCTTGAGCCCACCCTCGCGCAAGGACAGATCCCCGATCTGCGCCTCGAGATCGCTCAGCTTGGCGCTTGCCTCTTTCTGACGAAGCGCCGCTTCGATCATCGCCTGACGGATTTCGTCGCGGTCATTGCGAAGGGTTTCGATTTCGCTGTCGAGCCGGGAGAGCATCTCCTTGGTGACATCGACATTGGAGGAGATCGCGCTCAACTCCTCGAGTGTCTGGCGACGCTGGCGCTCCAGGACAACCGATCTGGCTGGCTCAAGAGCTGCGGTCTGGATCGGATCCCCCGCGCCGGCGAGAGCCGCGGCGAGGCCGGCCTCGGCACGGACCATGGACGGCACGAGAACGGGCGGCAGGCAGACGAGCGCGACACCCGCAATCGCGAGCAAGCGCGAGCGGTGCGTCCCACGGATTGTCGACCGTCCCCTCAATCCGTTCCTGCCCCCTTCTTCCATGCCATCAGATCATCAAGCACTGCCGGCCTTTGCATTCAGCGACAGGCAATCACTGAGCGGACGACCGAAATTCGGCGTAGACGGTCCGCTCCAAGCCATTGTTTTGCGCATGATACCATCACGCGAGTCATGCAACTCGTCGGCATCACGCTCCAACCGAATTGAAACGATGAAAGTTAACAACGCATCAACCATGTGCAGGCAATGGCGCGATATTCGATTTGAAGCAAAATTTCAGGCGCGTTGCCCAGGAAGCACGAAGGCCGTGGGAGTCATTCAGACCGCCGACGGTTTATCCGGTCCCTCAGATCAACTCACGCCCGTTCAACAGCCGATATACCGTCAAAACTGCCGACAGACACTTCCAATCGGAGCCCGCAACACTCCGCCGTTCGTCAAACGCGATGATAGGGATGGCCGGTGAGGATCGTGACGGCGCGATAGAGCTGCTCGGCGAGAAGCACCCGGGCAATCTGGTGGGGGAAGGTCAGCCGTCCGAGCGAAAGTGCAAGATCCGCGCTGCGGCGCAGTTCGGCGTCATGGCCGTCCGGGCCTCCGATGAGGAGGCTACAATCGCGGATGCCGGCATCGCGCCAGGTGGCCAGCGCTCGGGCGAATTCTTCGGAAGACAGCGTCTTGCCGCGCTCATCGAGGGTGACGAGAACCGCCCCCTCGTCCAGCGTCGCCTTAAGCCGAGCTGCCTCTTCGGCTTTCCGGGCTTCCGCATCGCCTGATCGAGACTCGGGAAATTCGCAAAGCGCGCGCCAGTCGAGCCCGGTTTGCGGCCCGGTCTTTCGAAAGCGCTCGATATAGCGGTCGAACAGGTCCTGTTCGGGACCGCGCTTGAGGCGCCCGATCGCTGCGATCGAGATCCGCATCAGCTACGCTCCTGTCGCCAAAAGACGCATAAACGGCGCACCATCGACTTGAACCCGCGACAAGCCATCACGAGCACAATGATCCGATTGAACGCGCGCCGCCGCTTGCGGCTGGCTCGTCAGTGAACCGTCGAAGCCGCAGCGTCTCCGCCGACTGTCCACATCTTTTCGAGATTATAGAACTCACGGACTTCAGGACGGAAAATGTGAAAGATCACGTCGCCGGAGTCGATGAGAACCCAGTCGCCGTTCTGAAGGCCTTCGACCTTCGGCGCCTTCACACCGACCTGCTTCAGATCCTTGAGGAGATGATCCGCAAGGGCACCCACATGACGATGCGAACGGCCCGAGACGATCACCATGTGATCGGCCAGCGCAGATTTGCCTCTCATGTCGATGGAAACGATGTTTTCGCCCTTGGAGTCTTCAAGACTCCGCAGCGCGTGTTCAAGAACGGCCTGTCCGTCGGATGTCTCGGCGGCGGTCGTTTCGGAAGCAGCCGGATAAAATCCGCTCTTCGCTTCAGCCATTGGTCCCAGCGTCGTTTTCCCTTTCTCGAAGACCTTCGAGCCGATCGCACTTATTGCATCGGCCAACCGCCAAGGTGGCAGTGTTTGACGACGGTTTCAAGATGATCGGGATGAAAGCTCACCTGCAAGATATGTTTCGATGCGGAAAGTGCGGAAAAGACAACTAGGCGCAACGAACGCAAACGAAACATGCAATTGCACGAAAGGCGTGGTTTTGAGCCAAACAGTCTATCCGATAGGCAATCTGGCGAAAATCGCGCCTAGTCCCTTCGAATGATCGGTCTTATTGATGGGGTCTATGCAATTTCCCCAAGATCGAGGATCTTGATGACTCAGACGAATGAGCCGAAGAGCCAGCGACAGGGCCTAACCGTCCATGAAGGGACCGAGGGCACGAAGGGCTCGACGAACGAACGGCCCGAGCGGATGGGCCCACTCGCCGTTCTCCCGGTGTTCTACGACCTGAAGGACAAGCGCGTCGTCATGACGGGCGGGGGCGCCGGCGCGGCCTGGAAGGTCGAACTTCTCGTGGCCTCGGGTGCCTTGGTCGATCTTTACGCCCCGGCCGGCGAGATCGGCGACGAAATGGCCGATTTCATCTTTTCAAGCGTTGGTCGCGAGCGCATTCGTCACCACGACCGCCCCTGGGGCATCGACATCTTCGAAGGCGCTGCGATAGCAGTCGGGGACGTCGAGACCGAAGCCGAGGCACAGGCCTTCCGCTGCGCCGCGAAGGCTGCCGGTGTGCCGGTCAATCTTGTCGACAAGCCCGCCTTTTGTGACTTCACCTTCGGCTCGATCGTCAACCGCTCGCCGCTCGTCGTCGGCATTTCGACATCCGGCGCCGCCCCGATTCTCGGTCAGGCCGCCAGACGCCGGATCGAGACGCTTCTGCCGCCAAGCCTAAAGGATTGGGCGGACGCGGCCGCGCGCGTACGCGAGCGCGTCGTATCCCGTCTCTCGCCCGGCGCCGAGCGCCGCTCCTTCTGGGAGCGTTTTTCGGACATGGCCTTCAAGATGGCGCCGCCGAAGGACGAGACCGATCTCGACACTGCGATCCACACCATCGCGGCGAACCCGTCGAAGATCGGCAAGGTGACTCTTGTCGGCGCGGGCCCCGGCGAAGCGGAACTTCTCACGCTGAAGGCCGTGCGCGCGCTTCAAGCCGCCGACGTCATCCTGTTCGACGATCTCGTTTCCTCGGACATCCTCGAACTTGCCCGCCGCGAGGCAAAGCGGATGCTCGTCGGCAAGCGTGCAGCGCGCGAAAGCTGCAAGCAGGAAGACATCAACCGGATGATGGTCGAGTTCGCCGAGGCGGGCAAAGCGGTCGTGCGGCTGAAATCGGGCGACGTCTCGATCTTCGGCCGGGCCGGCGAGGAACTGGCGGAGCTCAAACGCCGCAACATTCCCTATGCGATCGTGCCCGGCATCACCGCCGCATCGGCGCTTGCCAGCACCTTCGGCATCTCCCTCACCCATCGCGACCACGCCCAGCAACTGCGCTTCGTCACCGGCCATTCCAAGAAGGGCGGGTTGCCGGACGATGTCGACTGGACGGCGCTTGCCGGCCCGCGCGCGACGACGATCTTCTATATGGGTGGGCGGATGTCACGCAGGATCTCCGACAAGCTGATGGCGGAGGGCATGCCGGCCGAAACACCCGTCGCCGTCGCCGCCAATCTAAGCCGCGACGACGAAACCCGTGCGGTCGGACGCATCGACCGGCTGGGCGAAATCGTCGAGCGGATCGGTGTCGACCGTCCGATCCTGATCGGGGTCGGCAATGTGTTCTCGGAGGTCGGTGCGAATGCGATCGATGACGGGCATCCCGAAACGGCGGCCCCGGACGTGAAGTCGATCGCAGTCTGATCTTTGGGGTCATAGCGGCGGCATCGGCGACCATCCCGGTCGCCCGACGCGTCCGCAGTGGCCGTGCGTTGTTATCCGATCGTTTTCGCGGCCAGATTCTGCTGGTGGCGCGCACGAAGATCGCGGGCCCGCTCGTCCGTCAGCCTGTCGATGCAATGGGGACAGGAGACGCCGGGCTCGAAAGCATCGGATTTGGTCTCGTCCCCGGACAACGGCTCGCCGCAGGCGTAACACGCAGTCCATGACCCGGTTTGGAGACCGTGGCCGATCGCGACCCGGTCGTCGAACACATAGCATTCGCCATTCCAGCGCGAGCGCTCGGGCTGGACCTCTTCGAGATATTTCAAAATGCCGCCCTTGAGGTGAAACACCTCCTCGAAGCCCTGGGCCAGCATATAGCTCGAAGCCTTTTCGCAGCGGATGCCACCCGTGCAGAACATCGCGACCTTGCGGTGCTTGGCCGGATCGAGTTCTGCTTCGACATAGGCCTTGAATTCGGTGAAGCTGTCGATGCCGGGATCGACCGCGCCCTCGAATGTGCCGACCTTCGTCTCGTAGCGATTGCGCGTATCGACGAGAAGCACCTCCGGGTCGGCGATCAGCGCGTTCCAGTCCTCGGGCACCACATAGGTTCCGGCCTTGACGGTGGGGTCGGCTTCCGGCGCGCGCATGGTGATGATCTCGGGCCGGATCCGCACCTTCATCCGCATGAAGGGCCAGGCATCGGCGCCGGAATGTTTCACCTCACCTTGGGAAATTCCACAGATCTCCTCCAGCCGGACGAGCAGGGCCTCGATCCCGTGACGCGGTCCGGCGACGGTTCCATTGATGCCTTCGCACGCAATCAGAATCGTGCCGCGGAGCCCCTCTCCCCGGCAAAATTCCAGGAGAGTTGCCCTGAGGCTTTCGAGATCGGCAAGGTGGACGAACCGGTAGAAGGCGACAACGTTCAGCATCATGATCGGGCTCATAGCGCCGGGCCGCGTTGTGCGCAAACCGACGAGGATCGCAGTGGCTCGACAGCGTGCCCGCACCGTTTCACTTCCCCCCTTGAAAAGGCCGCGCTATGTCTCTGAAACAACCCGACGACACATCCTGAAAGACCGTCCCATCACTGTCCCCAACCGCATTCTCGGGGCGACGCTCCTCATCACGGCCCTTGCCACGATCCTGCGCGACTGGTTCGCCGTACCGGGCAGCGCGATCGTTGCAGCCGTCGGCGTCGCCGTCTTTCTGGCCCTGGCTTTCCCGAGCGCCGCGTGGTCGCGTCGCCTGTTCGTCGTGATCGGGCTGGCGCTCGTCCTGATCACCGTTGCGACCCGCAGCGAGTGGTATGATCTGGTTTTCGGCGCGCTCGGACAGGGTGCCTTCATCGCCGCATTCTTCGTCGCTCTCGCAACGCTTCGCACGCCTGCCGGGATCTCACCCGCCATCATCCGATGCGGCGAGTATCTGGCGAGCCAGCCACCTGGAAAGCGCTATCTGGCGCTCACCAGCGGCGGCCATCTCTTCGCGCTCGTCCTCAATTACGGCTCGATCCAGTTGCTCGGCGGACTGACGGAAAGCATCGCCGGGCGGGAGCCCAACGAGGAGCTGCGCGAAATCCGCAACAAGCGCATGCTGCTGGCCGTCCAGCGCGGGTTCTGCGCCTCCCTGCTCTGGTCGCCCCTCGCTTTTGCCATGGCCATCACGACGTCGATCATACCGGGCGCGAGCTGGTCCTCGGCGGTCGGCTTCGCGATCGTGAATTCGATGATCTTCACCGCGATCGGATGGGCACTCGATACCATCGTGAAGCCGACATATTCAGGACCGCGCCCGGCGCCGTTGAAATCCGGCGGCACGTTTCGCGACCTGAAACCGCTTCTTCTGCTTCTGTCCGTGATCTTCCTCGGCGTCGGCGTTCTGGAACTTCTTACCGGATTGCGGGTCGTGACAGTGGTCATGCTCTTCATCCCCCTTGTCGCGCTCGGCTGGCTCGTGATCGAGGCCCAGAAAAAGGACGAGCCGGGCAAGACGATCAGCTCGCTCATCCAGAGCTTCGCCGTGAAGGAAATCCCGTCCTACCGCTCCGAGGTGGTTTTGCTGATCATGGCCGGCTTCATCGGCTCGCTCGGCGCTGCACTCGCGGTTCCGGTGCTGCGAGGGTCCGGCCTCGACCTGTCGGCCTTGCCGGCCTGGCTGATCGTCGCGGCGCCGATCTGGCTCATCCCGCTCTTCGGCCAATTCGGGATGAATCCGATCCTGTCGGTCTCCCTATTCGCCCCGATCCTGCCAAGCCCGGACCTGATCGGTGTCTCGCCTGCGGCCATCGTCTGCGCGATCACCGCCGGCTGGGCGCTGGCCGGCGCGACCTCGCCCTTCACGGCGACGACGATGCTGATCGGCCGGCTCGGCCATACGACGGCGTTCCGCGTGGGCGCCTTCTGGAACCGCACCTTCTTTCTGGTGGCGGCCGTGGCCCTGACCGGAACGAGCCTTTTCATCGCCGCTGTCGGCAGCTGAGCCGAATTCTTGGTCCGGCGGGTCCAATCGACCCGCCAGATTAGGGTTTGAACGTCAACCGCCGGACAAATGGCTCAGACGCCACTCGGGCTGCCGAAGGACCCATAAAGCCCATCGGCTCCATGGGTCCTTCGGTTTCAGAGTTCCGCGAGAATATTGCGCGCGGAGGTCTTTTCGGCTTCGCCGGGCGAATCCTCGATCGCCAGCGAGGAGACGACGCCGTCCTTCACGATCATCGAGAACCGCTTCGAGCGCGTGCCGAGACCGGCAGCCGACAGGTCGATATCGAGGCCGGCAGCGCGGATGAATTCGCCGTTTCCGTCCGACAGGAACAGGATCTTGCCGGATGCGTCCTTGGCTTCTTCCCAAGCCGCCATCACGAAGGGATCGTTCACCGACACGACGGCGATCTCCTCGACGCCCTTCGCGCGGATTTCCTCGTTTTCATCGAGAAAGCCCGGCAGATGGTTCATGGAGCAGGTGGGCGTAAATGCACCCGGCACGCCGAAAAGGACGACGGTCTTGCCCTTGAAGATGTCGTCGACCGACAGATCGTTCATGCCGTCTGCGGTCTTGGTGCGGAAAGTTGCGTTTGGCAGCGGATCGCCGACGGCTATGGTCATGATTTTCCCCTCGTCTTTGAGAACGCGCCGTGCCGGTGAACTCCGGGCTTTCGGCTGCAAGGGAAAACCTAGGGGAACCGGCCGATCCGGCGAGTCGCGGGCCTCATATCGCTCGGCTCAACCCTGCTGCGCACGCCAGCGGCCGGAGGGATCGGCAAAATCGGCGAGCGCCCCATGGACACCCACCACCCGCGCCGCCGTATCGCGCCCGGCCTCGACGGCATCGCGCACCGAGGCACCGGTGAGACGTGCACCGAGATAGGCCCCGTTGAAGGAGTCGCCCGCCCCCGTCGCATCGACGGGCTCGATATCCGGCAAGGCTTCGACCATTCCTTCCTCGTCGGCCGACGAAAAAGCGATGGCATGGGCCCCGTTTTTGACTGCGATCTCGCGGACGCCGGCAGCCCGGTAGCGCTCGATCGTCGTCTTCGGATCGGCATCACCGAACACCGCCGTCTCGTCGTCGAAGCTTGGAAGAACGATGCTCGCGGCCCCGGCAAGGCGCATGACCGCCTCCCTCGCCTCTTCGAGACCGGGCCAGAGAGCGGGGCGGATATTGGGATCAAAAGCGACCGTCTTGCCGGCCGCCTTTGCCTCGGCACAGAGTTCGACGAGCAAGGCGCGCCCCGCGGCCGGCAGGATGGCGAGCGTGATCCCGGAAAGATAAATACAGTCCGCCGCCGAAATCGCCTGGCGGAGCGCCTCTTCGTCGTCGGCGAGCTGCCGGGCGGCGGAGGTGTCGCGCCAATAGGTGAAGCGCCGGTCGCCGTCCTTCTGTTCGATCAGATAGAGGCCCGGCCGCTTGCCCGGGATCCTGCGGATCGCGCCGGTTCCAATGCCGTTCGCTGTCAGAAAATCGGCGATGCGATCCGAAAAGCCATCGTCACCGAGCGCGGTGAAATAGGAGACCGCGTCCCGCGCCGGATCGAGCCCGGCCCGGACATACCAGAGCGTGTTCAGCGTATCGCCGGCAAAGCCAAGCCGCCAGGCTTCGGCCTCTCCACGCCCGTGCCCGCCACCGGACATCTCGAGCATCACTTCGCCGATGGAGAGGAATTTCATCGCATTGCACCGCAGTCTCGTTGGCTTTGGCCACCTCATCTCATGGTCGAGGCGGATTTGAACAGGCGTAAGCCTCGCCTTCCTCAAAAAATGCGCGCTTGCGGTTCGGTTACACCGAAAATCAGCGTGTTTCCAAAGGTCTTCACGTCGGGCGAGGTTCGCGTTCCAGTCTCTCTTGCCCTCTTCTCAATGCGAGACAAGGCCCGGCGCAAAAATGTGATCGTAATCTAGATTACTATAACATTGAAACTGATAAGCTGGGTTATAATATCGTCGACATGACCGATACGACTCACCCAAGCCTCGGATTTCTTCTCATGGATGCCGGGCGGCTTTTGCGCCGCCGGTTCGAGGAGGATAGCCGGGATCTGCCGATGACCGGAGCCCAGCTCCGGCTCGTCGCGCGGCTCTCCAAGAACGAAGGGATCGGACAGGCCGCGCTTGCGGGGCTGCTGGAAATGGAACCGATGACGGTGAGCAGGCATGTGGACCGGATGATGGCCGCGGGCCTCGTTGAACGCGTTCAGGACCCGGACGACAGGCGCGCTCGCCAGCTCTACACCACCGAAAAGAGCCGCAAACTGCTCGCGCCTATGCGCGAAAGGGCAGCTGCGATCTTCGACGAGGCTCAGGCAGGGCTTTCAAAGGACGAGCGGCAAATCCTCCACAAAGCCCTCGAAACGATTATCGGGAATCTCGGCTGCTCTCTGGAAGCAGTGGAGGGCGAGACGAAGAAGAAGAAAGCCAGACGCGATGCCCGGACGCGCGAGCCGGCAGGAGGAGCGGTATGAACAAGCCCAACGATGAAAAGACGTTCAGGGACGCCGAACCCTATCATGGTGACGAGATCCTCGATGCCGACGGCCGCGAGATCGCCGATCATTCCGAGGACACGCCTGCCAAGCCGAAAAAGAAGAAGCGGCCGATCCGCAAGCTGCTGATGTTCGGCCTGCCGCTCGTTCTTGCCCTGGGCGGCGCCTATTTCTGGGTCACCGGGGGCCGGTATATCGAGACCGAAGATGCCTATGTGCAGCAGGACCGCGTGACGGTGATGCCGCAGGTCTCCGGTCAGATCGCGAGCGTCGCGGTCGATGAGAACCAGTTCGTCCAGAAGGGCGCTCTCCTCTTCACGATCGACGATTCCGTCTACAGCAATGCCGTCGAAAGCGATAAGGCGAAGCTTGAAGCGGCTCGGCTCGACGTCATGCGCCTGAAGGCCGCCTATCAGCAGGCCGTCGCCGAACGCCAGAGCGCGTCCGACGCCGCCAACCTCGCTCAGACGACGTTCGATCGACAGAACGCCCTCGTCAAGAAGGGCGTGATCTCGAATGCCTCCCTCGACGATGCGCGGCTGAAATTGCAGCAGGCAAATCAGGCGCTCTCCTCTGCCGACCAGCAGGTGATCTCCGCGAAGGCAGCGCTCGGCGGCAATCCGGATATCGATCCCGATCAACATCCAGAGGTCCTCGAGGCCCTTGCGGCCCTGCATTCGGCCGAGCTCGACCTCAAGCACACCAAGGTCTATGCGCCGGAAGCCGGCATCGTCTCGCAAACCGCCCAGCTCCAGAACGGCCAGTATGTGACGCCGCAGACATCCGTCATGAGCCTCGTCGAAACCGAGACCAGCTGGATCCAGGCGAACTACAAGGAAACGGAGCTGACCGATATGCAGGTCGGCCAGCCCGCCGAGATCTCGTTCGACACCTATCCCGATCAAGAATTCAAGGGCCATGTCGGCTCCATCGGGGCCGGCACCGGCTCGGAATTCGCCCTTCTGCCGGCGCAGAACGCGACCGGCAACTGGGTGAAGGTGGTCCAGCGCGTTCCTGTGCGCATCGCACTCGATAACGGCCAGGACTTGCCGATCTTGCGCGCCGGCATGAGCACCACCGTGACGGTCGATACCGGGCATAGCCGCGGCGTGCCGGACTTCGCAAAGCCCGTGGTCTCAGCGCTTGATCTCGCACCCTATCTCGAGGACCAGCCGAGCCATGCGGCCCCGAGCGCTCAACCCGATACCCCGCGCCAGAAAGGCGAGAGCGCCGCTGATGCGGCGGCCTCGGGGGGACAATGAGCTCCACCGCTGCCGGCGGCTCGAAGCCATCCAGCCGGGCAGTCGGGCATGCGAAAGCAACCCCCGCAAAGACTGGCGGCATGAATCCGGATCAGGTCGCCAACAAGGGCCTGATTACCGCATCGATCATGCTCGCGACGATCATGCAGGTGCTCGACACCACGATCGCCAACGTCGCGCTGCCCAATATGCAGGGCTCTCTCGGGGCGGCCCAGGACCAGATTACCTGGGTCCTGACATCCTACATCGTCGCAGCCGCCATCATGACGCCGGTCACCGGCTGGCTGTCGGACAAGATCGGCCTGCGCCAGCTTTTCATCGGCTCGGCGGCGGGCTTCGTCCTCGCTTCCATGGCCTGCGGCGTGGCGACGAGCCTCGACGAGATGATCGCCTTCCGCCTCATCCAGGGACTGTGCGGCGCTGCGCTCGTTCCCCTCTCCCAAACCGTGCTTCTCAACATCAACACGCCGGAAAAACACGGGCAGGCAATGGCGATCTGGGGCGCCGGAATCATGGTTGGCCCCATTGTCGGACCGACGCTGGGCGGCTGGCTGACGGAAACCTTCAGCTGGCGCTACGTCTTTTTCGTGAACCTGCCGATCGGCGCGCTGGCGCTTCTCGGCATGATCTTTTTCCTGCCGAACACCCCGAAACGCGAGCGCGGGTTCGACTTCTTCGGCTTTGCCATGCTGTCGCTCTTCATCGGCGCGCTGCAACTCCTGCTCGACCGGGGCCAGCAGGTGGGCTGGTTCGCCTCGCCCGAAATCTGGATCGAGCTCGGCCTTGCGATCACCGGGCTCTGGGTTTTCGTTCTCCACATTACGGGAACCGAAGCCCCGTTCATCGATCCGAAGATCTTCCGCGACCGCAACCTCGTCATGGCGCTGGTCATGATCTTCGTCGTCGGCATGATCCTGCTCGCCGGACTGGCACTGTTGCCGCCGATGCTGCAGAATCTCCTGAACTATCCGGTGGTGACGACGGGTCTCGTGCTTGCCCCGCGCGGTGTCGGAACGATGATCTCGATGCTCGTCGTGGGGCGGCTGATCGGCAAGTTCGACACTCGGCTCCTGATCTTCGCGGGCCTTTGCCTGACCGCGCTCTCGCTCTATCAGATGACCGGTTTCACGACGACGATGGACGAATGGCCGGTCATCACCTCGGGCGTCGTCCAGGGCCTCGGCCTCGGCCTTGTCTTCGTGCCCCTGTCCACCATCGCCTTTGCGACCCTGGAGCAGAAGTTCCGGCCGGATGCGGCCTCGCTGTTCTCGCTCTTGCGCAATATCGGCTCGTCGGTGGGCATCTCCATCGTTTCGGTCGAACTCGCCCAGAACATGGTGATCGCCAAATCGAGCCTCGTTGCCGGTCTCAACCCGTTCAATCCGAACTTCGTCGAGGCGGTCGCAAAGATGGGCATGAGTCAGGAGACGGCTCTCGCCGTCCTGAACGGGCAGGCCCAGGCGCAGGCGGCGATGATCGCCTATGTCGACGACTTCCGCCTGATGATGATCATCACGCTCTGCGCGATCCCGCTTCTTCTTCTCATGAAGCCCGGAAAGGCGGGCGGCGGCGGCGAGCCCGGTCCCGCGATGGAGTAGACGGTTCCTTCATGGCGATGGGAACCGGCGGCGGTTCTCTTCGAAAGTCCACCCGTCCCGGCGCGGCCTGCGTTAAGGCCGGCTTGACCCTTCTCCCTTACGCTTTACCAAGGGGCATGATCCGAAGCGCCGCACCGCCCTTCGGATGTCGCACGGGAGGATCGGGTGAATGGGCCAGGAACACATCTTCGAAACGATCGACTGGCGCTCGGACGATCCGCACCTGTCGGGAAATTTTGCACCGATCGGCCGCGAGATCGACGCCGACCGGCTGGAGGTGGTCGCGGGGAAAATCCCCGAATACCTTCGCGGCGCCTATATCCGCAACGGCCCCAATCCGCGCTACGAGCCGGTCTCCTACAATTATCCTCTCGAGGGCGATGGCATGCTGCACGCCATCCGGTTCGAGGGCGGGCGCGCGAGCTACCACAACCGTTATGTGCGCACGCGCAGCTTCGAGATCGAGGACAAGGCGGGCCATACGGTCTTTGGCGGCCTGATGACGCCGCGGCCCATCGATACCGATCTTCTCGGCCCCCACGATGATCCCGACAATCCGTTCAAGACTTCGGCGTTTATCGGGGTCATGCACCATGGCAACCATCTGCTTGCGCTTGGCGAGGGCGAGCCGGCCTGGGAGATTGGGCCGGATCTGGAAACGCGCGGGCCGTGGACGGCAGGCACGGACGAGCCGATCATGCTCGGGGCGCACAACCGGGTTCATCCGGTGACGGGGGATCTCTTCGCCCTCGCCTACGATCTCGAGAAGCCTATTGTCACCATGCACCATATCGGGCGTGACGGCGTCTTGCGGCGCAGTTTCGATATCGCCCTTGCGGCCCCCAGCATGATCCATGACTTCGTTCTGACCGAGAATCATGTGGTTCTGCTCATCGGGCCGCTGGTCTTCGATATGCAGGCCATGATGTCCGGCGGGTCCTTCCTGCAATGGCGTCCGGATCTCGGCACGCGCATCGCGGTCGTGCCGCTTTCGGGCGGCAAACCGCGCTGGTACGAGGCCGATCCGTTCTTCGTCTTCCATTTCGCCAACGGGTTCGAGCGCGGCGGCGACATCGTCATCGACTATGTCCGCCACCAGAAACTTTATGTCGGCTACGGCGAACCCAATACCCAAGCCCCCAAGCTTCAGCGGCTGGTTCTCAACACCGTGTCCGGCAGCGTTCAGGAACAGTGCTGGTTCGACAAGGTGGCGGAATTTCCAAGGATCGACGACCGTCGCAACGCCCTTGCCAGCCGCTACGTCTACGCGCCCACCCTGACCAACACCCTGAAGGGCGACGACCACGCATCGGCGACCTTCAACTGCCTGCTTCGCATCGACACGGAAACCGGCGATGTGAACGCCCACGACTTCGGCAACCGGATCGCCGGCGAGGCGGTGTTCATCCCGCGCGGCGAGGCCGAGACCTCCGGCTGGCTGGCCAGCTATCTCTACGATCCGGTGAGCGAGACCAGCGAGCTGGTGCTTCTGGATGCGGAGGCATTTTCCGATGAACCCGTCGTGCGCCTGCGGCTGCCGCAGCGCGTGCCCCAGGGCCTGCACGGCACCTGGGTTCCGGCCTAAGGGAACCGGAGCCCCGTCCCGAGCGGTGGTTTCAAATGCCCGGCGGACTACCAGATCTCCGCCCTTTCCAATGCGGAGACGCATGTCGGGACCCCGCGAAGACGAGGCATCGGCCGATCCGTCAGGGATTGCCCGATCCATCCGTGGGGATGACTGAGCGGCAGGGGCGCACGCGCCTGGCTTTCCGCGATGGGCAGAAACCCGACCCGTTCGTAATAGTTCGGATCGCCATAGGTGAAAGCGACGTCCACCCCCGCGAATCGAAGCATCTCCAGCGCATAGCGGATCAGAGAGCTTCCGACACCCCGGCGCTGATGCGTGCTCGCCACCGCCATCGGCGAGAGCAGAACCACGTGGTGGGGATCATCCGCATAGGTCAGGCGGGTGAAGACAGCCGCGCCGATGAGTGCGTCCTCCTCTTCGGCGCGGAACACATGAATATCGGTCTCTGGCGTATTCGCCAGCAAATCGCGAACCAGGCCGCCGATCAGCTCGCCCTCCTCCGCCCCTTCGGAGACGGTGAAGGTTGCGGCGAACAGGTCGATGATCTGTTGTTCGCATCCCTGTGCGCCGGTACTGAACGTCACGGCAGATCTCCCCACAGATTAAATCCGTCTGCCCGCTCGGCGCCCGCAGTTTTAAAGCCCCGTCGTCGCCACGCTGCTATCGGGCGCAAATTTACGCGACCGATGAAACCGGTATGGTTGTTTGCGTGCCCATCGCCGCTTCATAGGCTGTCGCCGGCATCGGGCGTCCATAGAGATATCCCTGTCCGTGATTGCATCCCTGGTCGCGCACACGCTCGTGCTGTTCGGGCGTCTCGATTCCTTCCGCCACGACGACGAGATCGAGGTCAGACGCCATCGCGGCAATGCCTTTCGCGATCAGCTTCGCCCGGTCGTCGGCACCCGGGCCGCTGACGAAGGATCGATCGATCTTGATCTTGCTGATCGGAAAGTTCCGCAGCATGCTGAGGGACGCATAGCCGGTGCCGAAGTCGTCGAAGGAGACTGAAACGCCCATCTCGCGGATGGCTTTCAGCTTGCTCAGGACGTGTTGGTCCGAGTTCAGGATGGTGGTTTCTGTAATCTCGATCTCAAGACCGTCGGGTGGAAGCTGCGTCAGCTCCAGGATCTCCCTTATTTGGGCCGACAGGTCGCGGACCTCGAACTGGACCGGAAAGAGGTTCACCGCGACGCGGAAATTGGGGTGGATCGTCCGCCGCCATTCTGCCGCTTGCCTGCATGCCGTTTCCAAAATCCACTGACCGACAGGGGCCGCCAAGACGTCGCTTTCGAGAACATTGATGAACGCGCCGGGTGCGAGGACACCGTGCTCGGGGTGGTTCCAGCGCAGAAGTGCTTCCGCCCCAACTGGATCGCCCGAAACGAGATCGATCTGCGGCTGATAAAAGAGTTCGAACGCACCCGTTTCCCACGCGTTCTGAAGCTCCTCTCGTGCGAGAATTTTCGACGTGACCGCATGGCGCAGGTCCTGTGTGAAGAGGCAGGCTCGTCCCCGCCCATCGTTCTTCGCCTTGTAAAGCGCGAGATCGGCATCGCCGAGCATCGTTCGATGATCACCCGCCACGGCCGTGGTGCAGATGATCCCGATGCTGGCACTGATGTTGACCAGCGACGAGCCAAGCGCCATGGATTCCTCGATTGTTGAGATGATGGTCTCGGCAAGCGCGTAGGCATCCATCGGGTTGGCGTTGCCCTCGATGAGCACAACGAACTCGTCGCCGCCCATACGGGCGACGAAACTTTCTGGCGGCATCAACGCTCGAAGGCGCCGACCGATTTCCATCAGCACCTCGTCGCCAACCAGATGGCCAAGCTTGTCGTTCACCTCCTTGAAACCGTCGAGGTCGATGAGAAGCATGGCGAAGCGCGTGTCATCCCGCTCCATGGCCTCAAGCCTGGCGCTGAGGCTTGCGCGGTTCGACAAGCCCGTGAGATGGTCGGTCACAGCTGCAGTGCGCAGTTCTTGTTCCGCCTTTTTCCGCGCGGTGATGTCGCGAACAATCGCGCCAAACTGCATTCGCCCGGCTTCCCTCCAGCGCGATAAGGTTAGTTCGATCGGGAACTCGCTGCCGTCCTTTCGCAAAGCTGTGAGTTCGATGGAGGTTCCGACCAGTCTCGTAGGTTCGCCCGACGCAACGCGACGAACTGCCTTCTCGTAGACAGCGCGCATCGAGATAGGCACGACAAGGTCAAGCGTCCGGCCCATCGCTTCAGTCTTGGTATGGCCGAAGATCCGCTCTGCGGCAGCGTTCCACGTGACGATTCGTTTCTCGGCGTCCGCTACGACGAATGCGTCAGGCGATGACGAGGCAATGCTTTGCCTCCTCGCTTGGGCATCACGCGCTTTCAGCCTTAGCCTCCGGGCCTCCAGGCGATCCATGACAACATTTGCAAGAAGGCGCAGGGTGCGACGGTCAGGATCGGTGAACTCGCTGCGGGGCTCGCGATCAATGACGCACAATGTCCCGAGCGCAATGCCTTCCGGGTTGCGCAGGGGCGCGCCTGCGTAGAACCGGATGAAGGGTTCACCGGTGACAAGGCGGTTCGCCGCGAAAAGCGGGTCCTTCGTTGCGTCAGGCACAATCAATAGCTCGGACCCGTCGAGCGCATATTGGCAGAACGAGGACTCCCGCTCGGTCTCGCACACGGCGAGTCCGGTCCGCGCCTTGAAGAACTGTCGCTCCTCGCCAACGAGGGAAATCAGAGCAATCGGAACCTTTAGAACGTGCGATGCAATCTCTACGATGTGATCGAACTCTGCTTCGGGAAGCGTGTCGAAGATCTCGTATTCAGCGAGTACTGCGAGACGTTGCTGCTCCGTTGCGTCGACGATCATGAAAAATGCCCCTCCATCACGTGTGCGAGACCGTAGGGTGGAACACTTGCAAACCATTTAATCGGTCACGCCAAATGACGAATCGATTTCGTCAGTAGTTGCTGACGTGAATGCGGTACGCAGCGACACGGTTACCCAGAAAAGCGTCCTGACCTTTCGGGCCATAACGCGTTGAAAAGCAATGACTTGAAGCGAAAGACCAGCTCGCGTATCCGTCGTGCTGCAGGCACAACAGGTCGCCGTAAGAGTTGGCCTTGAAAATCAGGCGGGGCTCCGTGAGCAATGAACGCGCTGCGCAATGGCCGCAAATAATAACAGTCGATATTTGTTCTGGACTCACCATACCAATCAGCACATGGCTTTAGTGGTTGCATAAAGAGGAAAAAATTTACTCAACGCCCTGCGCTATCTGAAGTTGGAGAATTACATCAAAAGATAAGTATATAGAAAAAGACTCGAATTTCCTCATTCATCTGGGGAGTTATCTGTGTTTCCGCAGCATATTCTTAAACAAATTGCATTTGAATGGCGACAAAAGACGCGACAAACACGCCTGAGCCCCTCCCATGAAGACTTTTCTGTTCGATAGATCCGGCAATTTCGGAATCACCGCAGCCCTTTTGGCAACGCCCCTCATTCTGGCAGCCGGCGGCGTGATCGACTATGCCGGAGGCCTGCGTGCAAAGAATTCCGCTCAGAATGCCGCCGATACCGCAGTTCTCGCGGGAACCCGTCAAGCGGGAGACCTCGCAAGCAAGAAGGCCAAGGCGAAAGCGCACTTCGAAAGCAACATCAGCGACAATCTCGACGTCGTCTCTCATGCATTCAACGATCTTGGAAACGGCTCCTACGAATACGTGGTCCAGCTTCAACACAAGCCGCACTTTCTTCCGCTCATCGGCATCAACCAGATCGACATGAACGTCAGGTCTCAGGCGCTCGATGCCAAGACCAATCTCGATATCGTCTTCGTTCTCGACGCCTCCGGCTCGATGGGAACGTCCGACGGCGCGACCACGCGAATGGCCGAACTCAAAAAGGCGGTGAAGCTTTTCCTCGGCTCGTTCCAGACCGGTAGCACTGTGCAAGCCGCTCTTGTCCCATTCGACACCCAGGTTCGGGTCGACAACGCGACCATGGTTTCCAACACCGCCACCGCGAACACGTCCAATCCATACGGCGCCACGACGGATTGTTCGACCATCGCCGACCCGATCGATCGAAAGAGCTGCGAGGACAACAAGCCGGTCTATTACGCCGACTGCACGAAGCTCTCGACCGCTCACCGGGTTGACGATGCGTTTGATCGTGAAATGTGCGGGCGCAAGGTCGCGGGCTTCCGCTTCGATTCCACGGGTGCCTACGCCGAAAGCAGCTTCGATTCCTACCAGTATATCGCGACGACCTCGGGCGGTCGCCACAGGATCGTGCGGAACGAAGGCGACAAGTGCACGACTGTCCACAACACGAGCACGGCCGAATGCGTCGGCTTCGTCTACAAGAAGACGGAAGGATACATCTACGATCAGCCGGCGCCCGCGCCGACGGGGCCAGCACCCTCGACATCGAAAACGAATACCGACACCACGGCGACGAACAATCTCCTCGTCCAGGGCAGCGAGACCTGGTCGGGTTGCGTGATCGACCGGTCGCAAAGCTACGACGTCAGTTCGGCGCCGCCGGTCTCCTCACAGCCCTTGACGCAGTATCCCCGCTCCCACTGCGCGCAGTCCTCTCTTCTTGCCGTCAAACCCCTGACGAATAACCTTTCAGGGCTCTCGACCTATGTCGACGGCATGAAGCCGAACGGCAATACGAACCTCACGATCGGCGTTCAGTGGGGCATGGAGGCGATGACGCCGAGCTTTCCCCTCACCGGCGCGCGCACCGATCCGTCCACCCGGAAGATCATGATCCTTTTGACGGACGGCGAAAACACGCAAAACCGCTGGTGGGGCTGGGACCGCCGCGCCGATATCGACGGTCGCGCACGCCTTGCCTGCGACAATGCGAAAGCAATGAGCATGGAAATCTATGCCGTGCGGCTCATCGGAGGCAACGAAACCCTTTTGAAGCACTGCGCCGAGGATGCTCAGCACTATTACGGGGTCAATACTGCGAGCGAGCTCTCCGATGTGTTCGAGAGCATCGCGATAGACCTGCGGCGCATTCGGCTGACGCATTGAGCACAACGCCGCAGGCGTTACCAGCCATAGCTGAAGGTCACGCCGCTGCGGTCCCTGCCGCTCTGGACCAAATCGTCCTTCGATCCGCGTCCGTACTGGAAAATGCCATAGGCATTGCGCTCGCCGGTCTGCCGAAGCGTGCCGGAATGGGCATCGCCCCGCTGTTCGATCAGACCGGTGTTGCCGTGCCCGCTCTGATCGAGACCCGCGCTGTTATTTCGGCCATATTGACGCACCGAGCCGCTCTTGAGGTCGTTGAGGACCGAATAAAGCCGAAGCCCTGTCGAAAGGGCGTTCGATGTCCGACGATCGCCAGGCGATAAGTGGAAGGAGATCTGGCCCGCTGCGGCGGGATCCGAGAAGGCACCGAGACTGCCGGTGGCAAGGACCAGCGCGGCGAATGCGGTTTTCAGGCTGAACATTGGGGTCATGAACATCTCCATCGCCCGCATTTCGCGGGGGCTCTCGGGTACATCTGTTGAAAAGCCTGCCGGGCGGATCGCGATCTGAGGGGCTTGTCGCTCGTTGCCCGCCCGGCGGCGTGCTCAGATACCGCCGACGATCCGCTTCGTGCAGGACGCCGTGTGTCCGCCGACCGTCACCTCCAGATCGGCTTCATATCGGGCGCCGCTCGCAGACAGGGTGACCGTGCCGACCGTTTCCGGCTTACCGGGTTTCACGGTGAAGGGGCCGCTTTGACGAATATCGGTTCCCGATCCGGAGACCTGAAAATCGTACTGGCCGTTTGCCCGCTCCTCCCCGTGGACGAGGGCGGTGAGCGCGACGCCGTGGCCGGTTCGCGACACGGTCAACTCGCAGCGATAGGGCTCGCCGCCCGCCGTCTTGAACAGCGGATGGGCAAGAGCGACGCCGGACGTCGCCATGAGCGCGACGAGCGCGGCGATACGTCCGTGAAATCGGCTGATCGATGGCATGACGGTTCTCCTCGTCGGGGGGGTGATAATCAGATCAGTCGCACGCCTGGACGATGGCGGTGACGTTGCCCTGGCCCTGTTGTGCGACATTGGCGTCGCAGCCATGACCAACCTGCACGCCGGCAGCGATATTGCCGTTGCCGTCCTGGGTCAGGATCGTCGTGTGGTTCGAGCCGAACTGGCCGATGCCGGCGGAATTACGCTTGCCGGTCTGGTAGGTCGCGCCGAAATTGCCGCGTCCGTTCTGGCCGACGACGGCGAGATTGCGCCTGCCGCGCTGGTCGCCGACCTGCGTGTTGTAACGGCCCTCCTGCTGAACGCGCATGCGGTTGCGATAGCCGGTCTGCGAGCCGCCGCTGGAATTGGCCCAGCCGTACTGCTCGGTGCGGAAGCCGTTGGCGGATGCCGGGGCGATGGCGGTGAAACCGGTGAGAGCGAGGATCGCGGCGGTGAGGGGCAGGCGGATCATGGGGACATCTCCTTCAGGGTCGGCGAGATCGTTCGAAAGTGAACACGCTCATCCTGGAACATCCTCGCGGAACCGCTCCTGAAGAGGCCGTTTACCCAACGTTCAGCACCATGGGCGGTCCACCCTCGCCGGGTCTCGCAGGACCCCTAAAGATGTCCAATTCTTAATTCCGGAAATGTCCGACCCCTCTGGCGAGCGATCGGCCGCGTTCTATTTTCGAAGGTACGCCACGCCTCATGGGATCGTGGCCGCAATCCTTTCAATCGAACGCAGCACGTCAGGAAAATCAGGCTTCATCTTTCGGCGGCGAGCGATTCGCTCTTCATGATCGAACGCGAGACGCGCCGGGTCAGAAATTTCGTCGCACGTCACGGCGGTTTTAATACAAGGCCCTACTTGGACGGCAGGGCCGTGAATTGAGAACGCGCGGTCTCGGATGCTCGACGAGGGTCCGCAACTTCGCAGGTAAAAAGGTTCGTTCACGATGAACATCAAAGCAGACATCTCCAATCGCGGCGAATGCCCCTTCGGCGGCACCCGGATCGGCGGCGCTCTGGGCTCGGAGCCGACGCTGGAACACTGGTGGCCCAACCGCCTGAAGGTCGAGCAGCTGCACCAGAATCCCGCCGAAGCCGATCCGCTCGGTCGTGACTTCAACTATGCCGAGGCCTTCAAGACGCTCGACCTCGACGAGGTGAAGAAGGACATCAAGGCCTTCCTCACCTCCTCAGTGGACTGGTGGCCATCCGACTACGGCAATTATGGCCCGCAGATGATCCGCATGGCATGGCACTCGGCGGGCACCTATCGCCGCGCCGATGGTCGCGGCGGCGCCGGACAGGCGATGCAGCGCTTCGCGCCGATCAATTCCTGGTGGGACAACGGCAATATCGACAAGTCACGCCGCCTGCTCTGGCCGATCAAGCAGAAATACGGAACGGCGCTCTCCTGGGCCGACCTCATCATCCTCGCCGGCAACTGCTCGCTGGAAATCATGGACTTCCCGACCTTCGGCTTCGCCGGTGGCCGTGTCGACGCCTGGGAGCCGGATACGGCGATCTACTGGGGCCCCGAAGGCTGGAATGGCAAGAAGCCATTAGAAACCGCACCCGGTCCGATGGAAGGCCATCCCAACCAGATGGTCACCCGCACCATGCGCTGGGAGGGTGAGCCGAAGGACGATTACTACGATCTCGAAAATCCGCTCGCGGCCTCGCATCAGGCGCTGATCTACGTCGATCCGGAAGGCCCGAACGGCAACGGCGACCCGCTCGATTCGGCCCGCGACATTCGCACGACCTTCGGCCGGATGGCGATGAACGACGAGGAAACCGTCGCGCTGATCGCCGGTGGCCACGCTTTCGGCAAGTCGCACGGCATGACCCCGCCCGATCAGATTGGACCGGCTCCCGAGGGCGCGCCGATCGAGGCCATGGGCATGGGCTGGCAGAACCCCAACGGCACCGGTTTCGCCCAGTACACGATGACCAACGGCATCGAGGGCTCGTGGACGCCGAACCCCACCAAGTGGGACAACGACTATCTGACGAACCTCTTCAAGTTCGAGTGGAAGCAGACCAAGAGCCCGGCAGGCGCCCTCCAGTGGATGCCGGTCGATCCGGACGCGCCGAAAACGCCGGATGCACATACCGGTGAAATGCATCCGCTGATGATGATGACGTCGGATCTGGCGCTCAAGATGGACCCGGAATATCGCAAGGTCTGCGAGAAGTTCCTCGCCGATTTCGACGCCTTCACGGATGCCTTCTCCAGAGCCTGGTTCAAGCTCGTCCATCGCGACATGGGCCCGAAGAGCCGTTATCTCGGACCGGAAGTGCCGGAAGAGGATCTCCTTTGGCAGGACCCGATCCCGGATCTCGACCATGAGACGGTCGACGAGAACGACGTGAAGAGTCTGAAGGACAAGATCCTGTCGGCCGGTATCTCGGTCTCCGATCTCGTCTTCGTCGCCTGGAGCGCGGCCTCCACGCACCGCGTCTCCGACAAGCGCGGCGGCGCCAATGGCGGGCGCATCGCGCTCGAACCCCAGTCCAGCTGGGAGGTCAACGATCCGGCCCGCACCAAGAAGGTGCTGGAGGGTCTGCGCCTCATCATGGACGAGTTCAACGCTGCCCAGTCCGGCTCCAAGAAGATCTCGCTCGCCGATATCGTCGTCCTCGCGGGCTGCGCGGCGGTGGAGAAGGCGGCCAAGGATGCCGGCGTCGACGTGACGGTGCCATTCACTCCGGGCCGCATGGACACGACGCAGGAGCTGACGGACGTGGAACAGTTCGACTGGCTGCAGCCGGTCTCGGACGGTTTCCGCAACTATCACCGCACCGACATCGTCTATAACGTTCCGCCCGAGCAGCTCTTCCTCGACAAGGCAGCGCTTCTCTCACTCACGGCACCCCAGTGGACGGCCCTTGTCGGCGGCCTGCGCGTTCTCGACACGAACTGGGATGGCTCCAAGCACGGCGTCTTCACCGACAAGCCGGGCGTCCTGTCGAACGACTTCTTCCTCGCGCTTACCGATATGCGGATGGAGTGGCGCAAGGCCGACGATGCGGGCATGAGCTACACGCTCAACGACCGCTCGACGGGTGCAGAGAAGTTCACGGCGACCCGCTGCGACCTGATCTTCGGCGCGAATGCGCAGTTGCGTCAGATCGTCGAGGTCTATGCCGGTAGCGACGGCCACAAGCGCCTGGTCGAGGACTTCGTATCGGCCTGGAACAAGGTCATGATGCTCGACCGCTACGATCTGGCGGCCTGATCCAAACGGTCGAATAGAAGGCCCAAGATGCCCCGGTCGGCTTGTCCGACCGGGGCATTTTTATATAGCAATCGCTCGATCGCGCCGGACAGTCGATCGAAGACCACCTGGCGCCGTGTCGTCCTGGTGCGGGATGACTGCGATGGTCCGCGCGCCGAAATCGCCAACTTTCAACGTGACTGCTACTGGCTTCATGCCCAACGGCTCGCCGTCTCGCGCAACGGCGGACTGACCCTCGGTGAAGAGGCGATGAACGTCGTCATCGAGGGCGTGTCATCCGGGAAGGGCGGCGGTTGAGCGTTCTTGAAATCCGCGATCGCGAAGCGATCAAACGGATTTCGTATGAGGTCCTGCTTCCGGCGATATCATGTGGCCAGCCCCATCAGATCCGCCTCGCGACCGTGGGGCGCGATGAGCTGGACGCCGGTGGAGAGACCGCCGCGAAAGCCCGCAGGCATGGCGAGAACCGGGCAGCCCGACAAGGTGCCGGGGACGACGCATTCCATCCAGCGATGATAGCTGTCCATGGAACGCCCGGCGATGTCCCTCGGCCAGCGCCATTCGATCGGAAAGGGCCAGACCTGGGCGGCGGGAAGGGCGAGAATATCGAAGCGCTCGAAGAGCGCCACCAGCCGCAAATGCCAGGCTGTGCGCGCCTCATAGGCCCGATGGAGGTCCATCGCCGAAAGCTTGAGGCCGTTCGCGATCTCCCATTGCATCTCCGGCTTCATCAGATCGCGCTTTTGGGGATCGGCGAAGAGATCGCCATAGCGCGCGGCGATAACCGCCTGCCGTTGAAGGGTGAAGCTCTGCCAAAGGCTTTCGGGATCAAGACCGAGCTCGGCCCGCTCAATGCTGCTGCCGGGAATGCGCGCCAGCGCGGCTTCACAGGTTTCGAGAATGCCGTCTTCGGTGGCGAGATGGCCGTCCAGATCGCCAAGCCAGCAGATCCGCACTGTCCGGCCTGCAAATCTCGAAGCCTGATCGATCTGCAGAAGGCCTGAGGACAGAGGCTGGCGCGGATCGGCCCCGGCCTGAACGGCAAGGAGAAGCGCCAGATCGTCCGCGCTTCTCGCCATCGGCCCATCGGTTGCAAGAGAGGCGGAGAAGACATCGCCCGCCGGCAGGCTCGGGACCCGGCCGAAGGAGGGTCTGAGGCCATAGACATTGTTGAAGGCGGCGGGATTGCGCAGCGAGCCGCCCATATCGGAACCGTCGGCAATGGGGACCATGCGCAACGCGAGGGCGACGGCGGCGCCGCCGCTCGAACCGCCTGCCGAGCGGGCAGGATCGAAGGCATTGCCCGTCGCCCCGAACACTTCGTTGAAGCTGTGGGAGCCAAGGCCGAATTCCGGCGTGTTGGTCTTGCCGATGATGATCGCGCCCGCGCCGCGCATGCGGGCCGTGGCGATGCCATCCTCGTCCGGGACGAAATCCCGATAGATCGGCGAGCCGAAGGTCGTCGTCAGGCCTTTGGTCGGCGAAAGGTCCTTGATGGCGACGGGCATGCCGAAGAGTGGTCCGGCCTCTGCGCCTTTCGTCAGCGCCGCGTCGGCGGCGTTTGCTTCAGCGAGGATGTCAGCGCGCGAGCGCAGCGAGACGATCGCGTTGACGCGCGGGTTCTCGGCGTCGATCCGGTCGAGAAAGGCAGACACCACTTCGAGGACGGACAGTTCGCGCGCCTTGATCCGGCGCACGAGGTCGCTCGCATCCATGGCGCAGATCGGCGCAATGGCCGAACCTTCAGGCGCGAGGAGGCGGCCCTCTCCGTCGAAGGGTGTCATGCACCAAGCTCGGCGAGAAGGCCGGCGATGAGGCGCCCGCGCGAGGCGAGACTGTCCACCTCGATATGCTCGTTCAGCGTATGGACGTCGGCGCCGACGACGCCGAGCCCGTCGAGGGTCGGCAGCCCCATCGCCCCGGTGAAGTTGCCGTCGGAGCCGCCGCCTTCGCTGGCATGGGCGAGCGGAAAGCCGAGACCGCCGGCGATGCGCTTGGCGCGCTCGTAAAGGTCCATCGTGCCGGCGCTCGCCTCCCAGACGGGGCGAACGACGCTCTTTTCGACGAAGAAGCCGGTGCCGTCGTCCTTGCGGTCGTTGAAGGCGAGAATCCGCTCCGTTCCATTGTCGAGATCGCCCTGGCGCTTGGCCATGGAAAGACATTCGGCCCGGCAGATCGTCGGCACGCAGTTCACCCATTGCCCGCCGTGCATGACGGAGACCGAGAAGGTGCAGTCGTCGTCGGTCATGTCCTCGATCTCGATGAGCTTGTGCGCCATCATCTTGACCGCCGATTGGCCGGCCTTCAGGGCCGCGCCCGCATGGCTCGGGCGCCCGATGGCGGTCAGATGATAGCGCGCGATCGCATAGCGGCCGGTGACGACCGTGTTGCGCGCCCAGGCCGGCTCGGGAACGAGGATATACTTGTGCTTGGCCGCCTCCGCCTCGATCAGGGCGCGCGTGCCGGGCGTGCCGATCTCCTCGTCCGAGGTGAGGAGAATATGGACCGGAAGCGGGGTCTCGACGCCCATCTCCGCCAGGGCCTTGACCGCGCTGATCGCGGCATAATTGCCGCCCTTCATGTCGCAGATGCCGGGGCCCCAGCAGATATTGCCCTCACGGCGGAAGGGGAGTTTTTCCAAGGTGCCGAGGGGATGGACCGTGTCGAGATGGCCCATGATGAGGATGCCGGGTTCGCCGGCCTTCGGATGGGGAAAGGAGGCCTTCGCGCAGTCGCCGAGCCCTTCGGGGCCGGGAATGATCTCGACGTCAAAGCCCATCCCCTCCATGTCCTCGGCAGCCATCGCCGTCATCTTGTCCACGGACGGCTTGTCATAGGTCGGGCTTTCGAGTTCGACCCAGCGCTTCAGCCCGGTGAGCATGGCTTCCGGGTCGAGGGGTACGGTGTTCACGTCGATCGTCATGTCAGTCCTCGTTTGGTCTGGTCGGCCTGCGGGAGGCTTGCGGGCGAAGAGGGGCCGGTGCCCTATAAACTCTCAGGCTTTCAGCCGCTTCTCGGCGATGCGGGCAAGCAGGCTTGCGCCGATGGGCAGGATCTCGTCGTCGAGGATGAAGCCCGGATTGTGCAGCGGCACCGTGCCGCCATGGCCGACCCAGCAATATGAGCCGGGGACGGTTTTCAGCATGTCGGCGAAATCCTCGCTGCCCATGGTGGGGCGTGGATCGGTGATGACGCTTTCACCGCCGACGATCTCGGCCGCCGCCTCACGCAGAGCCTCGGTCGCCGCCTCGTCGTTTTCGAGCACCGTAAAGACATCGCGAATATCGACGTCGATCTCGCAGCCATAGGTCTGCGCGACACCCGCCGCGATCTCGCGCAGTCGGGCCCGCACCAGTTCGCCCACCTCGTCGTGAAAGAAGCGGATCGTGCCGGCGAGCGCGGCTTCCTCCGGAATGACGTTGTAGGCCGAGCCGGAGATCATTTTGGTGATCGACAGGACCGCCGGTTTCAGCGGATCGACATTGCGGCTGACGATGGTCTGAAGGTTCTGGGCAAGCGCCATGGCGATGATGATGGCGTCCTTCGAATTATGCGGCATGGCCGCATGGCTGCCGCGGGCCTTGATCGCGATATCGAAAAAGCTCGCCCCGGCCATCGCCTTGCCCGGAAACACCGCGACCTGACCGATCTCCAGATCCGGCATGTTGTGAAGCCCGTAGATCTCGTCGCAGGGGAAGCGTTCGAACAGCCCTTCGGCCAGCATCGCCCTTGCGCCGCCGAGGCCCTCTTCAGCCGGCTGGAAGACGAAGACGATCGTGCCGGAAAAATCGCGATTGCGCGCGAGATAACGCGCTGCGCCAAGCAGCATGGTGGTGTGCCCGTCATGGCCGCAGCCGTGGAAACGGCCGGGATTTTGCGAGCGATAGGGAAGATTGGTGAGTTCTTCCATGGGCAGGGCGTCCATATCGGCCCGAAGCCCGATGCGCCGCCCCTCCCCGCCAGCACCTTTCAGGATACCGACGACGCCCGTCCCGCCGATTTCCGTATGGACCTCGTCGAGGCCATAGGATTTGAGGGCTTCGGAGACGATGGCGGAGGTGCGGGTTTCCTCAAAGCCGATCTCGGGATGGGCGTGAAGATCGTGGCGGATCGCGGTCAGATCGGCCTTGAAGCTCTCGATCTCGGGAATGATGGTCATAGTCTTCTCTCCTTGCGGGCCGCATCGAGGGCGAAGCCGCCATGTCCTTGCGTTGTGTCAGCCGGCACCGTTCAGGGCCGGTTCGTACGGCGCCAGGGCGACGCCGGGCCGCAATTTCGTGAAAGGAAGCGAGGCCGGCGACAGCGGCATCGGTCCCGGCGCGGTCGCTGTCAGGATGGTCTCGGCAATAGGCGAGAAATCGGCGCGGAAATGGACCGAGCTTTTCACCACCAGGATCGCTTGCGCCTCCGGCTCGATGCCGACGAAGCGGAACATCTCGCGATCGGCGGCCTGAGCCTTGGCCGAGCCGACGACGATGCTGACCCCGCCGATCGTCAGGCATGCCGAGGGGCCAAGCTGCATCCGCGCCCCTCCATAATAGGGCCCGGGCGCGATGAACTCACCATCGGAGAGGCCCGTGACCTCGAAACTGCCGACAAAGGCCCCATCGCCCGGAACGCCCGATTGGCCGCCGAGAGAGACCGTGAGCGTCGCGCCGAGGCCGGCTTCATGGGCGGCTCTTGCGGCGGCGGGATCATAAAGGACGCCGATCGCCGCGCGTGTCGCGCCGGCTTCGACAAGCGCTTTCAGCATGCCCGTCGTATTGGAATCGCCGCCGGCGCCGGGATTGTCCTGGGTATCGGCGATGACGACCGGTCGATCGGTGGTGGCGGAGAGGCGCATTGCCTCGCGCACAGCCTCCAGCGGCTCGAAGGAAATGCCGGCGAAGGCAGCCCTGGCGGCCTCGACCCCACTTGCAATTGCCTGTGCCGCGCCCTCTGCCGCCTCTTTCGTCGCGCCATAGGCCAGCACCGAGGGGCCGCAATCGGCGATGTCGGCGGCCGGAAAGCCGCAGAGAAAGGAGACCGAAGCGATGTCGCCGGTCTCGATCTCGGGCAGACGCCCATAGATCGCGGCGTTCGGCTCCATATCCGTCGATTGCCAGGCGATCGGGATCAGAAAGGGGATCTGCCGGAACGCCTTTTCGGGCCGCTCGCCTCTGAGAAGACGGACGAGATGGAGTGCGGTCCGCCGGCCTGTGTCAGCCATGTCCACATGGGGATAGGTGCGATAGGCGGTGAGGAGGTCAGCCGTCTCCACCATCAGGGGCGTAACATTGCCGTGAAGATCGAGGCTCGCGACAAGCGGAATGTCGGGGCCGATCACCGCCCTCACCCGCGCCAGAAGCTCACCCTCGCCATCGTCGAGATGCTCGGTGACCATCGCCCCGTGCAAATCGAGATAAACCGCATCGACCGGCAGCGCTGCCTCGATGCCGGCAACGATCCTACCCGCGATCGTCTCGAATGCCTCCTCGGTCACGTGAGCCGAGGGGCTGGCCGCCGTCCAAAGGGTAGGAACAAGAGCCCAGTCCTGGCGCGCGGCCTCCTCGATGAAGCCGCAAAGGCCCATATTGACGTCGCGAAGCGCCTCCAGCACCGCCGGACCTTCGGTCATTGTCGGCCAGCCGCCGCCATGCTCGAACGCGGCAAGGCCGGCCTTCGTCGGCGCAAAGGTGTTGGTCTCGTGCATGAAGCCGCCGACGGCGATGCGCGGGGCGCGTTGACGAGCGCCCTCCCCGGCTTCTGCGGTCATGGCCTCACCTCGTGTCCCGCCCCATCAACCCCCATGGGCGCGAGCGGGCGGAAATTCGGGAAATCCCAATGGCGGCCGGGCGCCGCCTCGATCAATTGCCGCGTATAGGCCTCGCGCGGTTGGCCGAGCACCTCGGCCGTCGGCCCGTATTCGACGATGCGTCCGTTCTGCATCACCACGACCTCGTCGCAGATCTGCGCCGCGACGCGCAGATCATGGGTGATGAAGAGCAGCGCGACGCCAAGCCGGGCCTGGATGTCGTCGAGAAGGTCAAGCACCTGGGCCTGAACCGAGACATCGAGCGCAGACACCGCCTCGTCGGCGACCAACACGTCCGGCTCCATGGCAAGGGCACGGGCAATCGCGATGCGCTGGCGCTGGCCGCCGGAGAACTGGTGCGGATGGCGATCGATGGCGTCGACCGGAAGCCCGACGAGTTCGAGCAGTTGCCGCGCCCGCTCGCGAGCCTCCGTCGCCGACGCCCCGTAATTGATCGGCCCCTCGGTGATGCTGTCGCCGACGGTGAGACGTGGATTGAGCGAGCGGTTGGGATCCTGGAAGATCATCTGAATGCGCTTGCGGGCCGGCCTCAAGGCCCGGCGCGAGAGGCCGGCGATCTCATGGCCGCGCAGGCGGATGCTGCCCTCCGTCGGGTCGATCAGCCGCATCACGCAGCGCGCGACGGTCGACTTGCCTGAGCCGCTCTCGCCGACGACGCCGAGGGTGCGTCCGCGCGTCAGCGTCAGATTGACGTCCTTCGCCGCAACCGTCCCCGCGCGCTTCCTGAACATCGAGGCGCCGCCATAGGTCATGCCGAGCTCGGTGGTCGAAAGCACCACCTCCTTCGAGGTGCTGGCCCGCGCCTCGCGCGGATGGAGCGCCGGCACCGCCGTCAGAAGATCGCGGGTATAATCGCGCTTGGGGTTTTTCAGGATCTCGCCGATCGGCCCCTCTTCCACGAGTTCGCCGTGGCGCATGACATAGACGCGGTCCGCAATATCCGCGACGACGCCCATATCGTGGGTAATGAAGAGAACCGAGGTGCCCAGACGCGTCTGGATCTCGGCGATCAGCTTCAGGATCTCTTTTTGCGTCGTCACGTCGAGGGCGGTCGTCGGCTCGTCGGCGATCAGGAGCTTGGGCTCCAGAACGAGCGCCATGGCGATCATCACGCGCTGGCGCTGACCGCCCGAGAGCTGGTGCGGATAGGAGCGGCACATGCGTTCCACATCCGGCAGGCGGACGAGGGAGAGGATGTCGCGGATGCGGCTCCGCCTCTCGGACCCGCTCATCTGCGAATGGGCCGAAAGCACCTCTTCCAGCTGCCGCTCGATCGTCAGCACCGGATTGAGCGCGGTCATCGGCTCCTGGAAGATCATCGACATGCGGGTGGCGCGCAGCTGGCGCAGCCGCGACGGCGGGGCGGAGAGCACGTCCTCGCCCTCCACCAGAATGCGGCCCGAGCGCGCGGCAAGCGCGCCCTTGGGCAGCAGCCCCATGGTCGCGAGCGAGGTCACCGATTTGCCCGACCCGCTTTCGCCGACGAGACAGACGGTCTCACCGGGCATGACACGAAGCGAAATGCCTTTGAGGATGGGGCTCGGCTTGCGGCCCGCGGTCTCGACGACGAGATCTTCGACGACGAGAACAGCGGCCTTTTCGGCGTCTGTCGGCTCTCCATTCATCGGGGCTACCTCTTCTTTCCGAGCTTCGGGTCCATGACGTCGCGGGCGGTATCGCCCAAGATGTTGATCGACAGAATACAGAGCGAGAGGAAGAGGCCCGGCCAGAAGATGAGGCCCGGCTTCAGCTGAAAATAGAGCCGGCCCTCGGACATGATATTGCCCCAGGACGGGGTCTCGGTGCCGATGCCCGCGCCGAGGAAGGACAGGATCGCTTCCGTCAGGATCGCCGAGGCACAGACATAGGTGCCCTGAACGATCAGCGGCGCGACGGTGTTGGGCGTCAGATGCCGCCACATGATCTTCGGCAGGCTTGAGCCGACGGCGATTGCCGCCTCCACATAGGGCTCCTCGCGGGCCGACAGGACGACCGAGCGCACCAGGCGCACGACGCGGGGTATCTCGGGCACGGTGATCGCGACGAGCACGGTCCAGAGACTGGAGCCGACGAGCGCGACGATGGCGATCGCGAGCAGGATCGCCGGGATCGCCATCAGCCCGTCCATGACGCGCATCAGCACCGCGTCGAGCACCCGGAAAAAGCCCGACAGAAGACCGAGCGGCAGGCCGATCAGCACCGCGACAAAGGCGGCGCCAAGCCCGACGATGAGCGAGGTCTGGGCACCATAAAGGGTTCGCGACAGAACATCCCGGCCATAGCCGTCCGTTCCGAAGGGATGGGCGAAGCTTGCCGGGGCGAGACGGGCCATCGGATCCATCTTGATCGGATCATAGGGCGCGATCAGCGGCGCGAAGATCGCGGCAAGAACGATGAGACCGAGGACGATCGCGGCAAGCGTCGGCGCGAGTTTGAGGGAGGCAAGATCGATCCTCGGCAGGAAATTGCGCCGCACCAAAGGCTTTCCCCCAGGTCCCACGGCGGCAGTGGTCGTTTCCTCAGCCATCAGTAGCGGATCCTCGGGTCCATGAACGCATAGGAGATATCGATCAGGAGGTTGATGACGACATAGATGCCGCTGGTCAGGAGAATAAGCGCCTGGATCACCGGATAGTCGCGGGCAAGGATCGCATCGACGGTGAGGCGGCCGAGGCCCGGCAGATTGAAGACGCTTTCGGTGACGACGACGCCCGAGATCATCAGTGCGAAACCAGTGCCGACCACGGTCAGGATCGGCACGGCGGCATTGCGCAGCGCGTGGCGGAATAGGACGATGCGTTCGGAAAGGCCCTTGGCGCGGGCGGTGCGGATGTAATCCTCGCCGAGAACGTCGAGCATGGCCGCGCGGGTCATGCGAGCAATCAGCGCGATATAGATCGTCGCGAGGGTCAACGAGGGCAGCACGATCCGCTCGAAGAACGGCCAGAAGCCGTCCGAGATGCTCCTGAAGCCCTGGATCGGGAAGATGCGCATGTCGATGGCGAAAAGCTGGATCAGGATGTAGCCGGTCACGAAGACCGGGATCGAGAAGCCGAGAACCGAGATCGCCATGATCGCGCTGTCGGTCAGCGTCGCATGCCGCCAGGCCGCGATGACACCCATCGGGATCGACAGGAGGAGCGTGATGATCATGGTGACGATCGCAAGGCTGAGCGTCGGTTCAAGCCGCTGGTGGATCAGCGTCAGCACAGGCGTCTTGGAGATCAGCGACCGGCCGAAATCGCCGGAAAGGAGCTGGCCGCTCCAGGTCACGAACTGGGTGACGAGCGGCTCGTTGAGCCCGAGACTCTCGCGGATCTGTTCAAGCTGAGCGGGCGTTGCCATGTCGCCGGCGATGATCGCGGCCGGGTCGCCCGGCGTCAGCCGCAAGAGCAGGAAGACGAAGAGTGCGACGACGATCATCACCGGGATCGAGGCGAGGATGCGTCGGATGATATAGGCAAGCATGGCGAAGCCCCGCTCAATGGGTCCGGGGCGCCCATGTCAGGCACCCGTGTCGATGCCCCCGCCGAAGACCGGCGAGGACATGCGCGTTTGCGAAGGCTTTGCCTATTCGGCCTTCGTCACGTTCCAGAACACCGGGACCGGCATTTTGACCATGCCCGTCAGGGATGTGCTGAAAGCGGACGGGATCTTGTATTCGCCGACGGGGATGTAGTTCACCACCTCGTAGGCGTGTTTCTGGATCTCCGCTGCGATCTTCTTCTGCTCGGCTTCGTCCGTCGCCTGGGCAAATTCGGAGCGCAGCTCATCGAGCTTCGGATCGTCTGGCCAGCCGAACCAGGCCGCTTCCTTGCCGCCGCCGTTCAGCATCGGGTTGTTGATCGGGCTCCACACCTCCGGAATGATCCAGTTGGTGAAGAACATGTTCCAGCCGCCTTCCGCCACCGGAGCCTGGCTGGCGCGGCGGGTGACGAGAGTCTGCCAGTCCATCGGCTGCATGTCGACGGTGAAGCCGGCCTCGCGCAGCTGCTGCGCGGCAACGACCGGCTGGGCCGTCAGGGCAGCGACGTCGGTCGGCTGCATCAGGAGGATGGGCGTGCCGTCATAGCCGGCCTCGTCAAGCAGGGCTTTGGCCTTGTCCGGCTGCGGACCATCCATGATCATCTCGTCGCCCGCATCGGTGGCGAAGGGCGTGCCGCAACCATACATCGAGCCGCACGCGTCCATATATTCGGGATTGCCGACGAGCGCTGCGAGGATCGGATCCTGCCCGAGGGCCAGCACCGCAGCCTGACGAATCTTGACGTTGTCGAAAGGCGGGTTCAGCCAGTTCAGGCGCCCCATCGTCTGGTAGCCGAGCGGGCTCACGACTTCCACAGTCAGTTCCGGGTTCGACTGCAGGATCGGAAGCAGGTCGAACGGCACCTGTTCGAGGTAATCGATCTCGCCGCCATTGATGGCGTTCACGGCGGTCTGAACGTCGGGCATCGTCACCCATGTGACCTTGTCCACCTTCACGACCTTGCCACCGGCGGTCCAGCTCGGCGGCTCGTCGCGCGGGACATAGTCCTCGTTTTTCTCATACACCGCCTTGATGCCCGGCTCGTATTCGGCCTCGACGAACTTGAAGGGACCCGAGCCGGTATAGTCGGTGATCGTCTCGCCCGCCGGCGTGTTGGCGACGCTCTCCGGCATGATGAAGGTCGGCAGGCCCGAGGGCTTGGCCATCAGTTCGAGGACGTAGTTGAACGGCTCCTTGAGCTTCAGCACGGCCGTCTTGTCGTCGCTCGCCTCGAGGCTTTCGACCGACTTGAACATCATCTGGGCGCCACCGTCCTTCTCGCCCCAGCGCTTCAGGGAGGCGACCACGTCCTTTGCCGTGACCGGCGAGCCGTCATGCCATTTCAGCCCGTCGCGCAGGGTGAAGGTGTAGGTCATCCCGTCGTCGGAGACCTCCCAGGATGCCATCTGCGGCTGCGGCTTCAGATCCGAGTCCATGCCGAGCAGCGTGTCGTAGATCATGTAGCCGTGATTGCGGGTGATGTGCGCCGTCGTGATCACCGGATCGAGGACGCGGATTCCCGAATGCATGACGGCGCGGATTTCCTGTGCGGCGACGGGCGCTGCGGCGAGACCTGCAAAGGCGACCGAGGATGCCAGGAGCGCGGTTCGCAAGAGCCGGGAGGGCCGAAAGGCGGATGCAGAGGGCAGATAGGACATGCAAGGCTTCTCCAGTTGTGGCGACGATGACGACCGTTGGGCGGAAGCTGGAACGATTAGCGCAATGCGATAATCATTTGCGGATTGAGATATCCTAGAAACATGTCTACGATCGCGTCAACTGCCATTTCAGACCAATTTTTGTGCAACGCGGAATGAATTTGAAAACAGAGCGACGAACCGACAGCCATTTCGTCGCCTCGCTTGAAAAGGCGATGCGCGTTCTGGAGGCGTTCGGACCCGAACGGGTTCGCATGGGGCTGACCGAATTGTCCGAGGCGACCGGCCTCGACAGATCCAGCGTCCAGCGGCTGACAACCACGCTGCATCGGCTTGGCTATCTCGACAAGGATACGAAGACCCGTCGCTTCAGCCCCTCGATCCGCATGACCGAACTCGCAAACCGGTATCTGTGGTCGGACGAACTGGTGAAGACGGCGATGCCGCGCCTCATCGACCTCAGACAGTCCCTCGGCGAGACGATCAATTTCGCCCGCCTCGATAGCACCGACATCGTCTATACGGTCCGCCTTCCAAGCTCGCGCACCAGCTATGCCGCGATGATCCTCGGCCGCCGGGTGCCGGCGCTCAATACGACAAGCGGACGCGTCATGCTGGCTCTTCGCCCCCCGGAAGAGCAGATCCGCGCCGTGGAGGAATGGCCGATGCGGCGCTACACACCGCAAACGACCATGGACCGCGAGGCGGTCAGGCAGCTGATCGAGGAAGCGGCCGAGACCGGCTATTCGATCGCGGAGAACGAATTGCAGGTGAACGAACTCGCGCTGGCCGTGTCCGTGGGCGGCAAAGATCAGCCGAACGGCGCGATCCACTGCTCCGTCAGCGGCACGCTTTGGACCCGCGAGCGGTTGCGGGAGGAAGTGATGCCCCGGCTGCGCGATGCGGCGAATGGAATTGGATGAGGCCAGCCCGACCATGCATAATTTTTCCAGATCCCAGATCGTCCGCAAGCCCGCTGTCTCCTCCAAAGGCGGGATCGTCGCCTCGCAGCATCGCATCGCCTCCGAGATCGGCGCCGAGGTGCTCGCCTCCGGGGGCGACGCGATCGACGCGGCCGTCGCCGTCAGCTTTGCGATCGGCGTCCTGGAACCCTGGATGAGCGGCCCGGCGGGCGGCGGCGCGATGATGGTCTGGCGGGCCGGCGAGGCCCAGCCCTATGCCCTCTCCTATGGCATGCGCGCTCCGAAGGGTCTCGACATTCGCAAATTTCCACTCTCCGGCGAAGGACTGGCCGGCGACCTCTTTCCGTGGAAGCGGGTCGTCGATGACCGCAATCTCGAAGGGGCGTCGGCCGTTGCGGTTCCGGGCGTCGTCGCCGGCATCGGAATGGCCCATGAGCACTGGGGCCGGATGCCCTGGCGCGATCTCGTCGCGCCTTCGGTGGGGCTGGCGCGCAAAGGGCTGAAGGTCGACTGGTATGCGGGGCTGATCATCGCATCAGCCGCCCGCTCGCTCGCAAAGGACCCCGATGCCGCGGCGCTTTTTCTGGAGGACGGCACCTGGCCGCCGGTCGGCGCCTGGACCGCCCTGACAGATCTGCGCCTGCCGCTCGCGCGCATGGCCGATACACTGGAGACGATCGCCGCCAATGGCCCGCGCGAAATGCAGGAGGGTGACGTCGCTAAAGCCCTGGCGGAAGACGTCACTGATAAAGGCGGCTCGCTGCGGTATGAGGATCTGAAAGACTATCGCCCGGATCTCGGCGAACCCTTGTCGATCGATGCCTTCGGCGGACGCTGCCATGTGACGCCGAGGCTGACAGCCGGCCCCACCATGGCCGACAGCTTCGCGCGGCTGGAGGCGCTGGGCTCAAAGACGAGCGAGGGCGAACGTCTCGCGGCCCTCGCAACGGCCCTCACCGGCGCCTACGAGCATAGGCTTGCCACCATGGGTGATCATGAGAGCCCGAAAGCGCCGGGATCGACGACGCACTTTTCCATCGTCGACCGGCACGGCAACATGGTGGCGATGACGCAGACGCTTCTGTCGATCTTCGGCGCGAAAGTGGTGTCGCCCTCGACAGGGCTTCTCCTCAACAACGGCATCATGTGGTTCGACCCCGAACAGGGCCGCCCCAATTCATTGGGCCCCGGCAAGAGCTGCCTGATGAATGTCTGCCCGGCGATCGGCGAAAAGAACGGGACCCGCTTTGCCATCGGCGCGTCGGGCGGCCGCAAGATCCTGCCTGCCGTCGCGCAGCTCACCTATCGCATGCTGGCACTCGGCGAAGACCTGGATACCGCCTTTCATGCGCCGAGGATCGACGTATCGGGCGGCAAGACGGTGGTCGCCGACGAAGCGATGGGGCCGCAGATTCTAGCCGAACTCGGCAAGGCCCATTCGGTCAAAGCTGTTCCGCGCCTGCCCTTTCCCTACGCCTTCGCCTGCCCGGCTGGCGTGATGCGGCGCGAGGATATGAATTTCGGCGCAACCGAACCCGCTTCGCCCTGGGCGGACGCGGTGGCCGAGCCAGCCCCCTGAGTGCCAAGGGGAAGCCCGCCGGAGCCTACCTGCCTCAGGACGGATAAAGCGACGGCAGCCGCGGGGATGTCTCCCGTTCCGTGGAGGCGATCCGGCGATCTTCCTTTGCCAGAACGTTGAGCCAGTCGCGGGGCTTTCCCTCTGCGGTTTCGGCGGCGGGGGCAAAGGCGGCTTTCTCAAGAGCGGCGATCGCGTCTCTGGCCAAAGCGCTCATGGCCGGATCGCCGCCGGCAAGCCGGCGCCAGGCACGAACGCAGCCATAGCAGCCACGCAGATCGCCGGATTTCTCCTTGTTCGATGCCAGCGCCAGCTGTTTGCGACGGTCCGACAGATTGTTCGAACGGCTTGGCTTCACGGGTTGCGCGACGACAGGCTTGCGGGCGCTATCGCCAGGGCGGTTCCTTCGCCGGAGATAGGTGGCCGCGCCGCCGAGCGCGGCAAGAAGCGCGGCGGCTCCCAGCCCGGCGAGCAGGGAGACGGGCCAGTCCCGACTCGCGACCGATTGCTCCTGCGGCACGATCTGCGAGGCGGGCGCAGCCTCAGGTGTCGCCGCCGCGCTCTGGCTCGGCGGCGGCACCGTTCCTTCGGCGGTGATCACCTCGCTCGGCAAGATGGCTGTCTCGGCCTTGCCGGAGACGCTGTCGGTCCAGTTCATCTTGATCTCGGGAAGCGTGATCTTGCCGCCGTGTGTCGGCACCACGGAGAGGAGAAAATCCTTCCTTGCGACGGTGCCCTCGGCGGTCTGATCCTCGCCCGTCTGAACGTCGTCGAGATAGATCCGGGCGCCATCAGTGTTTTCGAAGGTGAGGTCCGGCAGCTGCACCGCGCTCACGCCGAGAGCCAGAAGGCTGACGCGCCGGGTCACGGCCTCCCCTTCCCGGAAGACCAGGTCCTTTGGCGACCATTCGGACGTCAGCTGGACGGACTTGGCCGGCAGGAACCACTGGTTCTGCCCGGAACCGCCATTGGGATCGGCGCGCACTGTCAGCTTGATCGGGTCTGAGCGCACGGCAAAGGGCTTGCCGGGATCGAACATGTCGTCGAACATCGACGAGCCGAAACCGGGAAAATTGCCGAATCCCATGTCCGCGAGCGGATCGCGCCGCCGCTGATTGGGGTCCTCGACATCGCCGCGCAACACGAAGGGCGGGATTTCGATCGCGCCCTCCTTCTGGGGTTTCAGCATATAGCTCCGCTCGATCAAATTGACCGGCCGCCCGTTCCGTGTCGCCTGGCTGGCCCGGTCTTCTCCACGCTGAACGAGTTCGAAATCGCTCGATTGCGGCGCGATCAGTTCGGCGCTTCTGATGGGCGCGCTCGTTTCGATCCGCACGGTCAGCGGCGTTTCCTGAAAGAGAAACGGGCTGTCGTCGCCAAGCTTCGCCGTCAGGTCGATGCCGGACGCCCCGGTGGATTTGGGCATTGCGCCGGCATCCACCACCGTGATGGCGACAGGCGAACTGCTGAGGCTCCCCGCGCTGATCGAGGGGATTTCGAGCGTGCCCTTCGATGTCGGCGAGAGCGACACGATCCAGCTCATGCTTTGCGAGCGTTGGCCGTTGATAATCTGCGTCTGCATGGATTGCGACGTGCCGAGGATGTCGAAATCCTTGGTAAGCGGCGAAAGATCCGGGCTTACGTTCACCTGGCCGTCAGTCGTCAAGGTGAGCTGAAACGTGTCCCCCTCGGCCACAGTGCCGCTGTTCACATGGGCGGCGAGCCCGGCGGGGAAGGCCGGGGCGGCCAGCGCGAGGGACAGGACGGCGGCGCTGATGGTGATCTTGAACGTCTTGAGATTCACGGGTTCTGGTCCCCCTCAATTGGCGCCGGAGCGAAGCTGGACGTAATGTTGACGGATGCGGGCCCGCAGCAGGCCGGTCGGGTCGTCCGGCACCTCGCGGAGCTGCTGCTCGACGGCCTGATCGACCACCGGAGCCCCCGGAACATCGGCCTTTACCGGCTCGACCTTGGCGTCCTCGCCATTGCCTTCCAGCACGCTGGAGAAGAGTTTCGACAGAGCACTTTCGCTCTCCTTGCCGGATTCCGCTCCGCTATTGCCGGCAGCGCTGGCCTGCTGACGGGCCTTGGCGGCCTCCTGAGCGGCCCGGTCCGCCTCGGCCAGCCCCTCGGAGCCGGTCTCGTCCTGCCGTTCGGCCTGGGCTTGCTCGCTGCCGCCTGCCTGGCCCTGAGGCTGGGCCGCTGAGGCTTCCTGCTTCTGGTCCTCGCCGGCACCGGCTTTCTGATCCTTAGCCTTTTGTGCCGCGCTTTTCTCTTCACCAGCTTCGGGAGACTGGCCGTTCTTCGCGTCGGCCGAGGATTGGTCCTTGGGCAAGGACTGATCTTGCGCCTGTTCGTCCTGCGCCGCGCTTTGCTGCCCGGCCTTGTCTGGCGAGCAGCTCTCCTGCCCTTGCTGTCCGGCAGACTGTTGCTGCTGATCGCCGGACTGACCGGACGTCCCGCCCTCCTGCTTCTGGGAGCCCTCGGAGGCCTGCTGCTGTTCGCCAGACTGGCCGTCAGCGTTCTGCTGATCTTGCTGCCCCTGCGAACCGGACTGCTGATCTTGCTGGCCGGACTGGCCGCCGGATTGCTGCTGGTCCTGCTTTTGAGAGTTGCCGCCGGACTGCTGCTGTTGATCCTCGTCGCCGGAGCCACCGGACTGCTGCTGGTCCTTGTTGTCGCCCTGTCCGGATTGTTGCTGCTGCTTGTCCTTCTGCTGCTCCTGCTGCTTTTTCTGTTCGTCGAGCAGTTTCTGGACGAGATCGCGGTTATATTTGGCGTCCGCGTCGTCAGGGTTTGCGGCCAGCGCCTGATCATAGGCACCCAGCGCCTCTTCGAGTTGGCCGGATTTCGCCAGCGCGTTGCCGCGATTATAGGCGTCGGCCGAAAAGTCCTGAGCCGCCGCCGCGTAGTCTCCGGCCCGGTAGGCGGCGCTGCCGCGCCAGGAAGGCGTCTCGAAATGGCCGGACGCCGCGCCGTAGTCGCCCGAAGCGAAGGCCGACTGGCCCTGCTGGTCGGAGGTCGACCAGAGATCCTGCCAGGTTCCCGCATGGGCGGGCTTGACCGCGAGACCGGGCGCGAACCCCATGCAGGCAATCAGTCCGATGCTGAATATGAGCCCGCGACGGAAAGCGAGGGGCAGGAGAAGCACGGGCAGGATCAGGAGCCAATAGCCCATATCGACCCAGCTATCGGCCTGAAAATCCTGGGCCTTGCCGGCGCTTTCGATCCGGTCGGACTTGGGCAGGATGCGATCGAGGTCGGCGCTGTTCGCGGTCACGCCGGAATAGGCACCGCCACCGGCCGTCGCGACCGCGCTGAGACCTTCGGCATCGAGCGATGTCGTCATCGTGTCGCCGGAGCGGCCGGTGATCGCCTTGCCGCTCGCGGTCTGCAGCGTGGCGCCCTTTTTGGTGCCCACACCCAGAACCGAAACGGTGTAGCCGGCTTGCCGCGCCGCGCTCGCGGCCTTTTCGGTGGCGGCCGTATCGCCCGCATTGTCGGCGATCAGGACGATTTCACCGCGCCCCGCATTGGCCCGCTTCAGAACCGACACCGCCTCGGAGATGGCGAGATCCGGCCGGTCGCCCAGAACCGGCATCAGCTTGGTGGAAAGTTCGGGAAGCATCTGCGCAATTACCTTCTGGTCGCTGGTGAGGGGCGCCGCGACGAAAGGGATGTCCGAATAGATGACCAGGGCGCGCTCGTCGCCTTGCGTGCGGTCGAGAATGTCGCGCAGCTTGTGCACCGCCCGCCGCAACCGGCTTGGCGACAAATCGTCGGAGTTCATGGATTGCGCCAGGCTGAGGACCGCGACCACCGGCTCGCCGCCGGTGAAGGAGGGCACCTCGGCCTTCTGCCAGGTCGGCCCGGCGAGCGCCGTCACCAGAACGAGCACCCCGGCCGCCGCCATGGCCGGCAGGAGACGCGATGCGCGGGCGGCCGCGCCGCCGATCGCCAGATGCCGCTACAGATGGGCGTCGACAAATTTGCCCCAGTTTCCGCCCGTGGCGCTGCCCCGCGCTCTGAGGGCGAGCCAGAGGAGAAAGGCCGCCGGGATCAACGCGCAGAACCACTCCGGGCGCAGGAAGTGAAATTGATCGGTTCCCATGTCAGGCTTCCTTGTGGACCGGGCCGTGAGAGACGGGGGACCTGTATTCGGAGCCCCCTGTATTCGGAGCGTCTCGTGACGAGGGCGGGAGCCGTCGCGATCAGCACGGCCAGCCCAGCAAGCAGCAAGGCGAGACCGGCGGGCCAGAAATAAAGCGCGATCTCGGGGCGCACATGCACCGGGTCGGCCCCGATCGGCTCCAGCTTGTCGATGGAGCGGTAGACCTGGGCGAGGCCCTGGACGTCGGTCGCCCGAAAGTATTGTCCGCCGGTCATCTCCGCGATCTTCTGCAAGGTGCCTTCGTCGAGATCCGCCGACGGATTGACCAGCTGGCGGCCCATCGGGGTGTTGACCACCATGGGACCCGCGCCGACGCCGATGGTGTAGATCCGGATTCCCAGCTTCTTGGCGAGTTCCGCCGCCTGGATCGGGTCGATCTTGCCTTCATTGTTGGCGCCATCGGTCAGGAGAACCAGAACGCGCCCTTCCGCCGGCCTGTCCTTCAGCCGCTTCAGGGACACCGCGATGGCATCGCCGATCGCCGTCTTCTGGCCGGTCAGACCGACCTGGGCCTGATTGAGGAGATCGCGAACCGCCTGCCGGTCGAAGGTGAGCGGCGCCTGCAGATAGGCGCGGTTCGAGAAGAGCACCAAGCCAACCCGGTCGCCTTTCCGGCTTTCGATGAAGGTGTCGGCCGCATCCTTGACCACGTTGAGGCGCGTGGTAGGCTGGCCGCCGACGGCGAAATCCTGCTCGGCCATGGAGCCGGAAAGGTCGATCGCCATCATGATATCGCGCCCTTCGGCGGGCAGCGGAACCTCAGGCCCAACATAGGCCGGGCGGGCGACGGCCGTGACCATCAACAGCCAGACCAGCGAGGCGACGACAAGCTTCCACCAGGATGTGGAAGTCCGGTCGGCCCGGTTTCCCAGATCCCGCGAGAGGCTTGCAAAGAACGGCACTTTCAGCGCGCCGCCCAGGCCCTTGTCGGCCGGTTTCATGAAATAGCGCAGCAGAAAAGGCAGCGGCAGCAGAAGAAAGGCGAAGGGCCACAGAAAGGTGATCATCCGTTTTTCCTGATCCAGGTGGCGGTCTCGGCACGCAGCGCTTCGGGCTCGAAATTCTGGTTGGCCGGCGGGCCATAAGGACCGGTGGCGAGAAGCGTCGCGCTGTCGCGGCCCATCCCGTATTTGCCTTGCATCAGGAACGCACTCCACGCCTTGCCGGTCAGAACATCGGGCCCGGCCGAGCGGCGCCGGGCGACACGCCGAAGCAGGGACGAGAGCTTGGTGAGAAATTCGCCGTTCCTCTCCGGCTCGATCGCCTCGAGTTCGCGCAGCGCCAGAAACCGCGCGCTGCGGCGGCGGATCATCATCCAGACGAGGACGGACACGGCGAGGATGAAGATCAGGCCGATGAGCGCCCACCAGCCGGGCGCGAGCGGCCACCAGCCGATCGGCTCGGGCAGGTGAATGTCGCGAAGCTGATCGAGCTTTGCCAGCGTCTGCGGAGAGACTTCGGGGTTCATGCCGCCATGCTCCGGTTGAGATGGGGATGGAGGACCGAGGTCGGATCGTCCTGTGTCATGAGGAAATGGCAGACCATGCCGTGGTGCCGGCTGACCCGTTCCAGCCGCTGGCGCCGCGCCTCGAATTCATGGGCGTAGCGCTCGAGCTTGCGCCCGCCGAGCGCCGCAACGGCCAGCGCGTGCTCGCCATCGGTCAGGCGCCCACCGCGCGGCGGCAGGGCCGCATCGAAGGGATCGTTGATCTGGTTATTGGTGACATGGGCATTCACGGCGAGATGCCGCAGCTCGGTCTCGGCTTCCTCGCCGAAATCGGAGAAGTCGCTGATGAGGAAGGCAAGCGTTCCCGGACGGTTGCGGCGGCGCAGACGTCGCAGGCCATGGGCGAGCGTCATTTCCGTTCCCAAGGCGCGCTCCAGCCGGGTTTCCTCCGCAAGCGCCTCCAGAAAGCCGAGCACAACGCGCCGGGTTCGGGAGGCGCGGAAATCCCGCACACCGTCCCGCGTCATGGCAAGTCCGCCGACACGGTCGCCGCCGTCATGGCCGGTCCAGGCCATCGTGGCCGCCACTTCCGCCGCCATGTTGGCCTTGAAGCGGGTTCGGGTGCCGAACTGCATCATCGCTCGCAGGTCGGCCAGAATGACGATCGGCCTTTCCCGCTCTTCCTGGAAGAGCTTGGTATAGGCGTGGCCCGTGCGGGCCGTGACGCGTCAGTCGATGGATTTCACGTCGTCGCCGGGCTGGTAGATCCGGCTTTCGGCGAACTCCATCCCGCGCCCGCGAAACACGGATCGGTTGGCGCCCCATTGATGGGTCGCGACGATGCCCTTGAGGTCATGCTCCATCATGACGGCCCCCTCTTAGTTCACGCCACCGGAACCCGGTCGATCAGCGTGTCGATGAAGCCGTCGGCGGTCTGGCCTTCGGCCTCCGCCTCGAAGCTCAGAATGATGCGGTGACGCAGCACGTCATGGAGGATCGCCTGCACATTGGACGGGGTGGCGAAGTCCGCGCCGTTCATCCAGGCATGCACCCGCGCACAGCGGTCGAGAGCGATCGTCGCGCGGGGCGATGCGCCATAGGAGATCTGATGGGCGAGATCATCGCCATAGTTTTGCGGACGGCGCGTCGCCTGGATCAGCTGAATGATGTAGTCGGTCAGCGCATCCGAGACATGGGTTTTCAGGGCCGCGCGCCGCGCGTCGAAAATCTCCTGCTGCGATACCCGGAAAGATGGTCTCACGGTTTCGGCCATGGCTTCGCCGCGCACGATCTTCAGCACCTCGCGCTCGGCTTCGAGAGACGGAAAGTCGATCTTCACATGCAGCATGAAGCGGTCGAGCTGGGCTTCCGGCAGTGGATAGGTGCCTTCCTGCTCGATCGGGTTCTGGGTCGCCATCACCATGAACAGCTCCGGCAGGCGGTAGGTCGCGCCGGCAACGGTCACCTGACGTTCGGCCATGGCTTCGAGCAGCGCCGACTGCACCTTGGCCGGGGCGCGATTGATCTCGTCCGCAAGGATCAGATTGTGAAACAGGGGGCCGGAGTGGAACTCGAAGGTGCCTTTTTCAGGCCGGTAGACCTCCGTTCCCGTCAGGTCGCTGGGCAAAAGGTCCGGGGTGAACTGGACCCGGCACGGTTCGCCCTCGATGAGTTCCGCCAGCGTGTTGACGGCCTTGGTCTTGGCAAGGCCCGGCGCGCCCTCGAGCAGAATGTGCCCATTGCCGAACAGGCCCAGAAGCAGCCTGTCGACGAACTGCTCCTGACCCACGATCCGCTGGTTCATGTGATCGCGGAGCGCATCGACCAGCCCATTGCTCGGGCGGGCTGCGGCGTGAAGTGCATTGCTGGTCATCAAAGTCCCTCGCAATCGGGCCCGGTGTCGTGCCGAGGCACGGCGGTTTCAAAGTCACGAATTTCGGTGACAGCGTGGAACCGGCTTGCGGGGGCGTCAGGCGCCGCGCGGGCTTTGATTCAGAGCCCGACCGAACCAGTCGGACACCGCATCAAATCGGGTCTCGCTTTCACCGCTCATGGTTCAAAACTCCATGAACAGCGAGAACCCTACGCCGCCGCCTTCGAGGCAGCTTGCGGCGTTCTTTAATTATTGTTGAACTTGGCGCCTGGGAAACGACACGGTGACCGTGAGGCCTGGATGATCGGCGGAGCCGGGATCGGTCGCAGAAAGCTGAATGCCGGCCTCGTGATGGTCGGCGATGGCCTTGACGAGGGCAAGGCCAAGGCCGCTGCCGGGCTTGCTGCGGGCGCTGTCGATCCGCTTGAAGAGGTCGAAGACGTCCTGCCGCTGCGCCTCGGGAATGCCCCCGCCCGTGTCCTCGACGATCAGATCGAGCGTTTCGGGCCGGTCCTTCAGGCGAACCCTGATCGCAATGCCGGGGCCGCCATGCACGATCGCGTTGCCCACGAGATTGGCGAGCATCTGCTGCACCATGTTCTTGTCGCTCAAGAGCCGGCTTTCCGCAGCTGCGCCGGGCAGAAATTCCAGCGTCTGGCCGTTCTCCTGGGCGAGCGGCGCGAAGAGTTCGACCGTATTCGCGGCGAGACCGGAAAGGTCGTTCACCTGCATGTCCTTGCGCGGCGAGCCCGCTCTGATCCGGGTGATCCTCAAGATCGTGTCGATGATCTCGTTGAGCGATCCCGTCTCGGCGAGCGCCCGTTCCACGTGCGGCTGCGGATTGCCGCCGGCCTCGATCGCGTCCAGGGCCTCGTTCAGCACGATCTCGACACGGGCGAGCGGGGTCTTCAGATCATGGGCGACCGCCGTCGTCGTCGCGCGCATCGAATCCATCAGGCTGGACAGCGCATCGAGATTGGCGTTGATCTGGCTGGCGATCCGGTCGATCTGGTCCCTTTTTTCCTCGATCGGCACACGCGCATCGGACTCGCCGCTTGCGACACGGGCGAGAACGCCCTCGATCGACCGCAGTTTCGAAAAACTCTCGCCGCTCGCCACAAGGCCGAGAACCAGCGTTCCCAACGTCAGGAGCACGGTCATGACGACGAGGCCCACGATCATCTGAAGTCGCATCTCGTCGACGCCCTTGAGACTTCGGCCGACCACCAGCGTGGCGTCGCTGAACTTCTGGACGGACAGGATGAAAAAGCCCTTCCGCGAAAGTGCATATTCGCCCGGTCGGCGCGGTGGCTCAGCTTGGAATTAAGCCTTCCACTCCTGCAGATCGAGATGGATCTTCATGGCCTGTGAGCGGTCCGAAGCAAGGTTGAAGGCCTCGATCGCGCGCGCCGCAGGCAGTCGGTGGGTGACGAGTGGCCGGAGGTCCGCTCTGCCGGATGCGATGAGGTTGACGGCAAGGGCGAACTCCTCGTCGAAGCGGAAACTGCCGACCGTCTCGATCTCCTTCGTCACGATCATCGGCATCGGCACTTCAATTGAACCGCCGAGCCCGACGGTGACGAGGCGTCCGCGCGGCCGCAGGATCTCGAGCGCGGCGGCGAGCGCGCCTGCATGCCCGGAGCATTCGAAGACGCAGTCGGTCCGGCCCTTGCCGGCCTTCAGATCATCGAGGCCGGCCGGGTTGGACGCCGTGTTGACCACGCGGTCGGCGCCGAGTGCCTCGGCGATCTTCAGGGGCGCGTCGTGGACGTCGCAGGCGATGATCCTCGCGGCACCCGCAAGCCTTGCCGCCGCGATGGCAAGGCATCCGATCGGTCCGCAGCCGAAGACGGCGACCGTCCGTCCGAAGAGATCACCCGCACGGCGCGCGGCATGAAGGCAGACTGCGAAGGGCTCGGCGAGCGCAAGAAGCGAGGCGTCCGCGATCCCTTCCGCCTTGACGAGCTGGCCCGCCAGCACGGTGATCGTTTCGCGGAAAAGGCCCTGAACATGGGGAAAGCGCATCGCGGAGCCGTTGAACACCATGTCGAGGCACTGGTTGGGCAGGCCCCTTCGGCATTCCTCGCATTGACCGCAGGCACGGGAGGGATTGAGCGCGCCGATATCGCCGATCGCGAGCCCTTGGACGCCCTCTCCCAGCGCCTCGACCGTCCCCGATACCTCGTGTCCGAGGATCATCGGCTCTTTCAGCCGCACCGCACCGAAGCCGCCATGGTGATAGTAATGGAGGTCCGAGCCGCAGATGCCGCCGACGGCGAGACGCAGCCGCACCTCGCCGGGACCTGGATCTCCCGCCGCCGCGCGCTCGTCGAAGCGCAGGTCATGGGGGCCGTGGGCGACGATTGCGCGCATCGGATGGTTTCCTTGCCTTTTATGGGATGGTTCGTGGCGCTCGGGTGATTGCCGGCTGCCGCCGTCAGAGGACCGAGATCATGCCGCCATCGACGAAGATGATCTGGCCATTGACGTAATTGGAGGCGGGCGAGGCGAGGAAGACAGCCGCGCCGACGAGTTCGTCCGGCTGCCCCCAGCGCTTCGCGGGCGTGCGACCCTTGACCCAGGCATCGAACTCCGGGTTCGACAGCAGCGCCTCGTTCATATCGGTCACCATATAGCCGGGGCCGATCGCATTCGCCTGGATGCCGTGCTCGGCCCATTCTGCGGCCATGCCCTTGGTCAGCATCTTGATACCGCCCTTGGCGACCGTATAGGGCGTCACCGTGCGGCGCGCGAGGTCGGAAGTCAGCGAGCCGATATTGATGACCTTGCCGCTCCCGCGCGGGATCATGCGCTTGGCCGCCTCCCGTCCAAGGAGAAAGGCCGCCGTCAGATTGGTGTCGATGACGCGCTGCCAGTCGGCAAGCTTCAGATCGACCATGAGCTCGCGATGCTGGATGCCGGCATTGTTGACGAGGATGTCGATTTCGATGCCTTCGGCGTCGAACCGGGCGAAGGCCTCCTCCACCTCTTTCTCGACGGCGACGTCGAATACGGCCTCGAGGACGTCGTAGCCCTTGGCGCGCATCTCGCTTGCTGACGCAGTCACGGTTTCCGCCTTGCGACCGTTGACGATGAGCCGTGCGCCTGCATCCCCGAGCCCTTCCGCGATCGCCCGGCCGAGCCCGCGCGAGGAGCCGGTGACGAGCGCGGTCTTGCCGGAGATATCGAACAGCGGATTGGGTTTGGCGTCAGGCATCAGGAGAGCTCCGATTTGCGGGTGGTGAGGTCGGACCGTTCGAAGACGGACGGAAGAAGTTCGGTGCCGAGCCCCGGCCCCTCCATGGGAAGGACATGACCGTTCTCGATCTTCGGCAGCTCGGTGACGAGCTCCCTGTACCAGCCGGTATAGAAGGCGCGAACCGATTCCTGGATCAGTGTGTTGGGCTGCGAAAGCGAGGAATGGACGGCGGCCACATAGGCGACCGGCCCGGTGCAGTCGTGCGGGGCATAAGGGCGATGATAGGTGTCGGCGAGCGCGGCGATCTTGCGGCCTTCGGTGAGGCCGCCCGTCCAGACGAGGTCGGTCATGACGACGCCGATGGCGCCGGCCTCCAGCATGTCCTTATACGGGAAACGGCTCCCCAGCGTCTCCGAGGCGCAGATCGGCACGCTCGTGGAAGCGGCAAGCTCCTTAAGAGCCGACACCGAGTTCATGCGGATCGGGTCTTCGTACCAAGTCGGCTCGAAGGCTTCGAGTTCGCGGGCGATGCGCTTGATCGTCGGCAGGTTCCACAGGCAGTGGAACTCAACCATGATCTGCATCCGATCACCGACGCGCTTGCGGATCTTCTCGAAAGGCGCAAGGGCCTCGCGCATCTCCGCGGCCGAGATGAAACGTCCGTCATTGGCGATGGCCGAAGGATCGAACGGCCAGATCTTCATGCCGGTAATGCCCTGTTCGAGCAGGCTTTCGGCGACCGCGCCGGCATCCGTCATGAAGCCTTGCAGGTCTTCATAGGGGCCATCCTGCGACGCCCCGAAATTCCAGGTGTCGACCGGCTTGATCTTGTTGGAGCGCACATAGCCGTAGCCGGCGCAGGTGTTGTAGACGGGCACCTTGTCGTGACACAGGCCGCCCAGCATCTGGTGAACGGGCTGGTCGCAGACCTTGCCGAAAATATCCCACAAAGCGAGGTCGATGGCGGAGGCCGCACGGTATTCCGCCCCGGTCGAGGACTGGGCCATCGGCAGGTTCACGAGCTCGCGCGAATGGGCTTCGATGCGCAAGGGATCCTTGCCGAGAAGCCGGCCAGCAAGGGTGTCGTGGATATGCGCCTCGACGGCGCCCGCGCCATAGAACGTCTCGCCTAGCCCGATCGTGCCCTCATCCGTGTGAACGCGGACCCACAGAACATTCGAGAACTCCTCGGTCCGCAAGGTTTCGATGGCGGTGATCTTCAAAACTTCGTCCTCATCGCGGTGGCCCGGTGGAGCGCCCGGCCGTCGGGGGCCCTTACGACCCTCGTTGACATTCTCATATATATCGTGAAATATCACAGCCAATCGATACGGTATTGGATAAAGCTTTGCAAGGTTCGATCTCAGGGAGGGACGAGGAAGATTGCGCCGCCGGCTCGGCTGGCGCGGGTCTTGAGCCTCGTGGGCGCAAGGGCGCCGGACCTTCGATCGACCTGACCGCGCAGGCTTATGAGCAGATCGAGGAGCTGTTCGTCTCATTCCGGATCGCGCCCGGTTCATCGCTGCGCACGCAGGATATCCAGTCGCTCGTGGGTCTTGGCCGCACGCCCGTTCATCAGGCGATCCGCCGGCTCGCGGCCGAGACGCTTTTCGAGGTGCGCCCCCGCAACGGTCTTCGCGTCGCCCCGATCGACCTTGCACGCGAACGGCATCTGGCCATTCTTCGCCGCGACCTGATGCGCTTCGTGACGGAAGCGGCCATGCGGAACCTGACGCCGAACACCCGCTCGCGCATCCATTATCTTCGCCGGGAACTGCTTTCCCCCGACGTGCCGATGACTGTCGACCGGTTCAACGGGATCGACAAAAGCTTCGACATCCTGCTCATTCAGGCGTCCGGGGAGCGGTTTCTCGAACGGACCCTTCGTCCGCTCCATGCAATCGCGCGGCGGACCGGCTATCTTCACCTCACGCAGATCGGCGGCGCGGCGGGGCTTGCGAGCACCGTCGAGCGCCATGTGGCCATCATGGACGCGATCCTGAGCGACGACTTTGAAACCGCTCGATCGACCTGCGACGACCTCATCGCCTTCGGTATCGCCATGATCGAGGCGCTGGAGGACAAAGTCGATCCGCAATGGCTCGACGCGGCCTTTGCGCCCCTTTCCGCGAGCGCGCCGGGACGCGCCTCGCTCCTGACCGCGCCCAAGGCGGAGGAGACCTTTTCCTAGGCTTTTATCGCGGGGCCTTGTGAACTATCCAGCGACGATTCAATCAGGGAGGAACCTTATGAAACGACAGATCAAGACGATCGCTCTGGCCACAGTGGCCGCCCTTGCGATGGCCGGCTTTGCCAACGCGCAGGAATATTCATTCCGCTTCCAGTCTTCGGACCCGGCGGGCAATCCGAATTTCGAATACCAGAAGGGCTGGACGGATCTCGTCAAGGAGCGCTCGGACGGCAAGGTTCAGATCGAGCTTCTGCCGGTCGGTTCGGTGGTCGAGTATAACGAAACCCTCGATGCGGTCGCCGCCGGCATTCTCGACGGCCAGATCTGCGACAGCTCCTATTGGGCCGGCAAGGACCCCGCATTCGGCCTCATCGCCAATCCGGTCGGTGCATGGTCGGACCCGGCCCAAATGATCGACTTCGTCGAGAACGGCGGCGGCAAGGAAATCATGCAGGACCTTCTCGGCTCCTATGGCCTGCACTTCATCGGCGTCTCGACGCCCGGCCTCGAAGCCTTCGTCTCGCGCGTTCCGCTCGATGGCGTCGACGATCTCACGGGCCTGAAGATGCGCTCGCCGGAAGGCCCGATCGCCAATGTCTTCGCGGCCGCCGGCGCCTCGCCGGTCAATCTGCCGTCCGCGGAAGTCTATACCTCGCTCGACAAGGGTGTCGTCGACGCCGCCGACTATTCCGTGTTCTCGGTCAACCAGCAGCAGGGCCTCAACGACATTGCGCCCAATCCGGTTTATCCGGGTTTTCACTCGCTTCCCCTCGTCGAGGTCTCGATGAACCAGGCGAAGTGGGACGCCCTGCCCGACGACATCAAGACGATGCTGGAAGAGACGGTGAAAGAGTTCCAGCAGACCCAGATCGAAGGCAACAAGGCAGCTGACCTCAAGGCGGTCGAGGAAGCCAAGGCGAGTGGCAAGATCACCATTCACGACTGGTCCGAGGAAGAGCGCGCAAAATTCCGCAAGCTCGGCCAGGCCGAGTGGAAAACCATCGCGGCGCAATCGCCTCAGGCCCAGAAGGTCTATGATACGCTGACCGCCTATCTGACCGAAAAGAACCTCCTGCAGTAAAGGGGTTCGACGGTCGCGCCTCAACGAAGGCGCGGCCGTTTTCGTTCGTTGTCATTCTTACCGATTTGGGCGCGATCATCATGAGGGAACCATCCCGCACCGAAGACGAGATCGATGTGGCCGCAACAAGCGAAGGCACCGGCAGCACCGCGCCGGAAGCCGGGCTGATGGGCCGTCTCGTCGATCGCAGCGGCTATCTCTTTGCGGCCGGCATCGTGATCGCGGCGGCGATTCTGCTTTACGAAGTTTTCATGCGCTATTTCTTCAACAGCCCAACGATCTGGGTGCATGAGACAAGCGTGTTCCTGTGCGGCCTCGCCTTCGTGTTCGGCGGTCTCTACTGCACCTCCCGCAACAGCCATATCCGCGTCGTCCTGCTTTACGACTTTTTTCCGCCCTGGCTGCGACGCATCGCCGATATCGGCATCTCCATCGTCTCGGCGATCGCTTCCGGCTTCTTCGCCTATGCCGCCTGGCACATGGTCGTGCGCGCCGTCGTGACGCCCGCCGGCACGATCCGGCTGGAGACCACCGGTAGCGCCTGGAGCCCGCCGACCCCGGCCCTGATCAAGATCTTCGTCTTCGTCATCATGGTGCTCCTGGTGATCCAGTTCCTTATTCTCGCCGTCAATTATGCGCGCGGCAGCAACCGGTCGGCCAAATGAGCCAATTTCTCGATCTGTCCTTCAACCTTCAGTCCCTCGGCATCGGCTGGGGAACGCTGGTGATGTTCATCATGCTGGTGACGCTGCTGCTCACCGGCATGCCGCTGGCCTTCGTGACGCTGCTCGTGGCGCTGATCTTCGCGCTCGGCTGGTTTGGCCCCATGTCGATCCCGCTGATCACCAGCCGCGTCTATTCCTTCGTCATGAACTTCGTGTTCGTCTCGGTGCCGATGTTCGTCTTGATGGCGGCGATCCTCGACCGTTCCGGCATCGCACGCGATCTCTTCGACGCCATGAAGCTCTTCGCCGGGCGCATCCGCGGCGGCGTCGCCATTCAAACCGTCTTCGTTTCGGTGATCCTGGCAGCCATGAGCGGCATCATCGGCGGCGAGATCGTCCTTCTCGGCATGATCGCCCTGCCCCAGATGCTGCGGCTCGGCTATGACCGCAATCTGTCGATCGGCGTCGTCTGCGCGGGCGGCTCGCTCGGCACGATGATCCCGCCCTCGATCGTGCTCATCATCTACGGCCTGACCGCGAATGTCTCGATCGGCGAGCTCTTCACCGCAGCCTTCCTGCCGGGCTTCATGCTGGCGATGTTCTACGTCGCCTACATCCTGTTCCGCGCCTATGTGTCGACCGGTTATGTGCCGGCGCCCTCGAGCGAGCCGATCCCGACCGCCGAGAAGATACGGCTTCTCAAGGGTCTCACCCTTCCGGTCCTCGTCGTGGTGATCGTTCTGGGCTCGATCTATGGCGGCGTCGCCTCGGTGACGGAAGCCTCCGCCATCGGCGTCGGCGGCGTGGTTCTGTCGACCATCCTGCGCGGCGAATTCTCCTATGCCCTGATGCGCGACGCGGCGATGCAGACGCTTGCCACCGTCGGCATGATCGTCTGGATCGGCATCGGCGCGACCGCCATCGTCGGCGTCTACAACCTGATGGGCGGCGTCAATTTCGTCTCGGAGATGATCACCGGCGTCTCCGACAATCCGACGGTCATCATCCTCTTGATGATGCTAATCCTCTTCGTGCTTGGCGCATTCCTCGACTGGGTGGGCATCGCGCTTCTCACCATGCCGATCTTCGTGCCGATCGTGCGCGATCTTGGCATGGATCCGGTCTGGTTCGGCGTCCTGTTCTGCATGAACATGCAGATCTCGTTCCTCTCGCCGCCCTTCGGCCCCGCCGCCTTCTACCTGAAGTCCGTCACCCCGCCCGAGATCTCGCTGGGCGACATCTTCAAGTCCCTCCTGCCGTTCATCTGCCTGCAGATCATCGCGGTCGGACTGCTCGTGGCCTTTCCGGGGATCACCGGCCGATAGGACCGATCTGGGCCGTACCCCGGCCCAGATCCCATGGCTCCCGTAAAAGGGGGATGGACCATCCTCGCAAAGGCCTGAAACCCCGCGGCGATACGGTCGTCATCCGATATCCGTTCGAGACCGCCTGCCGATTGAGGTCCCGAGAGCTCTCACCGCGCGTATGTCCTTCCGATTATACGAAAGCGTATAGCGCCGGTCATTTTGCGGCATAGGATCGCTCTTAAGCCGACTGGACGTCGTGTGTTCAGGAATGCCGCCCGTGCCCGCCCTTCACCGTCCAGTCCGTATTCTCGCCATGGCGATCGTTCGCGGTGAACATCCCGCGCTGACGTCGACGAGCCGATAATATGCTATCGCGTGCAAACGTGAGGAAAGAGCGGACGATCAGCGATCCGTCGTATACGCTCGCCTTCCGGAGCTCCGGTGTGGGACAGCATCCATGGACCCAGCTTGCGAGACTTTCATCATCGCGAGCCCGGCATTGCGGCAAGTGGCGGAAGGCAAGGAAGGAAACGCGCAATGAAGGTGCTCGTCATCGAGGACGACCGTTCGACCGCCGACTACGTCACCGGCGGCCTCAAGGAGGAAGGTCACGACCCGGACCACGCGGCGTCGGGACCGATCGGGCTCGAACTTGCCTGCACACGCGATTATGACGCTATGGTCATCGACCGCATGCTGCCGGGTCTCGACGGGCTTTCGATCGTGCGTGCGCTGCGCTCTTCGGGGCGTGACACGCCGGTCATCTTCCTGACCTCCGTTTCCGGTCTCGACGACCGCGTCGAGGGGCTGGAGGCCGGCGCCGACGATTATCTCGTCAAGCCCTTCGCCTTTTCCGAACTGATGGCGCGGCTCAATGCGCTCGCGCGGCGCTCCCCCATGCGCAAGGAGGAGACGCTCCTCAAGGTCGGCGATCTGGAGATGAACCTCATCGCGCGCTCCGTGAAACGTGGGGCCCAAGAGATCGACCTCCAGCCCCGCGAATTTCGCCTTCTCGAATACATGATGCGCAATCGCGGACGGGTCCTCACCCGTACCATGCTGCTCGAGCGCGTCTGGGACTTTCATTTCGACCCGAAGACCAATGTCGTCGAGACCCATGTCAGCCGGCTGCGCGGAAAGGTGGACAAGCCCTTCGCAAGTGAGATGATCAGAACGATCAGGGGCGCGGGCTACGTCCTCAATGTTTCGTCCTGAACCCTTCCGCTCGATCTCCTTTAGGATTGCGGTTCTTTACACCGTGTTCTTTCTCGGATCGGTTCTCGCGATTCTCGGCGTCACATATGTCGCCGCTTCTTCCGAAATGGCCGGCATCCTGCGCTCGGCCGTTTCCGACGACATGGAACACGTGCGGCAGACCTTCCAGGGAGAAGGCGTTCCGGGTTTGCGTCATGAAATGGAAGAACTCTTCGAAAGCCAGTCCGAGGATCGTTTCGTTCTTCTGAAAGGCCCTGACGGAGAGGTTCAGGGCAATATTCCGCCCGGCTTGTGGCGGGAAGGCTGGAACGATCAGAAAGTGCCGTCGGACATTGTCGCGACGTCGAGCGACATGAGCGCGGCGGCAAGGCGCCAGTCCGAAAGTGAGGTGACGCTCGTAATCCTCGGAGAGCGGATCGGCCCCTTCGAGATCATGATTGGCCGCAATTCCCACGTTCTCGACGAAACCCAGGAAATCATTCTGGCGGCCATGCTTTGGGGAGCGCTGCTTACGACGCTTCTCGCGCTCGTCGGCGGCTTCCTCTTCTCCATCGGTCCAACCCGCCGGGTCGACGAGATCGCTGAAACCACGCGGCGCATCGTCGAAGGCCATCTCGACCTCAGGCTTCCGGTCACGAAACGCGGTGACGAACTCGATCGTCTCGCAATCGACATCAACTCCATGCTGGCCCGCATCGAGACGCTGCTTTCGAGCCTTAAGCAGGTCTCGACCGACATCGCCCATGATCTGAGGACGCCGCTTGCGCGCCTGCGTCAGGAGCTTGAAGGCGTGCGGCGCAAGCCGCGCTCGCAGGAGGACTACGAGGCGGCGATCGACCGGGCCATCGAAGAAAGCGATGCCGCGATCGAAACCTTCAACGCGCTTCTGCGAATCGCGCAGATCGAGGCCGGCACGCGGCGGGCTCGCTTTCGGCCCCTGAAGCTTACCGACATCGTTCGCAAGGTCTGCGACGTCTATAGCGAGGTCGCCGTCGACGAGGGACATCGCCTTTACTGGGAGGATCTCGACGACGCGGAGATCGAGGGCGACGAGGAGCTTCTGACGCAAGGCCTCGCAAACCTTCTGGAAAACGCGATACGTCATGTTCCGGCACCCGGCCGGATCGATGTCACGGTTTCGAGACGCGGCGACCGAGTAAGGCTCGATATCGCGGATGATGGTCCGGGCGTGCCGGAAGACGAGCGCGAACGGATCTTCCAGCGGCTCTACCGGCTCGACCGGAGCCGCACGACGCCCGGAAGCGGGCTCGGTCTCGCCCTTGTCGCGGCGATCGTCGAGATGCACGACGGCACGGTCGAGGCACTGGACAACAATCCCGGCCTTTTGATTCAGATCGAATTTCCGGTTCTGGCGGAGAGCTTCGAAACGAGCCGTTACCAAACGGTATAACCCCAGAGAAGCGACCGCAATCCTGGTCACCTAAAGCCTTCATCGAGCCGCGGAGGAGCGTCCGGCCGCCAACGCAGGGCCATGACCGGCTGACGCCGCTCGGGCTGCCGGCGGCCCATGGAACCGATGGTTTCAAAGGTCCGCCGGTATCAGACCTGAGGGCGTCCGCATTGCGGGCGCCCTTTTGGTTTCACAGGAGCTTTGTAATTCGGAGAGACGCGCCGCGTCACGCCCATCGCGCTCGCAGATGGCCCCGTTTCCCCGGCGCTCAGGAGCCTGCCACGGAGGGCAAAAGACCGGAAGGCCGGAATTCTCACCCTCTGGCCTTTGGATTATCGAATTGCCGCGATTACAAAACCGTATAGTCCCGGTAATTGAGGCGTCGGCTTAGACAGCGAAAAGGGCAGACAAAGATCGTCCCCAATTCGGAGCCCCGCCGTGCCGGCATCCCGCAATCGGTCCGACTGGACCTCACTCAATGTCTTCCTTCACTGGTCGATCGTCGTTCTCATCATCGCCCAGTGGATCGAGGGCGAATGGATGTCGAGCCTTTGGAATAATGTCACGGAAGGCCAATCGATCGGAACGACCGGGCTCGTGCTCGGCTATACGCATATCGTCTGCGGCACCCTCGTCCTCGTCGCGGCCGCCGTCCGGCTTCTCGACCGTTTCGTGAACGGACGCCCGCCCTACTCCGACAGCGAGCCGAACTGGGCCACGGTGCTGGCGAAGGTCACCCACGGGCTCCTTTATGCCGTGCTTCTCGCAATGCCGGCGCTCGGCCTTGCCGCGTGGTTCACCGGCAGCGACACGATCGCCGGCTATCATACCTTCCTCTGGAACCCGCTGCTCGTCCTGATCGGCCTCCACATCCTCGGCGCTCTCGCCCAGCAGTTCTGGTTCAAGTCCGGTGCGCTCAAGCGCATGCTGCCCGGCATCCGGCAAACCTCCTGAAGAAACAGTCGGCCCCCTCCTTCGCAGCGGGCTGACGTATGCCCCATCCGGTCCGCCCGCCCGGTTTCGAGCGCGGCGGCCGAACCGCTTCGTCTACGACGAGCGGCCGCGTATCCCATTCCATCCAAAGACCGAAGCCAATTTCCATGAAACGTCCCAGCCTGACGAGCATCCAGTTGAGCATGCTCGTAACCTTGTTCGTTCTCGCGGCAGCCAATGTCAGCTTCTGGACAAAGGCGTTCCTGTATTTCGAAGGCTTTCCCTTCGCCCTTGCAGGGTTTGTCGTCGCGATCTTTCTTCTTGGGGCATCGCTTGTGACGATGTTCTCCATGAAATACGTCATCAAGCCGGTCTTCATCCTCTTCGTGCTGATCGCGGCCGGCGCATCCTATTACGTCGATACGTTCGGGATCGTCGTCGACCGTGGCATGATCCAGAACGCGCTGGAGACGACGACGGCGGAGGCCGGCGCTCTCATCACGCCGCGCTTCCTCATGCACATGACGCTGTTCGGTGTTCTTCCGGCCCTCTTGATCGTCTGGGTCCGGGTCAGGCATCGGCCGTTTCTGGCGAAGGCCGCCTGGAATACGGCATTCATCGCCCCGGCGCTTCTCGTCGTGCTCGCGATCGTGACGGCCAATTTCTCGACCTTCGCCGCGACGTTTCGCAACCATCGCGATCTGATGGCAAGCCTCAATCCGGCCAGCACGATCGTCGGTATCGGCAAAGTGATCGACCGGCGCTTCGAGGACCGCAACCAGGTTCTGGCAAAGCTTGGCGAGGACGCCCGCATTGCTCAGCACCGCGATGGCGCACGTCCGCGCGTGCTTGTCGTTGTGGCCGGCGAAACCGCTCGCGCGGCGAACTTCAGCCTGCTCGGTTACGATAAAGACACCAATCCCGAATTGTCGAAGCGGGATGTCATCGCGTTCCCGAACGTATCGAGCTGCGGAACGGCAACGGCGGTTTCCCTGCCCTGCATGTTTTCCGTCTACTCCCGCAACGATTACACCGAAGCCAAAGGCAAATGGACCGAAAACCTGCTCGATGTTCTCGGCCATGCCGGTGTCGGGACCATCTGGCTGGACAACAATACCGGGTCCAAGGGCGTTGCGGACCGCACCACCTACGAGTTCCTGCCCGATAACGAAGATCCGCAATTCTGCGAAGGCGGGGAATGCCGTGACGACGTCCTCGTAAAGCGACTGGAGGAGGTTCTTGCGAACGTCGATCAGGATACCGTCATCGTCCTGCATCAGATCGGCAGCCACGGGCCGTCCTATTTCAAGCGTTACGCGGAGGACGAGCGGCATTTCACGCCCGACTGCCGGACACCACAGCTTGCGGACTGCACCAGCGAGGAACTCGTCAACGCCTATGACAACTCGATCGTCCAGACGGACCGCAACCTCAGCCAAATCATCGATACCCTCGCCGAGCGCTCGGATCAGCTCGACTCCGCCATGGTCTATGTGTCCGACCACGGCGAGTCGCTTGGCGAAAGCGGGCTCTATCTTCATGCCGCGCCGTACTTCATGGCCCCGACGGAACAGACGCATATTCCCATGATCGCATGGTTCTCCGATACCTTCGCCAAGGACGACGGTCTCGACGCGAGCTGCATCGAGGCCAGCAGAGCCGAAACCCTCAGTCACGATAACCTCTTCCACTCCGTGCTGGGGCTGATGTCCGTGGCGACCGAGGTCTATGATCCGGCTCTCGATTTCGCCGCATCCTGCCGGGCCACCGGCGCGGGCGCCGCAGGCGACACAAGCACGGACAAGGAGCCGGGGGCTTGAGCGGTGCAGAAGAGGACGTCCCACGCAAACTGACCGGAATGGCCCATGTCTTCGCCGCCGCCGGCTATTCATGGGGCGGAATCAGCACCCTCTGGCGCGAACAGGCATTCCGCCACGAAATTCTCGCGGCAGCCGTCATCTGTAGTCAGCACCTGGCTTTCAGCGTTCCGGTCTGGGAGATCGTCCTCCAGATCGTTCTGATCGCGATCCTTCTGACCGCAGAAGCCCTGAACACGGCGATCGAGAAGGTCGTCGATCACCTCTCTCCCGGCTGGAGCCTGTTTGCGAAGGAGGCGAAAGATCTCGGCTCGGCGGCGGTCTTCTTCCTGCTGGTCGCGAACGGGCTCGTCGCAGTCATCTTCTGGCTTGCAGCGTTCGATCTCGTCTGAAGAGCGAAAGGCTCAAGCGCAGCGCTGATTGGCGGTTGGAAACTACCGTCTCGCAGGCTCGAATACCCCTATGTTCGGAGATCTGCGGCGGCGTTACAGATCGGTATAGTTCCCGCCATCGGGCTGCGATCCCCGCGATTGATGGTCACGCGTCCACGAAAGAGGATGCCATGCCCACGCAATTCGATCTCTCCGTCTTCGGCTTCATCCACGGCTTGGCCCCGGACCTGTTGATGCCGTTCGAGGAGAGAGCGGCAGTCTGGCTGATCGGTCTCGTTCCGCTCACCCTGATCGCCCTCTGGTTTCGCAATCGCGGAGACGATCGCATGGCCGTCGTCGCAGCAACGATCTCGGCTGGCGGGGCCGTTTCGATCGCCGGTATCATGTCCTTCCTCGTCTTCGAGCCGCACCCCTTCATGATCGGCCTGTGTGGAAACGTGCTCCATCATGTCGCCGACAGTTCGTTTCCGAGCGGCTATATGGCCCTGACGTCTGCGGTCGCCGCCAGCCTTGAGCTGACGAAGCGGCGGGGTGCCGCGATCGCCATCGCCGTTGCCGCCGTCCTCATCGGCTGGTCGCGCATCGCGATCGGCGTGCACTTCCCGATCGACATTCTGGCTGGCGCGGCAATCGGTGTGACGATGGCGGTCATTCTCCAGAGCGCCCCGGTGACACCATTCTTCGCCTTCGTCCTCAGGCTCGGCGAAGGCGTCTCTGCCGCAATCGGACTGGACCGGATCGGCTGTCTCGTGGGCCGATCCTCTGCATCGCGCTTTCGATAAAGTGCCCAGACTCCCGACGGAGCTTCGAAAGCGGTGCCTTCAAAGGCTTACCGGTTTCACTCGTCCGGCTCCGCCTCCACCCATTTTGATGCCTTCTCCACATCGAAAATCACATGGGCCGTTTCCGAGCCGGGCTCATAGCGTCCCGTGTCGAAGCCGAGATGGCGGGCCATGCGCATCATACCGGTGTTTTCGCGCAGAACCTCGCCATAGACTTCCCTGAGGCCGCGCTTCGAAGCATAGGCGAGGATGGCGCGCATGAGGCCGTAACCGAGCCCCTGCCCCTTCATGTCCGAGCGCACGAGAACGGCATATTCGGCCTTCTCGTTTTCCGGATCGGAGATGATCCGCACGACACCGTAGATCGTGCCATTGCCATAGGCGGCCCCCGGATCGGTGGCGATGAAGGCCATTTCCCGATCATAGTCGATCTGGGTGAAGCGCGCCGCCGTCTGGTGGGGGAAGACCTTCATCGGGCCCATGAAGCGCAGGCGCAGATCCTCAGGCGTGCAACGCGAGACCATGTCGGCAAGCGCGGTCTCGTCCTCCGGGCGGATAGGGCGCAGAAGGAAGTGCCGCTGATCCTTCAGGGTGATCACCCGCTCCCATTCACGCGGATAGGGGTGGATCGCGAGCCGACCCTCGCCGTGCTCCAACGGGCGCACGGCAACGCGCGCATCAAGCGCGACGACGCCCTCACCCGTTGCCAGAAACGGGTTCATGTCCAGTTCCACGATCTGCGGCAGATGGACGATCATCTCCGACAGGCGCACGAGCACATCCTCGATCGCGCCGGGTGCGGCGGCCGGCACGTCGCGATAGCCGGCGAGAAGTTTCGAGACCCGCGTTCGGTCGATCATCCGGCGGGCAAGCACGGAATTGAGCGGCGGCAGGCCGATGGTGCGGTCGTTGATCACCTCCGCCGCCTTGCCGCCACGCCCGAAGAGAAGCACCGGGCCGAAGGTCGCGTCGGTCGCGATGCCGGCGATGAGCTCACGGGCATCGCGCATGTCGATCAGGCGCTGGACCGTGAAGCCTTCGATATCCGCATCCGGATAGGACTGGCGGATGTGCGACAGCATGGCTTCGGCCGATTCGCGCACCTCGTCCGCGCTGCGAAGGCCGAGCCGCACGCCGCCGACATCGGATTTGTGGGTGATGTCCTTGGACAAAATCTTCAGCGCGACCGGATGGCCGATCGCCTCGAAACGCGCGGCGGCCTCCTCGGGCGTCTTGGCCCGGAAGGTTTCCACGATCGGGATGCCGAAGAGCGACAAGAGCTCCTTGGCCTCCGGCTCGGTCATCACCGTGCGCCCCGCGGCGATGACCGCCTCGATCATGCGATGGGCAGCCGCGATCGCGTGGTGGGAGATCGCGACGCCAGCGGCCGGGGTCTCCATCAGGTTTTCCTGGTTTCGCCGGTAGCGCACCAGATGCATGAAGGCGCGGATCGCCTTGGTCGGGCTCTCGAAGGTGGCGATCCGGTTCTCGGCGAAAAGATCGCGGGCCGACTGAACGCTCCGTCCGCCGAGCCAGTTGGTCAGGACGGGCGCGCCGCGATGACGCCCGGCCACATCGACGATTGCCTGGGCGACCTCATGGGGATCGGTAATCGCCGAGGGGCAGAAGATCGCGAGTGTCGCGTCGTCGTTTCTGCGCGACAGGAGCTTGTCGAGAGTCTCGGCATAGCGCTCGCCCGGCGCATCGCCGATGATGTCGACCGGATTGGCGCGCGACCAGTTATGCGGCAAGACGCCGTCCAGCGCCTCGATCGTTTCCGGATCGAGGCTCGAAAGGCGGCCGCCAAAGGCCTCCAGCGCATCGACCGCCATGACACCCGCGCCGCCGCCATTGGTGACGATGGTCAGCCCGTCGCCACGGATGCGAACGCCGGTGGCGAGCGTCGCCGCCGCCTCGAACATTTCTTCCAGTTTCGAGACCCGCAGGAGACCTGCCCGCGAGAAAGCCGCGTCGTAGACGACATCGGAGCCGGCGAGGGCTCCGGTATGGCTGTGGGCGGCCTTCGCGCCGGCGGCCGAGCGGCCGGACTTGATGACGATGACGGGTTTGGCGCGCGCAGCGGTCCGCGCCCCCGACATGAATTTCTTCGCGTGGGTGATATTCTCCACGTAAAGGAAGATCGCCCGCGTTGCCCGATCCGTCGATAGATAATCGAGAAGATCGCCGAAATCGACGTCGCTCATATCCCCCAGCGAGATGGCATGGGAAAAGCCGATGCCTCGCTCCGCGGCCCAGTCCAGCATGGCGGTGACGATCGCGCCCGATTGGGAGAGGAGCGCGATATCGCCCTTTTGAGGGGTCAGATGGGCAAAGCTCGCATTGATGCCGACATGGGGCGAGATCAGTCCGATGCAGTTGGGCCCGACGATCCGCATCAGATGCGGGCGTGCGGCATCGAGCATGGCCTGGCGCAGTTCGCGGCTGCTGTCCACCTCTCCGAAGCCGGCCGAAATGACGATGGCCGCCCGGCACCCTTTCTTGCCGAGTTCCTCGATGATCCCCGGCACGCTTTGCGCCGGCGTCGCGATCACCGCGAGATCGGGCGCCATCGGCAGTTCGGCGACCGAGCGATAGTTCAAGGTCGAGCGGATCGACGTCTCATGGGGATTGACCGGCATGACCGGCCCCTTGAAACCCGAGGTAAAGAGGTTGTCGGCGATGACCGCGCCGACCGAATGGGGCTGGTTGCTGGCGCCGATAAGGGCGATCGATTTCGGACGAAACAGCGCGTCGAAATTGCGAATACTCATAGAGGTCTTGCCTGTCTTGCGATCGGGACATGGCGCATCCCCCTCCGAGGACATGGCACCGTCTTTCACCAACGAGCTTAGCGAGCCCGTGCGACGGAACAATGATCAAGATCAAGCGGCCTCCATTCGCAGGAGGCGATTTTAAAAGTGGTGCTGACCGAAATCGCGGCAATCCGGGCCGGAAAGCCCGGATCTCAGGCCGATACGATCAGACCCTTGCCGGCATCAGGCCATGGCGAGCGATCTTTCGCGCTGTGCCTCTTTCGCGCGTGTCTTGGCCGGCCGGCCATTGACATAAACCTCGGCGATCGACCGATCGTCGCCCATGACCTGAAGCACGAAAAGCTCCTGAGAAAGGGTTTCGGCACGCTCCATACGCAAGGCCATGGCGTCGGTCGCGCGCGCGTCCAGAACCACGATATCGGCGGCCGTTCCCTCGTCGAGCGTGCCGATCCGGTCCACCAGCCCCAAGACGTCGGCATTGCCGCGCGTCGCCCAGTCGAAAGCCTGGAGCGGATGGAGAGCCTGCCCGTTGAGCTGAAGGATCTTGTAGCCCTCCGAAAGCGTCTGAAGCATCGAATAGCTGGTGCCCCCGCCCACATCGGTCGCGATGCCGCTTCGAATGCCACGGCTCGTCAGCCCGGCATGGTCGAAGAGACCGGAGCCGAGGAAGAGGTTCGACGTCGGGCAGAAGACCGGATGGGCCCCCGTTTCGGCCAGCGCATCGATCTCGCGGGTTTCAAGATGGATGGCATGGCCGAGCAGCGTGTTTGCGCGCACGAGGCCATAGCGCTCATAGACGTCGAGATAGTCCCGCGCTTGCCGGTAAAGGCTCAGCGTATAGGCGATCTCGTCCCTGTTTTCGGACAGATGGGTCTGGATGGGACAATCGGGATTTTCCCGCGCCAGAACGCCGGCCATCTCCATCTGCTCGGGCGTCGAGGTGATCGCGAAGCGGGGCGATATCACATAGCGTGCGCGTCCCTTGCCGTGCCATTTGGCGATCAGCGCGCTCGTATCGTCATAGGCCGATTGCGGCGTGTCGAGAAGCGCGTCAGGCGCATTGCGGTCCATCAAGACCTTGCCGCCGAGCATCGCCATGTCGCGCCGGGAAGCTTCCGCGAAGAAGGCTTCGGCGGAAGCGCGATGCACCGAGCAGAACGCCACCGCCGTCGTCGTGCCATGACCGATCAGCTGATCGAAGAAGGCGGTCGCCATCCGCTCCGCATGGGCGGGATCGGCAAAACGCGTTTCTTCGGGAAAGGTGTAAGTGTTCAGCCAGTCGAGAAGCTGCGCGCCCCAGGAGGCGATCACCTGCACCTGCGGAAAATGGATATGGGTGTCGATGAAACCGGCCATCATCAGATGCGGCCTGTGATCGGTGACCTGAGCCTCGGGGGCCGCGCGCGCCACCTCGGCATAGTCGCCACGCTTTTCGATAAGGCCGTCGCGGATCAGCAGCGCCCCATCCTCGATATAGGTATAGGCGCCGCTGTCATCGCCGTTCCGAGGCGCCCGGCTGAATGTCAAAAGGCGTCCGCGCAGCACCTTGTCGGTCATGTCTCGTCTCCGTTCGGTTCAGAAATCGGGGCGGCGCAAGGGCCGCCCCGGATAAAGTCGGGGTTCATTCGGCCGGAGCGCTTCGCTCCAGCATGTCGGGCTCGTCCGGCACGATGATCCGCTCCACGAGATCTTCTTTCGGCGCGACCAGCGGATAGAGCCAGAGGAAGCCGCCTATGATCAGATAGCCGGTGGTGATCCCGTCCAGTTGCGGCCATTGCAGCTCATGGGCGTGGATGATGCCGAACGAGGACATGACGGCGGCGGCGATGGCGAAGCTGCCTGCCATCCTGAACCGTCCATCGATCACGTCTGCAACGATCGCGCCCCAGATGAGACCAGTGATGATGGCGCCCTGGCTGAGTGCGAGATGGCCTTCGAAATGGGCCCCCTCGCGCAGCAGCGCTTCGGTGAGTTTCGCATCGCCGAGCGCGGGCAGCCCCTCGACACCGGCGTTTCTGAGCGCGTTCATCATCGAACCCCATTTGACCATCAGGAATTCCGAAATGTGGGGCAGGATCGCGAAGGACACGGCCGCCATATGGGCCGGCTTCACCGCAAAGGCCGTATTTGTAATCAGGCTGACGGAGACGAAGACCAGCACCGGCGCTGCCGCTGCGACCGGGATCAGGGCCGCAAGGAACGACAGGAAGCCGAGAAACGCCGCCGCCGCGATCACGACAGCAACGCCGACGATGTAACCGGCATGGGCATCCAGCCGCTTATAGGCGGGATGGCCGATATAGACCGTCGTCGGAAAGGGCGAGCCGAAGACCGAGCCGAGCATCGTGCCGACGCCGTCCGTCACCTGGCACAGCCCGACCGGATAGCTGTCACCGGCCGCTTCCGCGCTCTCCACATTGTTCATCGTCTCGATGAAATTGTAGATCTGCACCGGGATCAGTACCAGGAACAGTTCGGGATTGGCGAAGAGATACTGAATGCCCGCGATCAGGTCGCCGACATAAGGCACCGGCGGGTAGAACCCGATGCCGCTGGCATCGAAGCTCGATTCCCCCAGGAACATGGCGATGATCGTACCCGCCGCGATGGCAACGAGACCGGCCGGAACGTTACCGGGCAGTCGGAACCGCCCGATCAGCCCCCAGAGAATGAAGAGCAGCGAGGCAAAGCCGATCACCGGATGCTCGAAGATCTCGGCGAGCGGCACTGCGCCGATGAAGACCAGCGCTATGCCACACAGTGTGCCGAGCATGCCCGCGCGCGGGGTAATGCTTTTCAGGAAAGGACCGATGAGCGCGCCGAGCGCGGCGACGATGCCGCCCATGAACCCCGCGCCGATGCCCACCTGCCAGGCGAGCATCGGGTCCTCGGTCGCCCAGTAGATCGGACCGATGACACCGAAGAGATAGACGAACATCACCGGGGTCGAAATGCCGTAAGGCAGGGCGGTGACGTCGCGGCCATGGCGCTCGGCCGCCCGTTTGGCGAGATAGGTGTAGACAACGACGCCGGCCAGAATGGCGATCGCCGCGCCCGGCACGATGCGGCCATAGACGATTTCGGCGGGCATCTGGAAGACGAACTGGCAGACCCCGGACAGGATCAAGAGATTAACCAGATTATCGGTAAACAGCGCCCAGAACGCGCTGAAGTCACTTCGTGCAAACAGCCTGTATTGATATGTGCCTGTGTTCATGAGGGCCTCCTCTTCCTCCCATGCGACCCAGACGAAACGCGTTCCTTCAGTGTCTCGCTTCGACCCGGTCTGTGTGTTCGCCCCTTGCGGGCGTCTGCGATGTGCTGTGGACCGCCGCTTTCGCAGCCTTATCGGTCAGCGCCGCCATCACCTCGGCGATGACGAAGGCCGCGATGACATGCGGTCGCTTGTCCCGGCTGCCGTTCCCTCCGATCGGGCAGACGAGATCGTCGAAGACTTCGGCGTTTGAGTTCTCGCGCATCCAGCTGCGGAACTTGGCCCGTTTGGTCGCGGACCCGATCATCCCGACGTAAGACGCATCGCGCCGCTCCAGCGCGGCGCTCGCGAGCAGGAAATCGAGGCCATGATCATGGGTGAGGACGATGAAGGCGCTGCCCTTCGGCGCATGGGCGACATCGATTTCAGGCATTGCACTGACGCGCATTTCGACCTTCGCCGAGCAAAGACCCACCTCTTGCGCCCTCTGGTCGACGAGAATGCAGCGCACAGGGAGATGCTGGAAAAGATCGGCGAGACCCCGGCCCACATGGCCTGCGCCCAGAATATAGACATTGGGGCGGTTCTCAGTCGCTTCCCTGACGCGTGCACAGGCAGCGCGTTTGTCGGAGGCGCGCATGCGCCGTAACGTGATCTCGACGCGCCCGCCGCAGCACTGGCCGATCTCGGGGCCCAGCGGCAGATCGATGACCCGGATCAACTCTGCGTCTCGCAGCATCCGGCGCGCCGCCTCGATGGCGCGGAACTCGAGCTGGCCGCCGCCGATCGTGCCCCAAAGACCCTCTGCGGAGACGAACATCTCCGTGCCTTCTCCGCGCGGCGACGAGCCACGGACACGGGTCAGCGTCACGGCGATCAGGTGCGGGTTCTCCTCCAAAAACCCGGCCAGGTCTTCGTTCGGGCCGCTCATCCCTCAGCCTCTGCCCTGAAGGCGTGACACCGCCATGAGAATGCGCTCGGGCGTTGCCGGCGCATCGAGGCGCGGGCATTCGCGATAGTCCGCGACGCTGGCGACGGCCATGGACAAGGCCTCGAATACCGAAATGCCAAGCATGAAGGGCGGCTCGCCCACGGCCTTCGAACGCTTGATCGTCAATTCGCGGTTTTCCGACCAGTCGGCGAGTTCGACATTGAAGATGCGCGGACGGTCGGAGGCCAGCGGAATCTTGTAGGTGGACGGCGCGTGGGTGCGAAGCTCGCCTTTATGATCCCACCAGAGCTCTTCGGTGGTCAGCCAGCCCATGCCCTGAATGAAGGCGCCTTCCACCTGCCCCTTGTCGAGGGCGGGATTCAGGGATCGGCCCACATCATGCAGGATGTCGGTGCGCTCGACCCGGTATTCCCCGGTCAGCGTGTCGATCGTGACCTCCGAACAGGCGGCGCCATAGGAGAAGTAATAGAACGGGCGTCCGCTGCCCGTTTCGCGATCCCAATGGATCTTCGGTGTCTTGTAGAAGCCAGCCGCCGAAAGCTGGACGCGGGCTTTGTAGGCTTCGCGGATAAAATCGTCGAAGCTGAGCACCGTCTCGCCGATCCGGACCTCGTTCGCTTCAAACGTCACCGCGTCGGCGGCGACACCCCAGTTTTCTGTGGCAAAGGCCACGAGCCGCGCCTTGATCTGCTCGGCAGCATCGAGCGCCGCCATGCCGTTCAGATCCGATCCCGAAGAGGCTGCGGTCGCTGAGGTGTTCGGCACCTTTTCCGTGGTGGTCCTGGTGATCTTGATGCGCTCGAAATCCACCTGAAAGGCATCGGCCACCACCTGGGCCACTTTCGTGTTGAGCCCCTGCCCCATTTCGGTGCCGCCATGGTTGAGGTGGATCGATCCGTCATTATAGACATGGATCAGGGCACCCGCCTGATTGTACCAGGTGGCGGTGAAGGAGATGCCGAATTTCACGGGTGTCAGCGCGATGCCGCGCTTGAGGATCGGGGACGCCGCATTCTCGGCGATGATCGCCGCGCGGCGCTTGCGATAGTCGCTCTTTTCCTCAAGCTCCGTGACGAGCCGAGCGAGGATATTGTCCTCCACCGTCTGGTGATAGGGCGTGACATCGCGACCAGCGGAGCCATAGAAATTGGCCATGCGCACATCGAGCGGGTCTCGACCGGTGGCGTAGGCGATCTCCTCGATCATCCGCTCGGCAACGACCACCCCTTGCGGGCCGCCGAAACCCCGAAACGCGGTGTTGGAGACCGTATTGGTCTTCAGGGGCTGCGATTGCAGCCGCACATGGGGATAGAAATAGGCGTTGTCGGCGTGAAAGAGGGCCCGGTCGGTGACGGGGCCGGACAGGTCCGAGGAATAGCCGCAGCGCGCCGCGAAGGTCGCGTCCACCGCCTCGATCCGGCCCGTCTCGTCGAAGCCGACCTCGTAATCCACCACGAAATCGTGGCGCTTGCCCGTCGCCGTCATGTCCTGATCGCGGTCGGGACGGATCTTGACCGGCCGCCCGCATTTGCGCGCCGCGATCGCCGCGACGGCGCAGAAAAGGTTCATCTGGCTTTCCTTGCCGCCGAACCCGCCGCCCATGCGGCGCACATTCACCGTCACCGCATTGGAGGGAACGCCGAGGACATGGGCGACCATGTGCTGGGCTTCGGACGGGTGCTGGGTGGAGCAATGGACGACCATGTCGTCGTCCTCGCCGGGAATCGCGAAGGCGATCTGGCCCTCCAGATACATGTGATCCTGGCCGCCGATCGCGATTTTGCCGCTGATGCGGTTCTTCGCGCTGGCAAGAGCCGGCTCCGCCTCGCCGCGCTTCAGCGTCAGGGGCGGCGTCACATAAGGATGGCCGGCTTCGCGCGCCGAAACCGGATCAAGCGCGAAGGGCAGCGGCTCGCAATCGACCTTTGCCAGGATGGCGGCGCGCCGCGCGGCCTCGCGGGTTACGGCGATCACCGCGAAAAGCGGCTGGCCATGGAACTCGATGGCATCGGTCGGAAAGACCGGCTCGTCATGCTTGCCCGTCGGGCTGATATCGTTGACGCCGGGAATGTCCTCGGCGGTCAGCACATCGACGACCCCGGGCGCAGCCCTCACGGCGGAAAGATTGAGGCCGTTGAGCCGGGCATGGGCGATCTGCGAGACGCCGAGATAGGCGTGCAGCGTGCCTTCGGGCTGAGAGATATCGTCGGTATAGTCGGCGCGGCCGGTGACGTGCTTGGCGGCACTGTCGTGGATGCGATCGCGGTGAACGGTGCCTGAGACGCCCCTCCGCTTCTGCGATTGTCGCGCGGGCGCAAAGTCAGCCGGCTCGATGTCCCTCAGGACAGTGTCCAGTTCGCCGATCCCATCGGAACCCTCGATGACGCGGTCATCATCCATGGCATGGGTCATCGTCTCGCTCTCCTTCATCGCACTCGCCTCCCGCATTCGATCAGGCAACAGCCATTTGGGCCGGCTCGCTGCGCCCCGCGTCCTGTTCGAGGAAGAAGCGGCGCAGGAGGTTCTGCGCTGCCAGCATCCGGTAGGCCGCCGAGGCCCGCCAATCGCTCAAGGGTTCGAAGTCTTCAGGCAGAAGGGCCGCAGCTTCAGTGAAGACCGCTTCGCACCACGGTTTTCCGATGAGAGCGGCTTCCGCCGCTGACGCGCGTTTGGGCGTGCCGGCCATGCCGCCAAAGGCGATGCGGCATTGGGTGATCTGTCCATCGGCGACGGTGACGCTGATCCCGGCGGCAACCGAGGAGATATCCTCGTCGCGGCGCTTGGAGATCTTGTAGGCCGCATCGCGCTGCCCCGGCTGAGACAGTGGAACCGTGATCGCCTCGACGAATTCGCCGGGCGCGCGATCCTGCCGGCCATAGGCGATGAAGAAGTCTTCAAGCGGAATGACCCGGCGCGCAGATCCAAGGCGCAGGGTGAGCTCGGCGCCAAGCGCGATCAGCGCCGGAGGCGTATCCCCGATCGGCGAGCCATTGGCGATATTGCCGCCGACCGTGCCCATATTGCGGACCTGCCAGCCGGCAATACGGTTCCAATAGCGCTCAAGATGGGGGAAATGTCGGATGAGGTCGGCCTGAGCATCGCTATAGCTTGCGCCAGCGCCCATCCAGAGTTGATCGCCTTCGAGGCCGACGCGCTTCATCTCGGTGAGATGGCCGGTGAAGATCGCGGGCGCGATGGGCTTCAGGAACTTCGTCACCCAGAGCCCGACATCGGTGGCGCCGGCAATGATCGTGGCGTCCGGATGCTCGGCGAGGCAGGCGGCGAGGTCGTCGGCATCGGCGGGCAGAATGCTCCGATTGTCGGCCGGGCCGGTGACGATCCGGTCTGTGCTCTCAAGGTCCTTGAGGCGCGTGGAAATCGCCTCGCGCTCGCGGTGGATCGGATCGGCCGCCGGTGAGCCGTAGCGGCTGATCGCGACCGCCGCGCGGATGATCGGCGCATAGCCGGTGCAGCGGCAGAGATTGCCCTGCAAGGCCGTCTCCACCTCAAGTTCTGTCGGCTGCGGCTTCTCCATCCACAGGGCATAGAGCGACATGACGAAGCCCGGCGTGCAGAAGCCGCATTGGGAGCCGTGATGGTCGACCATCGCCTGTTGCACCGGGTGGAGCGTGCCATCTTGACCCGCCAGATGCTCGACCGTGACGACGTGGCAACCATGGACGCTGGCAAGGAAACGGATACAGGCATTGACCGGCGCATAGGCGAGTCCGTCCGCCGTCAGCCGCCCGACAAGCACCGTGCAGGCGCCGCAATCGCCCTCCGCACAGCCTTCCTTCGTTCCGGTCAGGCGTCGATCGAGACGCAGGAAATCGAGAAGGGTCCGGTCGGCGGCGACATCGGACAGACAGATGTCACGGCCGTTCAAGATGAACCGGATTTCGCTACGACGCTGCGGCATCATCGCCTCCCGCTGGTGATACTTGAGCTGGAGACGAGCTTAAGCGGCCCGATTACCAATGAGAATGCGCTGAGACGGCAAATACTTTCAACGATCCATTGAAAATCGTCTGGCTGCCGGGATACCCTGATCGCGAAGGGGGAGCGATCATGTCCTATATCGAAAGCCTGCGCGTGTTCGTTCGCGTGGTGGAACTGGGGAGCATCACCTCCGGCGGGCGCGATTTGAGGCTCACCCCGGCCGTCGCGAGCAAGCGACTGAAAGAGCTGGAAAATCATCTGGGCGTTCGGCTGTTCAACCGCACCACGCGCTCGATCACCCCGACCGAGGTCGGCCGGGTGTTCTATGACGATGCGCGGCAGGTGCTCGAGACGCTCGACACCGCCGAGGCACGGGTCGCGAGCTTCTCCCAAAGCCCCCATGGGGCGATCCGGGTGACCGCGCCGCTCGGCGTCGGCCGCCGGATCGTCGCGCCTTTCGTGCCGGAGTTCACCGACCGGTATCCGGAAATCGAAGTGCGGATGCGCCTGTCGGATCGCCGGGTGGATCTTCTCGCGGACGGTCAGGACATGGCTTTTTTCGTCGGCGCGCCCCAGGACAGCAATATGAAGCTGCGCAAGATCGCCGATTGCGAACGCGTGTTATGCGCCTCTCCCGCCTATTTATCGGCCTTCGGGACGCCCACGCAGCCGGAAGATCTCATGGAGCGCCAGCACAATTGCCTGCTGCTGCGCTATCCGCGCTCGCCGGAATATTTCTGGACCCTCATGTCCGCCGGCGGCCCCTTGAAGCTGGAGGTTCGCGGTAAATTCGACGCCGACGACGGCGACGTTCTGACCGACTGGGCGCTGGCCGGCAGAGGCATCGTCAACAAGCCGCGTTTCGACGTCGCGGACCATCTTGGCTGCGGCGCCCTGGTCGAAGTGCTGCCGAACACACCGCCCGTTCCCAGCATCTTCGGATGCCTTTACCCGCACAAGAAGCTTCAGGACCCGAAAATCCGCCTCTTCGTCGAGCATATCGCGGCCCAAAGCCGGTCGATATTCCTTGGTCACCAAGGCCCCGGCGCGCGAAGCTGAAAGCTATCCAAGCTTTGAGACCCGAGGCGTTTCGTCGGAGCCTTATCCACGGGAGGCGTTGCGGTACCAGGTGACGAGAGCATCGCGATATTCGTCGGTCATTGTTGCCGCAGCGTTGGGTGGCGGCATGGCATGGGTCACACCCGCCTGCAGGAAGATCGCCTCGGCATGACGCGCGACGTCGGATTTCGTTTCGAGGACGACGCCCTTCGGCGGCCATAGCATGGTGTCGCTGTAGAAGGGCTCGCGCGAATGGCACATGGAGCAATTGCCCGCGACCACGTCGTAGGCTTCGTCAAAACCGGCTGCAGACGCGAATTTTTCCTCATAGGGCGTGAGCGGCCGCGCCTCGGCGTCCTCGACGCTGTCCATCATCGGCGCGGTCGAGAGCCAGGCGATGACGATCATGATGAGGATGGTCACCGCCCAGGTCCAGGACGGACCCTTGCCGGTCTTGTGCATGGTGTTGAAATAATGCCGGATCGAGACCCCCGTCAAAAAGATCAGGCTGGCGATGATCCACGAATACTCGGTGGCAAAGGCCAGCGGGTAATGGGTGGAGAGCATCAGGAAAACGACCGGCAAGGTCAGATAGTTGTTGTGGGTCGAGCGGACCTTGGCGATCTTGCCGTATTTGGCGTCCGGCGTGCGCCCGGCCTTGAGATCGGCGACGACGATGCGCTGGTTCGGCATGATCTGGAAGAAGACGTTCGCCGTCATGATCGTGGCGGTGAACGCACCGAGATGGAGCAGCGCCGCCCGGCCTGTGAAGATCTGGTTGTAGCCCCAGGACATGGCGACGAGAATGACGAAGAGGAGCAGCATCAGAAGCGTCGGATGCTCGCTGAGCTTCGACTTGCACATGGCGTCATAGGCGAGCCAGCCGATGGTGAGCGAGGCCGCTGAAATCGCGATGCCCTGCCAGAGCGACAGGTCGGCCTTGGACGGGTCGAGAAGATAGAGTTCGCCGCCCACCCAGTAGACGATCATGAGAAGCGCCGCGCCGGAAAGCCAGGTCGTGTAGCTCTGCCATTTGTGCCAGGTCAGGTGTTCCGGCATCCGGTCGGGCGCCACCAGATATTTGGTGGTGTGATAAAAGCCGCCGCCGTGAACCTCCCATTCCTCGCCATAGGCGCCCTTGGGCATGTCCGGTGCGGGCTTCAGCATCAAATCGAGGGCGATGAAGTAGAAGGAGGCGCCGATCCACGCCATCGCGGCGATGACATGCAGCCATCGCACGGAAAACCCCACCCAATCCCAGGCTGCCGTCAGATCATACATCGAATGTTCCCCGAAGCTCGTTTCGCGACCATGCTATCCGGGTCGGGATTGTTTTGGTATCGATGGCAAGAGCCAATCAGCATCAAAAAATTCCGAACAATGTCCTACCTCGACAATATCCGAACCTTCGTACGCGTTTACGAGCTGGGCAGCATGTCGGCGGCGGGGCGCGACCTTCGCATTTCGCCTGCGGTCACCTCCTCGCGGATCTCGCAACTTGAAGACCATCTCGGCGTTCGGCTGTTCCAGCGCACGACCCGCAGCCTGTCCCCGACAGAACAGGGCAAGGCGTTCTATACCGGCGCCTGCGAGGTTCTGGAATCGGTGGAGAGCGCCGAGGCGCAGGTGGTGAACATCACCGAACAGCCGAGGGGCGCGCTCTATGTCGCTGCCCCGCTCGGCCTCGGGCGCAGCCTGATCGCCCCCGCCGTGCCGGACTTTCTCGCCCGCTATCCCGAGGTCAGCCTGCGGCTGCGCCTCACGGACCGAAGATTCGACATCACGACCGAGGGGCTGGACCTCGCCTTCTTCCTCGGCCAGCCCGAAGACAGCGCCCTCAGGATCAGGAAGATCGCCGATGTCGAGCGCGTGCTCTGCGCCTCACCCGCCTATATCGAGGCGCGCGGGCTTCCCGTGCATGGAGACGAGCTCATTTCCGGCGCACATGAATGCCTCAATCTGCGCTTTCCGGGGGCGACGGAGTTTCAGTGGCCGCTGACGACGCCTGAGGGGGTGAAGCGGTTTCGGGTGTCCGGGCGCTATGAGTCCGACGATGGCAACGTCCTCACCGACTGGGCGCTGGCCGGCTGCGGAATCGCTTTGAAGCCCATCTTCGAGATCGCCGATCACCTCAAGGCGGGCCGGCTCGTGCCGGTTGCGACCGAGACGCCGCCGGAGCCGATCCAGATGGCCTGCCTCTTCACCCATCGCCGCCGTCAGGACCCGAAGACACGGCTTTTCATGGACTTCGTGATCGAGCGGATCGGCAAGGTCGTTGAGGACGCGGGCAGCCGCGCTCAACTGCCCCGATAGGTGGAATAGCTGAACGGCGAGAGGAGCAGCGGCACGTGATAATGCGTCGGCTCCGACATGCCGAAACGCAGCGGGATCACGTCGAGAAAGCGCGGGGCTTCCGGGGGAGTGCCCGTCCTGTCGAGATAGTCCCCAGCATGAAAGACCAGCTCATAGGTGCCGGTCTCGAAAGACGCCTCCGGCAGGATCTGTTCGTCGGTCCGACCGTCGTCATTGGTGGAGAGCGTTTTCAGATGGGTGCGGGTTTCGCCTTCGATCCGATAAAGCTCGATCGTCAGACCTTCCGCCGGGCAGCCGCGAGCGGTATCGAGCACATGGGTCGTCAAATAGCCGGACATGGGTTTCTCCATTATAGGAAATCCGCTTGATCGCTTCGCGATGACGGATTTGAAAACGTGTCTGCGCCGCTTGGGGCTTCGATACCGTACCCGGCCTCATCAGCCGGATACGATATCATTCGCGTCTTTTTAGGCCGGGCCGGTCGCGTGGCACAAAGCGCAGACGGGCGAAGGCAGCTTCAAACGCAATTTGAAAAACGGCTCGATTTCTTCAGGTTAAACTGAGGGTGTTTTCAAAAAGGGAGTGATCGGTGACACGTTATCCTCGCGACATGGCCGGCTACGGCGCGACCCCGCCGACGGCGAACTGGCCGAACGGGGCGAAAATCGCCGTGCAGTTCGTCCTCAATTACGAAGAGGGCGGCGAGAACAACATCCTCCATGGCGACGCGGCCTCGGAAGGGTTCCTGTCGGAGATCACCGGTGCGCAGCCCTGGCCGGGCCAGCGGCACTGGAACATGGAAACGATCTACGAATATGGCTCGCGGGCCGGTTTCTGGCGCGTCCATCGGATTTTGAAGGACATCCCGGTCACCGTCTATGGCGTTGCGACGGCGCTTGCCCGCGCGCCTGAACAGGTCGCGGCGATGAAATCCGCCGGCTGGGAAATCGCCAGCCACGGGCTGAAATGGATCGAGCACAAAGATATGAGCGCCGAAGAGGAGCGCGAGCAGATCCGGGAGGCGATCAAGCTTCACACCGAGGTCACCGGCGAGCCGCCGCGGGGCTGGTATACCGGCCGCTGCTCGATGAACACGATGGCGCTTGCGGCCGAGGAAGGCGATTTCGCCTATCTTGCCGACAGCTATAGCGACGACCTGCCCTATTGGCTGAAGGCCGGCGGCAAGGACCAGCTCATCGTGCCCTATACGATGGATTGCAACGACATGCGCTTTGCGATCCAAGCGGGCTTCACCACCGGCGATGATTTCGAGACCATGCTTCGCGACGCCTTCGATGTTCTTTACGAAGAGGGCGAGCAAGGTGCGCCGAAGATGATGTCGATCGGCCTTCACTGCCGCCTGATCGGCCGCCCAAGCCGCGCCGCGGCCCTGAAGCGCGTTCTCGACTATTTCCAGAGCCATGAGGGCGTCTGGTTCGCGACACGGCTCGACATTGCCGAGCATTGGGCGCGCGAGCATCCGCCAGTGACAACCCCGCGTCCGTCCGAGATGGACCGCGAGACCTTCGTCGCCGAATTCGGCGGCGTCTTCGAGCATTCGCCCTGGATCGCGGAAGGCGCCCACGCGCTGGAACTTGGGACGATGCACGACAATGCGACGGGCGTTCATTCCGCCCTTGCCCGCATCTTCCGCTCGGCGCCTCAGGAAAAGCGCCTCGCCGTCCTCAACGCCCATCCCGATCTTGCCGGCAAGCTCGCCTCGGCAAAGCGGCTGACGGCTGAGTCGACCGCCGAACAGGCCTCCGTCGGCCTCGACGCCCTCACCGACGAAGAGCGACAGACCTTCACCGACCTCAACGACGCCTATACCGCCAAATTCGGCTTCCCCTTCATCATCGCGGTGCGCGACAACACCAAGGCCTCGATCATGGAGGCGTTCCGCCGCCGGATCGATCAGGATCACGAGACGGAGTTTAAAGAGGCCTGCCGGCAGGTGGAGCGGATCGCCGAACTCAGGCTGCGCGAGAAGTTTTCGGCATGACCCGGTCGATCCTTGCCAAGCCGTTGACGGCGGAGGCCTTCGCGCCTTTCGGGGACGTTCTCGAAGTGTCAGGAAGCCCGGACAAGATCATCAATGCAGGTCGCTGCGGCCGGTTTCATGACCGGGCACAGCTTGATTTCGGGCCGGAGGGACGGGCTGGGATCAGCATTTTCGAGAGCAAGGCGGTCGCCTTTCCCGTGACGGTCGATCTCGTCGAGCGCCACCCGGAGGGTAGTCAGGCCTTCATCTCGATGACCGGCCATCCCTTTCTCGTCGTGGTCGCGCCGGACGAGGGCGGCAAGCCCGGCACGCCGCAAGCCTTCGTCGCGGCGCCCGGCCAGGGCATCAACTTCCATCGCGGCACCTGGCACGGCGTTCTGACGCCGCTTCATGAGCCGGGCCTGTTCGCGGTGGTGGACCGGATCGGCGCGACGGCCAATCTGGAGGAATATTACTTCGAAATCCCCTATCATGTCGAGCCGGTGCGCGCGGTCGGCGAGGTAGGTTTGGTCGAAACCGCCTGAGATCATTCGTCTTCGCGCGCGGCACGAAACCGCCGCGCGCGAAGGCTGGTCTTTCTAGAAATCGACCTCGATGGCGATGCCTTTCTCAACCGCAAGATCGACCACGGCCGACGCCACGGCGAGGTCCTGAAGGCCGACGCCGGTGCCGTCGAACAGCGTGATTTCGGTGTCGGAGGTGCGGCCCGGATGGGTGCCGTTGATGACCGCGCCGATCGTTACGATGTCGGCCTCGGAGATCAGACCCGCCGCCACCGCATGCTGGGCTTCGCCGATGCTGATCGACTGGGCAACCTCATCGGTGAATACGCTTGCCCTTGCGAGAAGCGCAGCCTCGACCTCCTGCTTGCCCTTGGTGTCCGTGCCCATGCAGGCGATGTGTGTGCCTTCGGACACGTGATTGGCCATCAGCGAGGGCGAGAACGCCGAGGTGATCGAGATGATCACATCCGCCTCGCCCATGCCGGATAGCTCCACCGCCTCGAAAGGAAGGCCGGCTTCCGCCGCGACCTTCTCGATATTCGGCAGCATCTCCGGATGATAGTTCCAGCCGATCACCTTCTCGAACTTGCGCTGCTCCAGCGCGGCCCGAAGCTGGAAGGTCGCCTGATGGCCCGCCCCGATCATGCCGAGGACTTTGGCGTCTTCACGCGCAAGATGCTTGATCGAAACGGATGAGGCGGCGGCGGTGCGCAGGGCGGTCAGGAGATTGCCGCCGACCATCGCCTTGACCCGCCCGGTGTCGGGATCGAACAGGAACACCGTCGACTGATGGTTGATAAACTTGTGCTTTGCCAGATTGTTCGGCCAGTAGCCACCGGCCTTGAGGCCGAGCGCCAGCCCTTGGCGGTCGAAGCCGCCCTTGAAGCCGTAAAGCGCGTTTTCATGGCCGATGGCCTCGCGCACGACGGGGAAATTGGTGGCATCGCCCGCCGCCATCGCAGCGAACACCATTTCCACCGCACCGAACGCGGCATCCCGCGTCATCAGATCGGCAATTTCCCGCTCGGGCACTATGAGCATCTTCGTCTCCCCTGAATGATCACACCCATGGCCATGGCGAAAGCGGCCGTGGCGCATGAGTACTCTTGAGCGCGCTTCTAACCCTTGACGGGTGGCAGGCGCGACCCCGATTTTGCTGGCTCAGTAAGCCTTGCCGCGCGCCGAGACCGGCCAGAGCGTTTCCACCTTGGCGCCGCGCACGCCCACATACCAGTCATGGACATTGGCCGTCGGATCGCAGTGGCCGGGCACAAGGCGCAGCTTCTCGTTGACCTTCAGCACGCCATCCGGATCGGCAATCACGCCATGCTCGTCGGAGCACTTGACGTAAGTCACGTCGTTGCGCCCGAAGATCACCGGCAGGCCGCTATCGACGGACTGGGCTTTCAGACCCGCATCGCAGATCGCCTTGTCGGCCTTGGCGTGGCTCATCACCGAGGTGAGGATGAAGAAGGCGTTCTCCCACTCGCCGCGATCGATCCGGTTGCCGTTCTGATCGAGGATGCGACCATAATCGGCATCCATGAAGGCGTAGGAGCCGCATTGCAGCTCGTTATAGACGCCGGAATTGGACTCGAAATAATAGGAGCCCGTGCCGCCGCCCGACACCAGATCGCAGGTGATGCCTTCGGCCTTGAGGCTCTCCACCGCGTCCTTGACCATGCGAACCGCGACGTCGAGCTTGGCCTTGCGCTCCTCATAGCTGTCGATGTGCTGCATCGCGCCCTGATAGGCCTGGAGGCCCTTGAAGGTGAGGCCTGGGGCCTCACGCACGGCCTTTGCGATCTCGACCACGGCCTCGCTTGTCGTCACACCGCAACGCCCCGCCCCGCAGTCGATCTCGATGAAGATGCCGAGTTCGGTTCCCTGCCGTGTTGCGGCTTCTGAAAGCTCGGCCACGTTGGCGATGTCGTCGACGCAGACGATGACGTCGGATCCGAGCTTCGGCAGCTTTGCCAGACGCTCGATCTTCGCAGGATCGCGAACCTCGTTTGAAACGAGGATGTCCTTTATGCCGCCGCGCGCGAAGACCTCCGCCTCCGAGACTTTCTGGCAACAGACGCCGACGGCGCCGCCGAGCCGTTCCTGGAGCTTCGCGACATCGACGGATTTGTGCATCTTGCCATGCACCCGGTGGCGCATGCCATGGGCCCTGGCGTAGTCGCCCATCTTCTTGATGTTGCGCTCAAGCGCGTCGAGATCGAGCACGAGGCAGGGGGTCTGGATATCGGCCTCGTCCATGCCGGGCAGAGCGGGCACGTCGTAGCCGACTTCGAGCGCGTCCGGGTTGAAGGGCTTGTTCATGATCGGTGCCTCCGTCATTGATTCCAAGGCAGCTTGTCGAGATCGACATTGCCGCCGGTGATGATGATGCCGACGCGCTTGGCCTTGAAGGCGTCGGGATTTTTCAAAACGGTGGCGAGAGGCACCGCGCTCGACGGCTCCATGACCACCCGCAAATGCTTCCAGATCAGCTTCATCGCCTCGACGATCTCCTCGTCGGACGCGGTGTAGATCTCATGGACATGCTTCGACACGAAGTGCCAGGTGAGATCCTTCAGCGGCACGAGAAGTCCGTCGGCGACGGATTTCGGCGCGTCGTCGGCGATGATGTGGCCGGCCTTGAAGCTGCGATAGGCATCGTCCGCCTGTTCGGGTTCCGCCGCGATCACCTTCGTCTCCGGGGCAAGTGTCGAGAGCGTCAGGCAGGTGCCGGAAATCATGCCGCCGCCGCCGATCGGGGCGACCACCATGTCGAGCCCGCCCGTGTCCTCCATGAGCTCCTTCGAACAGGTGCCCTGACCGGCGATGACGCGCGGATCGTTGTAGGGATGGACGAAATCGCTCCCCGTTTCGGCCTGGATCTTGGCGAAGGCCTCTTCGCGCGAGGAGGTCGAGGGCTCGCATTCGGTAATCTTCCCACCGAAGCGCCGCACCGTGTCCTTCTTGGCTTGCGGCGCCGTGCGCGGCATCACCACATGGCACGGAATGCCGCGCCGCATGGCGGCATAGCTGAGGCAGGAGGCGTGATTGCCGGACGAGTGCGTCGCAACGCCCTTTTCCGACTGGGCCTCATCGAGCCCAAAGACCGCGTTCGAGGCACCGCGCACCTTGAAGGCACCCGGCTCCTGAAAATTCTCGCACTTGAAGAACAGTTCGCAGCCGGCGCGTTCGTTCAGATAGTCGGAGGTGCGGATCGGCGTTCGCCGAATATAGGGCTTGATGCGCTCATGGGCTGCGAGCATATCGTTATAGGTCGGGATGATCATCTCGGCATCCTTCATCATGCGGCCTTGAGCGCCGGGGCGGCATGTGTCGAGCGGTAGTGCTCCTGCGCCGCCGCAATGCCCGAGCCGAGCGTCACGTCAAGGCCGAGATCGGCCATGCACATTTCGGCCGTCGCAAGGCCCGACAGCGTCATGACGTCGGTCAGGCTGCCGAGATGGCCGATGCGAAACACCTTGCCGGCGACCTCGCCGAGACCGGTGCCGAAGGCAACGCCATAAACCTGTGCGGCATGGGTGACGATGTCGGTGGCGTTGAAGCCCTTCGGTGTGCGGATGGCGCTGACCGTGTCGGATTGAACCTCGGGCGAGACCGCGCAAAGCTCCAGACCCCAAGCCCGGACCGCGGCACGCACGCCTTCGGCGATCCGGTGATGGCGGGCAAAGACATTGTCGAGCCCTTCCGCCAGCAGCATCTCGGTCGAGAGCTTCAGCCCGTTCATCAGGCCGACCGGCGGCGTATAGGGAAAGCCATTGGCGGCATACCCTTTCATCATGTCCCGGATATCGAAGAACGTGCGCGGCATTTTCGCGCTCGCCACCGCTTCTATCGCCCGTTCGGAAAAGCCCAAAATCGCAAGGCCGGGCGGCAGCATGAAGCCCTTCTGGGACCCGGTGACGGCGATGTCGACGCCCCATTCGTCGAAGCGGAAATCCATCGAGCCGATCGAGCTGACTCCGTCGACGAGGAGGAGCGCCGGGTGGCCGGCATGGTCGATTGCCTTGCGCAAGGCGCCGATATCGGAGCGAACGCCGGTCGCCGTCTCGTTGTGGGTCGCAAGAATTGCCTTGATCGCGTGCGCCTTGTCGGCGGCAAGGATCTCGCCATAGCGCTCCGTCGGGATGCCCTCCCCCCAAGACGTCTCGATGATCTCGACATCGAGGCCGTGGCGCTGGCACATATCGATCCAGCGATGGCTGAACATGCCGTTTCGGGCCGCCAGAACCTTGTCGCCGGGCGAAAGCGTGTTGGTGATCGCGGCCTCCCAGCCGCCCGTCCCTGTCGAGGGAAAGAACACGACCTGCGCATTCCGCGCCTTCAGGATCTGGCGCACATTCTTAAGACAGGGATGAAGAATGTCGCCAAAGGCCGGCGACCGGTGATCGATCGTCGGCATATCGCAGGCTTTGCGGATCGCTTCCGGCATATTGGTGGGGCCTGGAATGAAAACCGGATTCTGAGCGCTCATGGCCATATCCTCCTCTTTCGTTGGACCATTCTAGGTCAGCGTTCCGAGACGCGATATTTTTGCATTGAGGATAGAAGACGAGCGCCGGGAGCAAAAACCTCATTCTTGTCAGAGGTTTGATTTTTTCATATCGTGAATGTGTTTTTCACTTATCGCTTGAGGCAGTCTTTGGATAACCCGAACAATCATCGAAAGCCGCGCGGACGCCCGCGCGGCTGGGCGGATACGAGCGAGGAGAACACGCTCAAATCCCTCGATAGGGCGCTGGAGATTTTCGAATATCTGAGCGCTCATTCGGGCCAGACGCTCTCGGCCCTCGCCAAGGAACTCGGACAGGCCCCGGCAACGGTCTACCGGGTGCTCCTGACGCTTGAGAAACGGCGTCTGGCGGAATTCACGCCCGACGATCAGCGCTGGCACATCGGCTCCAATGCCTATGTCGTCGGCGCGCGATATCTGCGCCGGACAAGCCTTGTGGAACGAGCGCGGCCGATCATGCGGCGCTTGATGGAGGCCTCAGGGGAAACGGCCAATCTCGGCATCGTCCAGGACTTTTCGGTCCTGTTCGTCAGTCAGGTGGAGACCCATGCCAGCATCAGGGCGTTCTTTCCGCCGGGCACGGTCTCGCCGCTTCATGCCTCGGGCATCGGCAAGGCGCTGCTGGCCGAAATGCCGAGAGAGCGTCTCGATCGCGTCATTGCGAAGAACGGTCTCGCCTCCTTCACGGCGAAGTCCCTGACAACGCGGCAAGCGCTCATGGCCGATCTAGAACGCACGCGGGCGCGCGGCCATGCGATCGACGACGAGGAACGCACCGACGGCATGCGATGTGTGGCGGCGGCAATTTTCGATGTGCATGAGGAGGCCGCCGCCGGCATTTCCGTCTCCGGCCCGATCACCCGCATGAGTGCCGACAAGACCGCCGAGTTCGCGGCGGCCGTGATGGATGCGGCCCTGGAGCTGACGGCGGCGATCGGCGGGGCTCGGCCCACTCGCCCGCAGCCGTGATGTTCGCCTACCGGCGAGCCGAGCCGCCCAGGGCGGAGCCGAGCTTCATATGCCGATTGACGTCCTTGTAGAGGAGATAGCGGAACCTGCCCGGCCCACCCGCATAGCAGGCCTGGGGGCAGAAGGCGCGCAGCCACATATAGTCGCCGGCCTCGACCTCGACCCAGTCCTGATTGAGGCGATAGACCGCCTTGCCTTCCAGAACATAGAGCCCGTGCTCCATCACATGGGTTTCACAGAAGGGAATGACGGCGCCGGGCTCGAAGGTCACCACCGTCACATGCATGTCGTGGCGCATGTCGGCCGGATCGACGAAGCGGGTCGTCGCCCATTTGCCGTCCGTTCCCGGCATCGGCGTCGGCGCGACGTCCTCGTCATGGCTGACCACCACGTCGGGAAGGGCCAAGCCCTCGACCGCCTCATAGGCCTTGCGAATCCAGTGAAAGCGGACAGGCGCATCGCTGTCGTTCGCAAAAGTCCAGTCGGTCTTGGGCGGCAGATAGACATAGCTTCCCGGCCGCAGCGAATGGCTCTGACCGGCGATGGCGATCGTCGCCCTTCCCTCGACCACGAAAAGAACCCCTTCAGCGCCCGGATCGGTTTCCGGCCGCTCGGAGCCGCCGCCAGGGCCGACCTCCATGATGTACTGGGAGAAGGTTTCGGCAAAGCCGCTCAAGGGGCGCGACAGCACCCAGAGGCGCGTTGCATTCCAAAAGGGGAGGAAGCTTGTCACGATGTCCTGCATCGTGCCCTTCGGGATTACCGCATAGGCGTCGGTGAAGACCGCGCGATCGGACAAAAGCTGTTCCTGGGGAGGGTGCCCCCCGCGAGGGGCGAAATATCGTGCGCTCATCTTGGCTCCAAGGCGTGGTGTCCGCTGTTGCCATAACGGCTGGAGGCCACAGTCGGCCACCTCGATACCGCAAAGAACTCTTTCTGCAAAAATTTGGCAAAAGGGAGCGGGTCTTTGAATCGGGCACCGCGCGGCGGGCCCTGATCCATCAAGACCCAGGCAGTTTCGCCTCGGTCATGGAACCGCTTGCCGCGTGCGACGAACATATTCGCGGCCTTAAGCGTTGGGCCGAATGACGCCCCTTGGCGAAACGTCTGTATGCTCGAAGCCGGGTCAGTCCGTCCGTCGGACAGGATTGGTCCAGGCGCGGCGTCCGGCCCGGTCGATCACGGTGAACCGAATCCAGGGCGAATGTCCGACGCGATCGAGCTTCATGCGAACCGAGGTCATCGATTCGCCGTGCATCGCCTTCGCCGCGCAGCCATGGCCTTGAGCGATAACGGTCACGACCGAGCTGCAGCGGATGACGACCTCGTCGCCTTCGATCGCAACATGGTGGAGTTCGGGGCCTTGGCTGGAATAGAAATGCCCGGCCTTCAGCGATTTGAGAAGCGCGTCCGGCTCGTTCGCCTCGGCCTTGACCATGACCCAACCGCCGAAGAAATCCGGCTCGGAGAAATGGGCGTCATCCGTCGCAATCAGCATCGGCGAACGGCCTTCCGACCAGAGAAGATCGGCGACATGAAAACCGTCTGCCCGATCGCAACCGATGGCACAGCCATGATTGTAGATCTCGACCGCATCGGCGGCCTCGATCGAGCGAGCATCCTCCAGCGTCATGCCGGACCATTGCGGATGGGCGACAGCGACGAAGGCGCCCGCGTCCGAAGCCCGCGCGGCCAGCTCGGGACCCGTTTCCTGGTCGTCCCGAGCATGGAAGTCGGGCGCGTTCGCGGCGGTAAAATCAGCCGGCAGACCGACGGCGAGGATGTGCCAGAGTTCGCCATTGTGCATGGGCCCGGAATGGAGCTCGGCGCCAAGAAGCGTAGTGAAGCCGTCGTCCCGGAAGCCAGTGGTATCGGTGATCGGATAGCCGTAAAGGCCGATCATGTGATCGGTCAGGGCGATGAAATCATAGCCTTCCGCCCGGTAGCGGCGACAGACCTCCGCCGGCTCCAGAATGCCGTCGGACCGGTTGGAATGGGTGTGCAGATTGCCGCGAAGGAAGCGACCGGGTGCCGTGAAGGCATCGAGAATCATGATTCTGAAACAGCCTTATTCGGGAAGAACGAGAAGATCGTCTTCGGAAAACCAGAGCTCGACGGTCTCTCCGATGGTCGGAACCGGAGCGCCACTCTGGTTGAACATGTCGAGGCGGACCGTGCGGCCCTCGACCTCGATCTGGGCCCGGATGACCGAGCCGAGGAAGCTCGTCATCGTGACGGTGCCGGTGATCGACAGCTCGTCGCCTTCACGGCGGCGAAGCGCAAGCGATTCCGGACGCAGGGCCGCGACCAGCGTCGTTCCCGCTTCGTAACCTGAGGCAGCGGAGACCTGAAACGACTTACCGGCGAAGCGAAGGGCGCCCGGCTCGGGAACCACTGCATCGAACACATTGAGCGTGCCGACGAAATCGGCGACGAACCGTGTCGCCGGCCGGTTGTAGATCTCCGCCGGCGTCGCGATCTGGTCGGCCCGGCCGCGATGCATGACCACGACCCGATCGGAAACCGAAAGCGCCTCTTCCTGATCATGGGTCACGAAGATCGTCGTGATACCGAGCTCACGCTGAATGCGGCGGATATCGTCTCGCAGTGTGACGCGGATCTTGGCGTCGAGCGCCGAAAGCGGTTCGTCGAGAAGCAGCAGTTTCGGGCTCGGGGCAAGCGCGCGGGCGAGGCTGACGCGCTGCTGTTGGCCGCCCGAAAGCTGATAGGGATAGCGGTCCCCCAGATGATCGAGCGAAATGAGGGAAAGCATCTCTTTCACGCGGCTGTCGACCTTCTGGCGGTCCATGCCAGCGACCTTCAGCCCGAAGGCGACGTTCTCATAGGCCGTCATGTTGGGAAAGAGCGCGTAGGACTGGAAGACCATGCCGATGCGTCGCCGGCTTGCCGACAAGGCCGTCACATCCTCGCCGCCCACAAAGATCGTTCCCGAACTCGGCTTTTCGAAGCCGGCGATCATCCGCAGAACCGTCGTCTTGCCGCAACCTGAGGGCCCGAGAAAGGAGACGAACTCGCCGCGCGCGATCGACAGATCGAATTCGCTGACGACCTTGGAAGCGCCGAAACTCTTCGCGATCCGATCCAGGGTGAGGAAGCTCATCGGGGTTTTCTCTTCAGGAAGTTCGGTCGGCGGAGCGGCGCAAAGATCTGCCCCGGCTTGCGGGTCGCGAAATACTCCATCAGCACCATGCAGACCCAGGTGAAGGCGAAGGCCATGATGGCAAGCGCGGCTGGAGGATAAGCCTGATCCTCGCCGATCTGGACCATGTAGGGCCCGAAGCCGGGCCGGTTCAGAAGCGAGGTGATGACGAACTCGCCAAGGGAAATGGAGAAGGTGAGGAACGCGCCGGACATCAGCGCGGAGCGGACATTGGGAAAGATCACGACGGCGATCGTGCGCAGGCGCGAGGCCCCCAGGGACTCGGCCGCCTCGGTCAAGGTGACGATGTCGATGGTGCTCATCCCGTTGTCCACGGCGCGGAACATGTAGGGAAGTGACAGGGTGACATAGCCGATGACGAGGAGGAGGTTGATGCCGAATTCGGTCGTCGTCATCGGCAGGAAAGACGATGAGCCATACATGCGCACATAGCCGAAGACGAGGACGACCGGCGGGATGATCAGAGGCATCAGGCTGAGGAATTCGACCAGCGAGCGAAGCTGCGGCAGCTTCAGCCGCACCCAATAGGCCGTCGGCACCACGAGCAGGGCGCCGAGCACGATGGCAGTCAGCGAGGCGATGGTGGAAAAGGCGAGCGCGCCCATGAAGACATCGCTCGACAGGACCCAGCGATAGGCCTCGAAGGTCAACTCCCCGCGCACCATGCGAAGCGAGAAGTCGAACGTGGCGATCAGCGGAAGCAGAAAGAAGGCGGCCGCGATGAAAGCAATCAGCCAGGACAGGATCGAAGCGCGATTCACTTTTGCCACCGTTCCGCGCGTCGGCGCAGGATGAAGTAGAGAGAGTTGGTCACGACCATGATGAGGATCATGCCGAGCGCGAGCGCATAGCCGAGATTGGGATTGTAGAGGACATTCCCGCGGATCTGCTGGAAGAGGACGATCGGAACGACCGGGAAATTCGCCGACGTCAGAGCGTAGACCGTGGCGAGCGTGCCGAAGGCGTTGGCGAAAAGAAGCAGGAAGCAGCCGAGCACGGAGGGCGTCAGGATCGGCAGCCCCACATAGCGCCAATACTGCCACGTGCTGGCGCCGAGACTTTCGGCCGCCTCCTTCCATTGCGGGCGAAGCCCTTCGAGCGCCGGGGTGATCATCAGCACCATCAGCGGCAGCTGGAAGTAAAGATAGACGATCGCGAGCCCCCAGAACGAGAAGAGCGAGAAGCCGGCGGCATAGATGTTGATGCCGAAGACATCGCGCAGGATCAGGGTCGCGAGACCGAGGCGTCCGAGCGTTGCGATGAAGGCGAAGGCGAGCGGCACGCCAGCGAAGTTCGAGGCGACACCGGAAAAGGTCATGAAGGCGCGCCGAACCCAGGACGGCAGGCCGCCGAGGATCAGAGCATAAGCCAGGAACAGGCCGAAGACCGTGCCGAACAGCGCCGAGACGAAGCTCAGGCGAATCGACAACCAGTAGGATCCGGCGAGCTGCGGCTGCGACAGGGAAAGCAGCGTGTCGAATGAGTAGCGACCGTCAGGTGTCTGGAACGCCCCCTGGACGAGATACAGAACCGGCAGGATCAGAAAGAGAAGGGCAAAGAGCAGATACGGAGCAACACCCAGCCAGCTCCAGTTCATGCGGAGAGACGAAAAGAATGGCCTCGGGGAGCGATTGCTCGCGTCCGAAGCGGCCCGCCGTCCGGTGATGTCGACCAAGTCCTGTCCCCTCACGCACCATTCGCGCCGACCGGTGCGAAACCGGCCGACGCGAGTCATTCAATGCGGGCTGTCTTATTGGACGCCCATCTCCTTACCCCAATTTTCGGCGATGGCGGCCTTGGCGGCTTCCTGATCCTCGAGGCTTGGGAAGACGGCCTTCGAATAATTCTCGGCGGGCGGCAGCTTATCGAGCATTTCCTGCGGAATGACACCGCGCTCACTCATCTCGTTGAAGCGGATCGGATGGCAGTAGCCATCGAGCCATTTCAGCTGGCCCTCGTCGGAATAGAGATATTCCATCCACAGCTTTGCGGCGTTCGGATGGGGTGCATAGGCCGAGATCGCCTGGACATAGACACCGGCGACGACCGCGTCGGACGGGATCACGACCTCGATCGGCGGATTGCCGTCGAGCTGGTCACGAACGGCGAGAAGATTGTAGTCCCAGTCGAAGTAGATCGGCGTGGTGCCCTGGGCGAGGTTCTGGGCGCTGCCGTTCACCGGAACGAGATTGCCGTTGTCCTTCAGCTCCTTGAAGAAGGCGATGCCCTTGTTAAGCGCGTCCGCACCCGGTTTGCCGCCCGCAGCAAGGCCTGCCGCATAGACAGAGATCATCACGGAGTTACTGATTCGCGGGTCGTTCTCCAGTGCGACGCCATTCGTGTAGGCGCTGCCCTTGAGGTCCGCAAAGCTCGTCGGAGCCTCCGGATAGATGTCCTTGTTCACGGCAAAGCCGAGAACGCCGTAATAGTCGCCATACCAATAGCCTTCCGGATCCTTGGCATCGTCCGGAATGCTGTCCCAGGTCGAGACCTTGTAGGGCTGGATGAGACCCTGCTCCTTGGCGGCCGGGCCGAAGGAAAGTCCGACATCGAGAACGTCGGGGGCCTGCGTGCCCGTATTGCCCTTGTTCGCCTTCACGGCTTCGAGCTCGTCGGCCGAGCCGGCATTCGGATTCAGCTCGTTGACCTGAAGGCCATACTTATCCTTGAAGCCCTGAATCACGCCGCCGTAATTGCACCAGCTATGGGGCAGTGCGATCGTGGTGAGCATGCCCTCCTTCTTGGCCGCGTCGATCAGCTCCTGAGAAGGCTCGGCGAAAGCCACGGAGGTGAGCAAGGTCGACGCCGCAAGAGCAAGCGCGATCGGGGTTCGCAGGGACACTGTCATTCCATTTCTCCGAGGGACGATACACATTACCGGTTCACGACGTTCGATCGGATCGCCGGACGGCGTCCCCTACCGAGCTTCGATGACAAGCGCGTGAAGCCAAAGGAGCGGTATTTCGGAGGCAATTGTCAAGGCTGATTAATTATTGGATGCACAGGCTTCGCTTCTTGGCGATCGTCAGCGATGCCGGCAGCGATACTACCTCTGGCGGCCATTTCTCGACGGGAGCGGAAGGCTGGTCGACGATGGTGCGCGCCGGATCGCGCCCGAGCCGTCCTGACCGTTTTGCGGCAGAACCGATCACAGCTTGGCCTGCAACCGCTACGGGTCACTGGAGCTAGGATTTCGCCCGGTTCGCCCTCGGCCAGCGGCCGAGATCCTCAAGGAGGCTCGGGATCTCGGTGACATCACCGAGAACGTGATCGGCTTCCGGCTCAAGGTCCTCGCGGCTGCCGGTCCCGGTCAAGACGCCAAGGCAGAGCGAGAATCCCGCCGCGCGGCCCATGCGGATGTCGTGAAGATTGTCCCCCACCATCACGCAGTCGTCCTCTGACAGCCCCAGGGATTTTGCGAAGGCATGCGCCATTCCCGGCCCAGGCTTGCCACCATGCCCGCTGTCGTAGCCGGCGACGAAGTCCACAAGATCATCGAGGCCGATCGCCGAAAGGGTCGCCCGGGCGCCGGCTTCACTGTCGCTGGTTGCAACGCCCGTTCGGATGCCGGCGTCCCTCAGAACGTCGAAAAAAGTGCCCGACTGCGGCACCGGGACGGCGTTCGCCGCGCCGGCCGTGAAGATGCGGTCGAGGTCCTTCGTGAGCTCGGCAAGGGCGATCGTCGAGCCTCCTGTTCTCCAGGCTTCGGCGATCTCGATCGTGTGGGCAGCCGCAAGCAGGCTCCCCCCAGCAATCCGTCCCGTCTCGGGATCGTGACCGCCGATCCGCAGGAGCTTGCGCGCAAGGTCGGCATCGCCGCCCGCAGCATGATTCGCCGCGGAAACGTTGATGGGGGCCCAGGTCGCCGCGTAGTCGACGAGCGTGCCGTCCTTGTCGAAGAGAATTCCGTGTACGGCCTCAGGCATTCACCTGCCTTCTCGATTGGCTGGGGGTCTATCCCGTTCGAACATGCGACCGACCTGATCGCCGTCCAGATGCGGAAGCGGTTCCGGGTCTCGCACCCGTTCAGTCGTCATACGGAATCCGTTTGATGCTTCGCGATCGCGGCTTTCAACACCGCTCAATTGCCGCGCGGGCTGCGATACCATCCCCAGCCTCATCAGCCGGAAATGGCATCATGCGGAAAAACAAGCGCCCAGACCGAAGTATCGACGCTGGCGCCATGCATCACCTGCACGGCACCGGTACGCCTGATCCCATCGTCGGTTCGAACGCCTGCCAGTTTCTTCGAGCTCTTACTGGGGCAGTTCGATTTGCATCTTGACGTCCGCCGGCGGTGCGGACGCCGCCGTCTCGAAGGCGTGAACGCTCTCCTCGAAGGAAAATGTGCGGGTGATCAGCGGCTTCACGTCGATCGCGCCCGAGGACAACATCGCAACGCAGCGCGGAAAGACATGGGCGTAGCGAAAGATGTTCTCCACGCGAGCCTCACGGATCATCGCCGCACCGGCATCGTAGGAGATCGGATCGGGCTGACCACCGATCATCACGACGCAGCCCCCCGGGGCGAGGGGTTCGAAAACCTGTGCCGCGGCCCGCGGCGACCCCGTCGCCTCGAACACCACATCGCATCCCCACCCGTCGGTGTCGGCCTTCACGCGCTCCACGAGGTTTTCCGTGTCGACCTTCACGCCCCTGATGGCAGGGTTGAGACCCTCCGCGATTTCGAGCTTCTTTTCCGACAGATCCGTCACGTAGACACGGGCGCAGCCGGCCGCGAGAGCGGACAGGGCCGTCACCAGCCCGATCGGCCCTGCCCCCATGACGACGGCGATATCGCCAGGCTTCACCCGCGCCTTGGTCGCGGCATGAACGCCGACGGCGAGCGGCTCGACCATGGCCGCCTCGTCGTAGCCGACGTTGTCCGGCAATCTGAACGTGAAAGCTTCCGGGTGGACGCAGGTGGGTCTCAGGATCCCGTGGACAGGCGGCGTCGCCCAGAAGCGCACAGCCGGATCGACATTGTACATGCCGAGCCGTGTCGCCCTGGAATTGGGATCGGGAATACCGGGTTCCATGCAGACGCGGTCGCCGACGGCGAGTGTCGCCACCTCGGAGCCGATCTCGATCACCGTACCGGAAGCCTCATGGCCGAGGATCATCGGCGCGTTCACCACGAACGGGCCGATGCGGCCGTGGGTATAATAGTGAACGTCCGAACCGCAGATCCCCACCGTATGAAGCTTGATACGGACGTCGCGCGGCCCGAGGACCTCTTCGTCCTTCTCGATGGGGAAATCGCGAAGGGAGAGTTCGTCTTTTCGTTCGAGAACCAGGGATTTCATCGGTTGGCCTTTTAAGATGATGACGAATGCGAGAATGATCGAGATCAGGTGGCCGCCCTTATTGCAACCGATGCGAAACGTTTGCCAAGGGATCGGCTATTCGACATCGATCGCATCGAACTTCGTAAGAACGCCGTGAATCCGATGCCCGCGCTCCGTGAGCCCATAGGTCACCTCGGGCGGAATTGTCGGAGCTTGTTTGCGCCAGACGAGGCCATCGACCTCCAGCTCACGCAAACGCTGTGTCAAAACCTTCGGCGAGATACCGGCGATGATGCGTCTCAAGGCCCCGAAGCGCTGCGGACCATGCGTTCCGAGAACATAGATCACATGGGTCTTCCACTGACCCCACAGCATGCGCAGGACCCGATCCGACGCGCAACAGACGGCGGGTGAGGCCTCGTTCAGCTCTTCGGTCGCGTCCGGGACGGTTTTCCGGGTAGTTTCCATTCGGTAACGACTTTCACTTGGGAACCCATGATCGCATATAGGTCCCGAAAGCGGCGTCTTCGAACCCGTCAGGCTCCTTGTCGGGAGAAAATCATGAATTTATCGAACATCAGGAACAGGCCCGCCGTCTCCGGGCTCCATCACGTCACCGCGATCAGCGGCGCACCGCAGGCGAACCTTGATTTCTACATCGGAACCCTGGGGCAGCGGCTTGTAAAACGCACGGTCAATTTCGACGATCCGGGCACCTATCATCTCTATTACGGTGATCGCGATGCGGCGCCGGGATCGATCATGACCTTCTTCCCCTTCGTCGATGCCGGTCCCGGTCGCGCCGGCGCGGGGATGGCAAGTGCCGTCGCCTACGCCGTTCCAAACCTCTCCGAGACGATGGAACGCCTCGCCTCGGAAGCCATCGACTTCGAAGGCCCGTTCGAGCGGATGGGCGAGCGTGCAATCGCCCTTCGCGATCCAGACGGAATGCGGGTCGAAATGATCGAGGGCGGCGCCCGCGACGAGGCCTTTCATTCGGTGACGCTCTGGCTCGCCGATATCGCCCCGACGGCGAACGTCCTGGAGGCGATGGGATATGTTCGGGACGAAGAGGAGGACCGCGCGACAGGTGGCACGGGCGGGACCGAACACCGGGTTCGCTATCGCCGAGGGCCGCAGGATCGCGCGGGTATCGTCGATCTGATGGTCTCGGATGCGCGCTCGATCGGCCGTTCGGGAGCCGGGACGATCCATCACGTCGCCTTCCGCGCGTCCTCCCCCGAGGAACAGCTCGAATGGCGCGAGCGCATGATTGCCATCGGCATGGACGTCACGCCGGTGATCGACCGGCAATATTTCGATGCGATCTATTTCCGCACGCCGGGCGGCGTCCTGTTCGAGATCGCGACCGATCCGCCGGGCTTTACCGTCGACGAGGATGCAGCGCATCTCGGCGAAGCGCTGAAGCTGCCGGGCCGGTACGAGCCCTTTCGCGACAGGATCGAGCGCGTCCTGCCGCCGATCAGGCTGCCGGAGGTCGCATGAGCATGATCGACAAACGGGTCCCGAACCGCACGCGCGGCGCGGGCCCCCATGCGGAACAGAGGCTGGCGACGGCCGGCGCTCCGCTCGAACGCGCGAAATTCGCCCTTGTCATGCTGCACGGTCGCGGCGCGGGCCCGGAAGACATGCTGGGCCTCAACGCCCACCTCGCCCTGCCCGACATCGCGGCCCTCGCGCCGGCGGCGGACGGGAATTCGTGGTGGCCGGACAGTTTTCTCGCGCCGCTCGCAGCCAACGAACCCGGTCTTTCGAGCGGCTTGTCGGTGGTGGAGGCGCTGCTCGACGATCTCGCGGGCTTGGGCTTCGGCCCCGAGCGCGTGGCGCTCGTCGGCTTCAGTCAGGGCGCATGCCTCGCGCTCGAGGCGGCGGCCCGGTTGGCCCGGCCTCTGCATGCGCTCGCGGCGCTTTCGGGCGGACTGGTCGGCACCGGCGAAGCCGGCGGGCCGGCGCGGGACGACCTTTACGGACGAACGGCGAAGCGCTTCGACTATGATGGCCGGCTGACCGGCCTGCCGGTTCTGATCGGATGCCACGCGCGCGACCCGCATATCCCGCTTGCCCGGGTTCGCGAAAGCGCGGACATCTTCGAAGGAATGGGCGCGATAGTCGATACCGACATCATACCGGGAGGAGGTCACGGCGTCGTCGCCTCTGAGGCCGCCTGGCTACGAACTCAACTGAACGGAGCATCGAGAGAGAGAGCTTCCGGCACAACACAAGGACGCACGACATGAGCGACATCGTCACAAAGCGCGAGGAAGGCGAGACCAAGGGCCGGTATGTCACGACCATCGACGGCCATGTGGCGGAACTCACCTTTTCACGCCTCGGATCGTCAAGCATCATCATCGATCATACGAGCGTTCCGGACGCCCTGCGCGGTCGCCATGTGGGCGTCGCGCTCGTGAAGAACGCCATCGAGGACGCCCGCCGCGAGCAACGCACGATCATTCCCCTGTGCCCCTTCGCCAAGGCCCAGATCGACCGGCATCCAGAGTGGCAGGACGTTCTCAAGCGTTAGGCGCGTCGCGCCGAGAGCAGCAGTCCCTCTTCGATTCATCACCGTTCAAAGGAGCATCGCGATGTCCTGGTCTCCCTGTCCCGATCCGAAACTCGGCGACGCATCCTCCGTCGATGCCGTCGAGACGCTGATCGTGCCGCGCTCCGTCGATATCGGCGAGATGACGGTTCGGCGCGCCCTCCCATCGACCAAGCGCCAGATGGTCGGCCCCTTCATCTTCTTCGACCAGATGGGACCGGCGGAGTTCCTGACCGATCATGGCATCGACGTACGCCCCCACCCGCACATCAACCTGGCGACCCTCACCTATCTGTTCGAAGGTCAGATCCACCATCGGGATTCCCTCGGCACCGATATCGCGATCGATCCCGGCGCGGTGAACTGGATGCGGGCCGGACGAGGCATCGTCCATTCCGAGCGCACGAGCGATGAGCGCAAGCGCAGCGGCCAGAGGCTGTTCGGGCTCCAGACCTAGATGGCGCTTCCGCAAGCGGCGGAAGAAAGCGACCCCGCTTTCATGCATCACGGTGCCGACGACCTGCCCATCGTCGAGGCCCACGGCGTTCGCGCCCGCCTCATCGCAGGCACGGCCTTCGGCGCGATATCTCCGCTCAAGACCGCGTCGGAAACGCTTTACGGCGATCTCATCCTCGCAACTGGCGCGTCCGTTCCAATCGATCCGGGTTACGAGGAGCGGGCGCTCTATACGATCGAGGGCACGATCAGGATCGCGGGCGACACCTTCGAGGCGGGCCAGCTCCTCGTCCTGCGCCCCGGCGATGGGATCACGGTTAAGAACGAAGGACCGCGCGAGGCCCGCTTCATGGTCTTCGGCGGCACGCCGATGGAGGGTCCGCGCTGGATCTGGTGGAACTTTGTCTCCTCGCGACCTGAGCGCATCGAGCAGGCAAAGGAGGAATGGCGGCGTGGCCGGTTCGAAACCGTTCCGGGCGATGAGGAGGATTTCATCCCCCTTCCCACATCCAGCAAGATGCCGATGAAGGCGGAAGGGCGACGCCAGAGCCGCCAGTAACACCGGTGGACCTTTGAACCCATCGCTTTCGACGGCTCTTCGGCACCGTTCCTGTCGTTCAAATCCGGTGCGTTCAGAAAAGGAACGCGTCGAGATCGTCCTCGGCGGCGGCGTTCGCCGTCTCCTCCGCGGGGACCGGTTCAGCTCCGGTGACCTCGTCGTGGATCTTCCGCTCGGCTTCCATCGTGTAGGCCTTGCGCAGCTTTGCAAAGAGGTCGGCGTGACGGGCGATGACCGAAGGATCGCGGCCCTCGCCGGTCGCGACCCGGATACCGAGAGCGGTCTCGACGCCGGAGAGGGTCTCGATCAGCCCTTCGAGATTGCCGAGCCCCTCGCCGACATCCGAGGTGAGGCCGGCAATGCGCCCGCCCACGGCATCGAGGACGGAGCCTGCCGATCCGAGCCGTTCGTCGGCCAGGGAGAGGATCGAGAGCGCCCGTTCGGCCTCGCTGACGAGTTCCGCGATGCCGCGATCGGCCGCGTTCGCGCGAACCTGCCCAAGATCGTCCGCCAGCTGCCCGAGGTTCGAAAGAACCGCGGAAAGCGCCTCCGACTGGGTCACCATATCGCCGACGACTTCACGCATCTGGTGGGATACGACGCCGAGGGCGATCCCCTCCTTGCCGAGGCGCGAACAGCCGATCGCGGTGTTGAGACTGACGAGCCGCATCTCGAATTCGAGCTGACGGATTTCGCTGGCACGGGTGTTGAAGGCGGCGACATCCTCGGTGATGCTCCTTGCCAGCGCCGCGACGCGCTCCTGTTCCTCTTTTGAACGAGAGAGTTCGGTGCTCGCCTGGGCAATATCCGGACCGAGCCGGGCCGTGCCCGGCGCGTCATGGCGCGCGCCGGTTCCAACGAGTTCACTCTTCAACGCGCCGAAGGAATGGTCGATATCTGCGGAGAGGACGAGAAGGGCCTCCCTGAGCGATCCGGTCTCCTGGACGAGATCGACCCGGGTGCCGCTCATCTGCGCGCATTGCAGTTCGAGGATGGCATATTCGGCCTCGGGCGTCTTCTCGGCGATGGCAAGCCCCGCCGAGACATGTTCGAGACGCTGGCGGGTGTTGTCGCCAACCTGCATGGATGAGACAATCCGGGACACCTGCCCGGAGAGAGATGCACAGGTCTCCTTCGCGAGGCCGCTCGTCTTCGAGGCACGCGCGCGATCTTCGACGGCCGCCGCGAGATCGGCCTCGATCCTGTCCTTCAGCCATTCCGTCGCCCGGGCGAAATTGCGCTCGAAGGCCTCGCTCTTGACGGACGCACTGACGAGCAGCGTGCGCAGCTGGGACTGGCCCTTGGTGAGCCGATCAACGACATCGGCGGTCCGCTTGATGAATTCGTGAATGTCGTCGGTGAAGACGGCGAGTTCGGTCTCGCCGTCGCATCGTGTGCCTGCGGCAATCACCCGGGCGTTCACCGCGATGGCCGAGATCATCGACACGGTCTGGCGGAGGGCCTCGACCTGGGAACCGGCAGAGGTGACGATGCGCGTCAGTTCGACGACGATCTGGTGCTCGCGGTGCGTTGCTTCGAGAAGGCCCTGGCATTCGCGAACGAGCCCCCGGATCGCGGCCTCGGCCTCGGCAACCTCCGGGCCGGCATGAGCCTCGGTGATCGCACCGAAGGCTTCGCGCATATCGCCGAGCAGGCCGACGCAGGCGAGCAGGCTTTCGCCAATGCGCAGGAAGATCGTCTCGATGCCGTCGATCGTTCCGTCAAGCTGATTGCGGTAGCGTTCGAGCGGGAAGCCGCGATGTCGGACAGGCTCTGGCGGCGAGTCCGGAGAGCCGTCCGGTTCGAGATGGGCTAACGCACTCATGAAGCGATCCTGGCGGTCTTTGCGGCAATGGCGGTATAGCGCAGAATATACTCCGCAACCTTGTGGAGAGGAACGACCTTCGCGGCGGCGCCAAGCTCGATTGCCTCCTTCGGCATACCGAAGACCACGCTCGTCTCCTCGTCCTGGGCAATCGTATAGGAGCCCATCTGGCGCATTTCCAAAAGACCGCGCGCGCCGTCGTCGCCCATGCCGGTCAGGAGGACGCCCATGGCATTCGCGCCTGCGTTCTGCGCAGCCGAGCGGAAGAGGACATCCACCGACGGGCGATGACGGCAGACATAATCGCCGTCCCTGATGGCGACGCTGTAGCGACTTGCCTGCCGTTGGAGCAGCATGTGACGGCCGCCCGGCGCAACCAGAACCCGGCCGGGCCCGACAAGATCGCCGTCGGCGGCTTCACGAACCTCCACGGCACACATGCCGTCGAGACGCCGGGCAAAGGCGGCGGTAAACTTTTCCGGCATGTGCTGGACGATCAGGATACCGGGGCTGTTTGCCGGCAGACGGGTGAGCACCGATGCCAGCGCTTCGGTTCCCCCCGTCGAGGCGCCGATGCAGACGATGGGGTCGGTCTTCGGGATCGAACGCTTGAGCGAGGCCATACGGGTCTCGGAGATTGGCGGGATCATGACGTCGGCGAAGAGCTTCGCCTCGACCGCCGGCTTGACCTCTCGGCGCATGCCGCTTCTCACCTTGGCATGGGCGGCGGCCTTCGCGACGTCGCAGATCAACATGCGCGACTCGGTGAGGAACTGGCGCGTATCGACCCGCGGCTTGGTGATGACATCGACGGCGCCGGCGGCCAGCGCCTCCATCATCACGTCCGATTTTTCGCTGGCAAGGCTGGAGCAAACGACGACGGGAATGGGGCGCTGCGCCATGATCTTCCTCAGGAAGGTCAGCCCGTCCATTCGCGGCATCTCGATATCGAGGAACAGCACGTCCGGGATCTGCTGGCGGATCTTCTCGGCCGCGAGATAGGGGTCGGCCGCCGTGCCCATGACCTCGATCTCCGGGTCGTCGGAGAGAATGGCGGTCAGGGTCGTGCGCACCGAAGCGGAATCGTCCACGATCAGGACCCTGATTTTCTCCCGGTTCGTGTCAGAAGCGTTCTTTTGCATCACTCGTTCCTGGGAAAAGGTCCTTTTGGACTTAAAAAAGGGTCGTCTCGACAGAAGCAGGACGATAACGGCGACTGGTTAGCATTTCTGGTAGATGGTCGGACCAATCTGCCTGAAATCGCTTCCCCGCACGGCCATCGATTCCGAATGGCCGACGATGAGAAAGCCCCCCGGTCTCAGATGGCCGCCCAGCCGCGTAACGACCGCCTGCTGGTCGGCCTTGTCGAAATAGATGAGCACGTTGCGCAGGAAGATGATGTCCACATCCCTGTCGTAGGGATAGCGCTCGCCCATCAGGTTCATGCGCTCGAAACGGGCCCTGCGGCGCAGTTCCGGCACGATGCGAACCTCCGCCCGCTGGTCATCGGCACGCCCGTCCATGACGTAGCGCTTGCGTTTTTCCAGCGGCACCGGCGCCATCGCCTCGATCGGATAGATCGCGCGCCGGGCCTGTTCGAGCACCGCCGTCGAGATATCGGTGCCGAGCACTGCATAGGTGAAATCCCGGCGCTCGCGGGCGAGATCCTCCAGCACCATGGCGATCGACCAGGCTTCCGCCCCGTTCGAGCTTGCCGCGCTCCAGACCTTCAGGAGACGGTTCGCGCCGCGGGAAAGAAGCTCGGGAACGAGCTTTCGCTCCATGAGGTCGAGATGTTCGGGCTCGCGGAAGAAGTCGGTCTTGTTGGTCGTCATCACGTCGATGAGGTGAACCAGCTCCGCTTCGAGTCCCCCCTGATCGAACAGGAACCGGCAATAGGCATCGAGGGTGGGAAGCTTTTGCGCGCGCATCCGCTTGCGAAGGCGTCCCTCGATCATCACCCGCTTGGCCTGGGGCAGTCTGATACCGGTCTGCTGGGTGACGAGAACCGTGAGGCGCTCGAAGTCGGCCTCGGAGATCTGGTCTTCGGAAACGGGAGGGCGGAAACGGGAGCCGAGCGGCTCGGCGACAGCTGAAGCGAGGGGCATCTTGGTCCTTTACGCGTCTCGCGTAGCGGGTGATCGGCACCGGCTGCGATGGCGAAGAGTTATGGAAGCGATGGGTTGGGGCATCGGGCCGGCGCTGGAGACAAAGCGACCGCCGCGCCGTAGATCGGTTACCTAAAGGTCAGGCTGCCGCGGCAACCCCGGTGACGTCGTGGGAGACGAACAGCCGGTCGAGATCGAACACTGTCGCGAACGCACCGTTGCGACGTCCGACGCCGGCAACGCATTCGGCGCTCCACCGCCCGCCGATCTTCACCGGCGGCTCGAGCGGGCCGTCGAGTTCGGCGACCTCGAAAACCCGGTCGGCGCGAAGAGCCAGCTTCTGCATGTCGCCATTCAGGAGAACGTCGAGGACGATGACGCGGGTGTCGTGGGTGTCCTCGACCGCATCCATTCCGAGGCGGAGCCTCAGGTCGATTACCGGAATGCTCTGCCCGCGAACATCGATGACGCCGAGAAAGTCTTCCGGCGCCCTCGGCATTTTGGCGATGGGCTGCGGCTCGAGGATCTCCTGAACGCGCGATACCGGAACCGCGAAGAGGGAGTCGGCGACGCCCAGGGTCACATATTGCGTTGCTTCAGTCATGGGGCGTCTCTCTCGGCTGAAATGGCAGGATTTGCGGGGCAGATCGGCAGTGCTTCGTCGCTGCGCGGTCTGCCGTGAATTCTTAAAGTCGGGAGCGATGTTCCGGCGCCCCTAGTGGAGCAAATTTGACATTTGAGGCCCGCCTTCGGCGAACGTCGAAATCGAGCCACTAGGACACCTCACGGTCTCCCTCGATGGGGACCCTCCCGGCCGCCATGGGCCGGGAGGACAGATCGGTCGCCTCAGGCGGCCCGGCCGTTGCGCACGAAGCGGCGGTCCAGATCGTCGCCCTCGTCGTCCATGTCGAAGTCGAAACCGCCACTCTTGCCCTTCGGCGCGTTGCGGGCGCCGGACATGGAGGGGGCCGCGACACGCAGCGCGTCGTGCATGTCGGCGACGCCGAGACCGGACGAGCCTTTCGACTTTTTCACCGGCTGATGGTGCTCGCTCATCGAACCGCTGTTCTGGTTCACCTTGAAGAAGGCGATCGAGCTCTGCAGGCGGTCGGCCTGGCTTGCGAGTTCCTCCGATGTCGAGGCCATTTCCTCGGCAGCCGAAGTGTTCTGCTGGGTCACCTTGTCGAGCTGCTGGATCGCCATGTTGATCTGGGCAGCACCGGTGTTCTGCTCACGGCTCGCATTGGTGATCTCAGAGACGAGCTCAGCCGTCTTCTGGATATCGGGAACGAGACGGGTCAGCATGTCCCCGGCCTGCTGGGCGGCCTTGACCGTATCGCCCGAAAGGCCGGAGATCTGCTGGGCCGCAGCCTGGCTGCGTTCGGCGAGCTTGCGCACTTCCGAAGCGACCACCGCAAAGCCTCTTCCGTGTTCGCCGGCACGAGCTGCCTCGACGGCCGCGTTGAGGGCGAGAAGATCCGTCTGGCGAGCGATCTCCTGAACGATCAGGATCTTCTCGGCGATGGTCTCCATGGCCTTCACGGCCTTGCCGACGGCCTCACCGCTGGCTTCCGCATCCTTCGCGGACTGGCGGGCGATCGCCTCGGTCTGCGAGGCGTTGTCGGCGTTCTGCTTGATGTTGGAGGCCATCTCTTCCATCGAGGACGAGGCTTCCTCGGTGGACGAGGCCTGCTCGGTTGCGCCCTGGCTCAGCTGCTCGGCGGCCGAGGACATTTCCTGGCTGCCGGAGGAGACGTTGCGGGCAGAACCGGTGACATCCGTGATGATGGCTTCGAGCTTTTCGACCATGTCGCGCGCCGCGGCCAGAAGGCTCTCATTGTCGCCCTTGCGGGTGTTGACGTCGACGGTGAGGTTGCCCTGTGCGATCTCGCGGATGACGTCGCGGGCATAGTCCGGTTCGCCGCCGAGAGACTTGAGGACGTTGCGGGTCAGGAAGATCGCCGTCGCGATGCCGATCAGGAATGCGAGACCGATGACGGTGAAGGTGATCATCTGAGCCTGGGAATAGATCACGTCGCCTGCGGCGCTCGAAGCTCGGCCGCCTTCCGCGTTCAAGTCGACGAGCGCGCTGAGATCGGTCGAGAAACCGTCGAACGCAGCGTCCGTGTCGCGAAGCATGCGAGCGGCCTGCTCGTTCTCGTTCCGGCGGGAATAGCCGAGCATCTTGGTGCTTTCGGCGAGATACTGCTCGTATTTGCCGGCGAACTGGTCGTAGATCCGCTGCTCTTCATCGGATGAGATCAGCTGCTCGTACTCTTTTCGCAGCTCGGCGATCATGGCGCCGGTCTGTTTCATTTCCGTTTCGGCGACCTGCATTTCGTTGTTGTTCGTAGAGACGACATGCTCGAGTTCGTTGATCCGGAAGTCCGAGGTGGCCGTATTGATACGGTTGATGAGATTGACGCTCGGGAGCCAGTTGTCGGCGATCACCGTCGACTGGTCGTTGATCTGGCGCATTTCCAGAATTGCAACCCCACCGAGACCGGCGATCAGGGTGAGCAATATCCCGAAGGCAAGGGCGAATTTCGCCTTGAGCGAGAGTTTCATTGGGTATCCTTTCAGTTGCTGTTGGCGGCGGGGTTCGCCCGTGACCCGAAAATTTGCTGCATGTCTGGAATGATGACGAAGTCGTCGTCGCGGCGGCCGATGCCGCGCACGTATTCGGCCGGCCAGCGCATGCCGACCTTCGGCGCTTCTTCGATGGAAGCAGTTTCGATGTCGGTGACCTCGTAGACCTTGTCGGCAAGGATCCCGGCGACCATTGGTTCGCCGTCGAGCTCGATCTCCATGACGACGATCCGCGTATCGGTGTCGGCAGGCGGCCGGTCCATGCCGAAACTGACCCTCAGATCGGCGAGCGGCACGACATTGCCGCGCACGTTGATCAGGCCGCCGACGAAGGCGCCGGCATTGGGTACCCGGGTGATCGGGACCGGGTCCAGGATTTCGCGGACATTCGTCGCTTCGAGCGCGAACATCTCGTCCTGGAGCCGGATGGTGAGGGCATGCATGGCTTTCGACTCCACGGCTTGGGTCATGCGGCTTTCTCCAGGGTTTCGGCGCGCCGCCGCTCCTCGATCTTCTGGCCGAAGCCGACGAGGTGCATGACGTCCAGGATGAGGGCGACGGTGCCGTCGCCGAGGATCGTCGCGCCGGAGAAGGTCTTCAGGCCCGAATGAAGCTTCGAGAGCTGCTTGATGACCGTCTGATTGTTGCCCAGGATCTCGTCCACCACCAGGCCGACGCGCGTGGTCTCGGAGGAGACGACGACCACCTTCTGGAAGCGGTCCGGCTCGTTTTCCGCACCGAACAGAGACCGCAGCTTGAGGAAGGGCACCAGCTCGCCGCGCAGATTGATGAAGCTGCGCCCGCGCGCCTCGGCATCGATGCCGTCGGGCAGTTCGACGCATTCCTCGACCGCCGCGAGCGGGATCGTGTAGCGATCGTTCCCGACCCTGACGAGAAGGCCGTCGATGATCGCGAGCGTGAGCGGAAGGCGGAGCGTGACGGTCGTGCCCCGGCCGGCCGCGGTGTCGATATCGATCGATCCGCGCAGGCCGTCGATGGTGCGCTTGACGACGTCCATGCCGACACCGCGGCCGGACAGCGCCGTCACCTCCGTCGCCGTCGAAAAGCCCGGCTGGAAGATCATCCGATAAAGTTCGCCGTCGGCGACGCTCTGGCCTGAGGCGATGAGCCCCGCCTCCTCCGCCCGCTGGCGGATGCGCTCGGCGTTGAGGCCGGCTCCGTCGTCGCGAATGGCGATGGCGACTTCCGCGCCGCGATGCTTGGCTGAAAGCGTCAGGGTTCCCGTCGCGTTCTTGCCGGCCTCGGTCCGCTTGTCGGGCCGTTCAAGACCGTGATCGATCGAGTTGCGGATGATGTGGACGAGAGGATCGGCGAGCTGTTCGATCACCGTCTTGTCGAGTTCGGTATCCTCGCCCTCTGTCACGAAGTCGATCGGCTTGCCGAGATCCTCCGACAGATCGCGGACGAGTCTGCGGAACCGCCCGAAGAGCGACCCGAAGGGGACCATCCGGGTCCCCATCGTCGTATCGCGCAGGCTGGAGGTGAGCCGCTGGATCTCTTCGGCGACGTTGACCAGAGAGGGATCGTGGATCGTCTCGGCGAGCTGCGAGAGGCGGGCCTGGGCAATGACGAGCTCGCCGACCCGGTCCATCAGTTCGTCGAGCCGCTCGGCCGGAACGCGCAAGGTGGCGTTGCGCTCGATCTTCGCCGGTGCCGCAGCCTTGCCGGTTGCAGCTTCGCCCTTTGCCGCCGAGGCTGGGCTCGACGGCTCCGTCTTCGCCGCCGGCTCGCCGATGGCCGTCTCGGCCTTGGCCCGATTGACGAGCGCCTCCACGGCCTGTGGTTCGCTCGAAACGCTCTCCTCATGCTCCAACGTGAGCGCTTCGATGACGAGGTCCATGTCGTCGCGGACGAAAAGGAAAACGTCGTCCACCGCTTCGCGCTCGACGGGAGCGTTCAGGATAACATCCCAGGAAAGATAGCACTGCTGGGGCTCAAGACGATCGAGCGTCGGGATCTCGCCGGCATCGGCATGGATCTCGCACGGGCCGAGTTCGCGCATCTCGTCGAGAAGAAGAAGCGGGTTCGCGCCAAGCGTCAGGGCTTCCGCAGCAAGCTTGAAGCGGATGCGCCAGCCGGTCGGCCGTGAGGCGCTTTCCGCGTCTTCGCCACAAGACGCTTCCATCTCGTTGACGACCGGAGCATCGTCCGCCGCCCCGCTGACGGCGATCTTCAGGGCGGCAAGGATCCCATCGCCGCGCTCCTTATCGCAATCCGGATCGTCGATGAGCCGAGAGACATGATCGCGCGCGTCGAGAGCCGCCGCGATCAGCCGGGGTCCCGCTGCGGCCTCCCCCTTGCGGACGCGGTCGAACGCGGTTTCGAACTCGTGGATGAAGTCGGAGACGGCCGTGAAGCCGAACATCGCGCCGGACCCTTTTAAGGTGTGCAGCGCGCGGAAGGCGAGGCCGACGAGCTCGCGGTCGTCAGGCCGCGTTTCGAGATCGAGAAGCGCCTGTTCGAGGGTCTCGATGAGATCGGCAGCCTCCTGCCGGAAGACGTCCGTCGGGTCGATGTTGCTCATGCGCCCGCGACCTTGCGAACGATGGCGAGGAGCTGGTCCGGCTTGAAGGGCTTCACCATCCAGCCGGTGGCGCCGGCGGCCTTCGCCTCGGCTTTCAGGCTGTCATCGGACTCCGTCGTCAGGAAGACGATGGGAACACCGCTCGATGCCGGTGTCGTGCGGTATTCGCGGATGAAGGACAGCCCGTCCATCACCGGCATGTTGAGATCGGTGATGACCGCATCGATCGGGTTCGCAGCCGCCTTCTGCAAGGCCTCGCGTCCGTCGGCAGCCTCGACGACACTGTAGCCGGCCTGCTTCAGCGTCATGCCGACCATCTGCCGGACGGAGGCCGAATCATCGACCATGAGGATTGTCTTGCTCATCAGGGATATCTCATAAATTGACGCTGGGGAGGAGAGAGCTCGATCCTGCAGGCGCCCGAAGGCGCAGCAGGTCGCGGTCGGACACGCGGTGTCTCGCGCGTCCAATCGAGGTGCGGGCTTTCGGCGCAGGGGGACAGATTTTTATCTGGGGTTGGAAGACCCTGCTCAGGTCGGCGGCGACGGAATGAACAGTTTCTCAAATTCGGCCATCAGCCCCGCCCGTTCCGCTGCGACGCGCAGCGCGCACTCGTCATCGGCGATGATCTGAATGGCCGTGCCGGAGCCCTGCGCGGTCTTTTGCGCGGACAGAAGCATCTGCAGGCCCACGACATCGAAGGTCTTCACAGCACGGCTATCGAACATGGGCGACGGCCCGTGGATATTCTGGGTCAGACAGGAGGTCATCGCGTGAACGCCCCGGATCGTGCAGTCCTCAGGCAGTGCCACCACCACAGACGGGTCGCCCTGTGAGCCGGTGGCTCCATATCCATAGCTCATGAGAGTGCTGGTCCAGTTACGTGATCTCACCTCAAGGTGATACTTCTTCGATAAAAAACGTTTAATAAGTTGGCTCTGCAAAAATATTCTCTTGAGGTTGTGCCACGCCTCCGATTGCACAAACGGCCTGCTACGCATTTCCAGTGATAGGCACGGCCTCGCTCTTTGCCTGAAGAGGCGAAGCACCCTACTGATCGACCATGAGAACACGGACTGCGGTCGTCGCGGCAGCGGTGCGGTTCTCGACGCCGAGCTTGTCGAAAATCTGCTCGGTGTGCTTGTTGGCTGTCCGGTGGCTGATCTCCAGAATGTCGCCGATCTCCCTGTTCGATTTGCCGTGGGCGATCCAAAGCAGCACCTCCGCCTCTCTGATGGTGAGGCCGAACGCGCTGGCGAGCCTCTCCTCATCAGTTCCCGACGTGCGATCGAAAAGCTTGATGAGGATCTGATCGTCTTTCCGCTCCAGGATCCGCATCTCGATTGGCACGCCCGATGCATCGTGCAGGAACGGCAGGTCCGTTTGCTGTGCCAGCCATTCGGCGACGGAGATCGGCATGCGTTGACCCTGCCTGCTGTCGAGACCTGCATCCTCCAATAGCCTCGCAGCCTGGCGCGTCGCCCAGTTCAGGACGCCGCTCTCGTTCAGCGAGATGATCCGGCGGCCGGTCGTCTCCAGCGCCACCCGCGCCGACCTTTGCCGTCGCATATGGCTGAGATGAACGTTCATCCGGGCAAACAGCTCGTCGAGATTGATCGGCTTGGCAATGAAGTCGGCACCGCCGGCCGCGAAGGCGCGCACGACGTGTTCGCTTTCGTTGAAGCCGGTCATGAAAATGACCGGAACATCGCTCGTGCGCGGATCGGCCTTCAGCCGCGCGCAGGTCTCGAAGCCGTCGATCCCCGGCATCATGGCGTCAAGCAGGATCAGGTCCGGAACGGTCTCGTCGATGGAGCGGATCGCATCGAACCCGGAGAGCGCGGTCGTCGCCGACTGACCCGTCAGGGAGATGGCATCGACCAGCATCCTGGCGGTGTCCACCGCATCGTCGACGACGAGGATCGAGGTTTCACTGGAAGCGTTCATGGTCTTCTTCCATTTGTCGTGAAGACAGGATGTCGATGATCGTATGGCGGCGCCCGCGCTCCGCGAGGTCTCGCATTCCGGCGCAGAAATCACTGGTGTTCGGCAAATCATGCTGGATCTGGCGGAGGGAACCGGCGAGGGAGCGCAGGAGATCGGCCCGTGCGAGCGTGCGCAGCTCCGAGAGGCGTTCTGGCGGGGGCCAGTCCCAGTCCGCGGCTCTGCGGAACCAGGTATCCTGAAGGCTCTCCTCCTCCCAATCGAGATTGAGATGGCTGCCGATTCTCTCGATGAGATCGGTGAGGAGGAAAGGTTTTGTCAGATAGTCGTCATAGAGAGCGCGATATTCGGGTCGGTTACGTTCGGCGCCCACCTCGGCCGAGACCATGACGATCGGGATGTCGGTCGGACCCATACGGATCCGCCGGGCCACGTCCCAGCCGTCGAGGTCCGGCATCGACACGTCGAGAAGGGCAATATCCACCGAAGAGATAGCCGCCGCCGAGACCGCCGAGCGGCCATTGATCGCTTCGATCACCTCAAAGCCCATCGGCTCCAGGAATTCGCGCACGATCCGGCGATGGGAAGCGTTGTCGTCAGCCACGAGCACACAGCGGCGATTGCCCCGATAGCCGCGAGGGATAGGTTTCGAGATCTGCACCTCCTCGCCCTCGTGGACCGAGGAGAGGAGAACACGCAGGGTGAAGGTGGTGCCCTCCCCCTCGGCGCTTTTGACGGTAAGGTCGCCGCCCATGATGTCCACGAGCAGGCGCGTGATCGAAAGCCCGAGCCCGGTGCCGGCTGGCTGAGTCTCGTCTGCCGCGTCATTCACCCGTTCGAACGGTTCGAAGATGCGTTCGAGATCGGCTTCGGCGATACCGACCCCGGTATCCTCGACGGCAAAGGTCGCGATCCCGCTTCGATAGGAAAGCTTGAGGGAGACACGGCCATCGCGCGTGAACTTCACGGCGTTGGAGAGAAGGTTGATGAGGACCTGGCGGAGCCGCTTTCCGTCCGTCCAGACGAAATCCGGCAGATAGGGCGGGGTCTCGAAGCGAAATTGCAGCCCCTTGCTGCGCGCCTGAAGGGCGAACATGTCGACGATCTGGTCGAGCAGCGGTTTCAGGGCGACCTTGTGCCGGAAGATCTCGAGCTTGCCGGCTTCGATCCGCGAGATATCCAGCAGCCCTTCGATCATCATGGAGAGATGGTCACCGCTGCGCCGGATCGTGGAGGCCGCCGTATAGACCGGCGTGCCAGCCTCGGCCCTTCGCTCGAGGATCTGAGCATAGCCGAGGATCGAGTTGAGGGGCGAGCGCAGCTCGTGGCTGAGCCCCACCACATAGCGGCTCTTGGCGAGATTGGCCTTCTCGGCGACTTCCCGTGCCTGCTTGAGGGCGAGATCGGTTTCGCGGTGCGCGGCGATCTCGTCCATCAGAAGCTTCGTATGCCGGCGTACCTCTTCCTCCGCACGCCGATGGCTGTCCTGACTGAGGACGAAGAGCCAGACGACAATGCCGGAGGCTATGACGACGATGACGAAGAGCTTCGTCAAAAGCGAGGACGCGGCCTGATCCGACAGGTCCCCGTTCAACTGGCCGTCGATCGAGACGAACAGAAAGACGGCGGCGAGAACGATGCCGACCACTGTCATCATCGTCGTAAAGCGCATCAGCGTAGATTGGAAAAGACGCTCGATCCGCGCTTTCGAGCCCCCGAGGCGATGCAGTCCCGATCGAAGCTGGTCGGCAAGATGGGAGCCCGTCTTGCAGGCATCTCCGCAGCGTGCATCGAGGGTGCAGCACAGCGAACAGATCGGGCCGGCATAGACGGGGCAATGAGCCATGTCCTCGCCGTCGAAGGGATAGTCGCAGATGCAGCAGGTCTTCTGGCCCGGGCCGGTCGCGGCCGCATCCGGCTCCCGGGCGATGTAGAACCGCCCGCCGGTTACGATAGCAAGGAGCGGCGAGACGATCAGGGGAACCAGGATCGCGACATAGGAATAGAGCGCGGCACCGCCGGCGCCGAAGACACCCCCATAGGCGCAGACCGAGGCGACTATTCCGGCGATCATCGCACCGAAACCCACCGGATTGATGTCGTAGAGATGGGCGCGCCGAAACTCGATCCGGTCCGGCGCCAGACCCAGCGGGCGGTTGATTACGAGGTCGGCGACGAGGGCCGAGACCCATGCCACGGCGAGGATCGCATAAAGGCCGAGAATGCTCTCGAAGACGCGATACATGCCGAATTCCATGAGGAACAGGCTGATCATCACGTTGAAGACGAGCCAGACGACGCGCCCGGGATGGTTGTAGGTGAGACGGCTGAAGAAGTTCGACCAGGCGATCGACCCGGCATAGGCATTCGTCACGTTGATCTTCAACTGGCAGATGACGATGAAGATGCAGGTCAGCGCAAGCGCGAGATCGGGGCTCGGAATCATGTCGGCATAGACGGTGAGATACATCTTCACCGGATCGGCCGCGCTGAAGAAGTCGATGCCCTCCCGAAACGCGTAGTAGGCGAGATAGGAACCGGCAAAGAACTTCGCGGCACCGAAAAAGACCCAGCCGGGCCCCGCCCCGACGAGGGCCAGCCACCATCGCCTCCGCCCGATCGTCGCAACTGACGGCAGGAAGCGCAGGAAATCGACCTGCTCCCCGATCTGCGCCATCAAAGCGAAGAGGACGGCGGAGGCCGCGCCAAACGCCGCGAGGCTCAAAGTCCCGTCTGGCGCACCGAAGAGGCCCGTATAGCCGGTCCAGGCCGCAATCGAGGAGCGCTCGTTCAAGGCGAGATAGATGAAGGGAAGAAGCTGGAGAACGATCCAGATCGGCTGCGTCCATGCATGGAAGCGGCTGATGAAGGTGACGCCGTAAAGCACGAGGGGGATCACCACCAGCGACGCCAAGATATAGCCGATCGTGAGCGGAAGGCCGAGCGCAAGTTCGAGGGCGTTGGCGATGATCGCCGCTTCGATCGCGAAGAAGATGAAGGTGAACGTCGCGTAGATCAGCGAGGTGATCGTCGAGCCGAGATAACCGAAGCCTGCCCCGCGCGACAACAGATCGATGTCGACACCTGCGCGGGCCGCGTAATAGCAGATCGGCAGACCCGCGAGGAAGATGAGCGTGCAGACCGTGACGATGGCAAGACCTGCGTTCGGGAAGCCGTAGGCGAGCGTGATAGTACCGCCGATCGCCTCGAGAGCGAGGAACGACACCGCCCCGATCGCGGTGTTCGCGATGCGTCCGGCCGAAAACCTGCGTACGCCGAAGGCCGTAAAGCGCAACGCATAGTCTTCCATCGTCTCGTCGGCGGCCCACCTCGTATAGGTGCGCTTGATGCGGGGAACACGCAGGGGCTGCGTCATGGTCTCCCTTCGAATTGCCGGTACGGCAGACTTCGGTCAGATCCAGCCCTTCTTAACGGCACGGCGTGGAACAATCGGCACGGTCTGCCCATTCTCGATGATCGCGCCAGTGCAACTGACAGCACATTCGGCGGGCCGGACGAAGCAGGAAATCGCGCACAGATCACTCCCGCTTGCGTATCTCACCATGCCGGTCGCAATGACGTTCTCTCTTCGAACGTTATGGGTGATTTACCCCACTCGCCATACGTCAAACGCCCCATTGTCGCACTGCGGTAAATTTTGCCTCATTCCCTCACCGGCAGCGACGCCGGACTGCTCCCGATCCATTCCCAGGGCAAGAGGGTCCCCCATGACGCAACCGCGTACTTCAAACACATTGATGGCGATGACGCGCCGCAAACTGCTTTCAGGGCTCGCCGCCATCCCGATCCTTGCCGCGCTCGGACAGCCCGTTGCAGCGCAAGATTATCCAACAAGCGAAGTCAGCGGCAACGACCTCGCCGTCACCGACGACACTGTCACGGTCGGCATCCTGCATTCGATCACCGGCACGATGGCGCTTTCCGAGGCCGGTTCCGTGCAGGCCGAGACGCTTGCGATCGAACAGATCAATGCCGAGGGCGGCATTCTCGGACGCCAGATCAAGATTATCCAGGAAGACGGCGCATCGGACTGGCCCACCTTCGCGGAGAAAGCCAAGAAGCTTCTCGTCCAGGACAAGGTCGCCGCCGTCTTCGGCTGCTGGACGTCCGCATCGCGCAAGGCTGTGCTGCCGGTCTTCGAGCAGTATAACGGGCTTCTCTACTACCCGACCTTCTACGAAGGCCTCGAGCAGTCCAAGAACGTCTTCTACACGGGTCAGGAAGCGACCCAGCAGATCCTGGCTGGCATCGACTGGGTCTCGGAGGAGAAGAGCGCACAGACCTTCTACCTTCTCGGCTCGGACTACATCTGGCCGCGCACGTCCAACAAGATCGCGCGCAAGCATATCGAGAAGCTCGGCGGCAAGGTCGTCGGCGAAGATTACTATCCGCTTGGGCACACCCAGTTCAACTCGGTGATCAACAAGATCAAGCTGCGCAAACCCGACGTGATCTATGCGAGCGTCGTCGGCGGCTCCAACGTCGCCTTCTACAAGCAGCTGAAGGCCGCCGGCATCGACATGACCGAGGAGAAACCCCTGCTCCTCACCATCTCCGTCACCGAAGACGAAATCCGCGGCATCGGCGGCGAGAACATCGACGGCGCCTATGCCTCGATGAAGTATTTCCAGAGCCTCACGAACCAGAACAATGAGGAATTCGTGAAGGCGTTCAAGGAGCGCTGGGGCGACGACATGGTGATCGGCGACGTGACCCAGGCCGCCTATCTCGGCCCCTGGCTATGGAAGGCCGCCGTCGAAAAGGCCGGCACCTTCGACATCGACGAGGTGGTCTCCGTCTCGGCGGGCATCGAGATGAACAAGGCGCCGGAAGGCTACGTGCGCATCCACGATAACCATCACCTCTGGTCAAAGACCCGGATCGCGCAGGCCCAGCCGGACGGTCAGTACAAGGTGGTTCACGAAACGGAAGAGCTCATGGAGCCCGATCCGTTCCCGGAAGGCTACCAATAAGCCTTTCGCCCCGGGCCTCGACCGCGCGCCACAGGCGGTCGGGGCTCACCGGCTCGATTCAACTTTCCTTCAACCGACGATGACCGGCAGAGGCCGGACGAGGCTGCCATGATCGGCGATTTTACCTATTACGAATTCGGCTCGATCCTCGCCATGCAGGGTTTTGCCGGTCTGATCCTCTTTTCTGTCTTCGTTCTGATGGCCCTCGGGCTGGCGATCATCTTCGGCCAGATGGGCGTCATCAACATGGCCCATGGCGAGTTCATGATCCTCGGGGCCTATGTGACCTATCTCTGCTCGACCTTCGTGTCGGCGAATATCCCAGCCTTCTTCCCCTATTACTTCTTCTTCGCGATCATCCTTGCCTTCTGCGCAGCTTTCGCCCTGGGCGTTCTCGTCGAATGGGCGATGATCCGGCATCTCTACAAGCGGCCGCTCGATACGCTGCTGGCGACCTGGGGTCTGTCCCTCGTTCTGCAGCAGACCTATCGCACGATCTTCGGAGCCCGTGAGGTCGGCGTTTCCCTACCCGACTGGCTCATCGGCTCGCTGCCGCTGACCGACATCGTCGAAGTGCCGATCAACGGGATCTTCGTCATGTCGCTCACCTTGATCATCACCGCGACGGTCTACGCCCTCATGTACCGGTCCGGCTGGGGCAAGCGCGTTCGCGCCGTCGTCCAGAACCGCACCATGGCAGGCGCCGTCGGCATCAATACCCGCATGACCGACCGGGTCACCTTCGGCCTCGGTTGCGGCATCGCCGGCATCGCGGGGTCCGCCTTCACCATGATCGGTTCGACCGGTCCGACATCCGGCCAGCAGTACATCGTCGACACCTTTCTCGTGGTGGTCTTCGGCGGCGCCGGAAGCCTCCTAGGAACGATCGCCAGCGCCTTCACGATCTCTCAGGCCCAGTCGACCCTCGAATTCTTCCTGAGCGGCTCGATGGCGAAAGTCCTGACGCTGCTCACCGTGGTCGGCATCCTGATGCTCCGCCCGCAGGGCCTCTTCGCCCTCAAAATCCGTCGCTGAGGAAGGCAAGACCCATGACGTCGTCATCACACCGCTCCGTTTCCGAAATGCCGTCGAAAGAGCGCTTCGCCAATCCGTTCTTCACCCGCGAGGGATGGCTCTACTTCGCGATCCTCGCCATCCTGATCCTCGTGGTCTTCCCGCTGGCGCTGGACTCCTTCCGGCTCAACAACGTGGGCAAGTACCTCACCTACGCCTTTGTCGCGCTCGGCCTCGTCCTGTGCTGGGGGCATTCGGGCATTCTCAGCCTCGGCCAAGGCATCTTCTTCGGCCTTGGCGGATATTGCATGGCGATGTTCCTGAAGCTGGAAGCCTCCTCGCCCGAGAACACCGCGATCCAGTCCACGCCCGGTATTCCGGATTTCATGGACTGGAACCAGATCACCGAACTGCCCTGGTTCTGGGTGCCGTTCCATTCCTTCGCCTTCACTCTGGTCGCCATCGTCGCGGTTCCGATGTTGCTCGCCTTCATCATCGGATTTGCGCTGTTCACCCGGCGGGTTGGCGGCGTCTATTTCGCGATTATCACCCAGGCGATCGCGGCGATCCTGACCATCCTCATCATCGGTCAGCAGGGTTATACCGGCGGCGTCAACGGCATCACGGACCTGCGGACCCTGCTTGGATGGAACATCCGGACCACGGATGCCCAGTTCATCCTCTACTTCGTCTGCGCCGGCCTGCTGCTTGCCTCGCTGCTTCTGTGCCGCGCGGTCCACGTCTCGAAGCTTGGTCGGCTGCTGATCGCGATCCGTGACAAGGAGGACCGCGTCCGCTTTTCCGGCTACGACGTCGCCGCCTTCAAGGTCTTCGTCTTCTGCTTTGCAGCCGGTATAGCCGCCATCGGCGGCGCGATGTTCACGCTGCAGGTCGGCTTCATGTCGCCGACCTTCGTAGGCATCGTGCCATCGATCGAGATGGTGATCTTCGCCGCGGTCGGCGGCAGGCTCTCGCTCTTCGGCGCGATCTATGGCGCGCTTCTCGTGAATTACGCCAAGTCGACCTTCTCCGAGACCTTCCCCGAACTCTGGCTCTTCGCCATGGGCGGCCTGTTCATCGCCGTAGTCATGGCCTTCCCGGATGGTCTGGCCGGCCTCTACAACCGCCACGTCCGCCCGCATCTCTTGAAAGTTTCCGGCATCTTCGATCGCCGGGAAAAAAGCGGCCGCGACGTCGCCGCCCAACCCGCAGAATAGGAGAGGGATCGTTGAACGCGACGCCTGCAACCAAGACCCACGCCCCCAAGGACTTCGTCCTCGAGGTCGAAGCGCTCACGGTCTCCTTCGACGGCTTTAAGGCCGTCGACGACCTCTCCTTCTATGTGGACGAGAACGAGATTCGCGTCATCATCGGCCCCAACGGGGCCGGCAAGACCACGGTCCTCGACCTCATCTGCGGGCGCACACGGGCCAGCCATGGATCGATCCGGTTCCGCGACCGGGAACTGACCCGCATGAAGGAGCATCAGATCGTCCATGCGGGAGTTGGCCGGAAGTTTCAGAACCCGACGATCTACGAGGAACTGACGGTCTTTGAAAATCTCGAACTCTCCGTGCCGCGTGGCCGCAACGTCTTCGGAGCCCTCGCTTTCAGGCGCGATCAAAACGTGCTCGACAGGATCGAGGAAGTCGCCGAGTTCGTCTTCCTCAAGGATCAGCTGAAGACTCCATCGGCGATCCTGAGCCATGGGCAGAAGCAGTGGCTCGAGATCGGCATGCTGCTGATCCAGGACCCCTCGCTTCTGATGCTCGACGAGCCGGTCGCCGGAATGAGCGTCGGCGAACGCGTGAAGACCGCCGAACTCCTCAACAACATCATCAAGGACCGCTCGGTGATCGTCATCGAGCACGACATGAAGTTCGTCGAGGACATCGCCCACCGGGTGACGGTGCTGCACCAGGGCAAGGTCCTGTCCGAGGGGACGATGGACCATGTCCAGAACGACCCGAAGGTCATCGAAGTCTATCTCGGTCATTGAGGAGAGAGCGGTCATGCTGTCAGTCGAACATCTTCGCGTCTCCTACGGCGAGAGCGAAATCATCCCGAATATGAATTTGGACGTTGCCCCCGGCGAGATCGTTGCGATCATGGGGCGCAACGGCATGGGCAAAACGACGTTGATGAAATCGCTCATCGGCGTCCATCCGGCCAACCGGGGCAGCATCGTCGTGAACGGCAAGGACGTGTCCGGCCTCGAGACGTTCCGCCGCGTCGAGAGCGGTCTCGCCTACGTCCCCCAGGGCCGGCAGATCTTCTCGACCATGACGGTTCGCGAAAACATCGAGACAGGTCTGACCGTGACCCACCAGACCAAGGTTCCGGGCGACATCTACGAGCTGTTTCCCGTCCTTCTCGAAATGAAGGGACGGCGCGGCGGCAATCTTTCAGGCGGCCAGCAGCAGCAGCTCGCGATTGCCCGTGCGCTCGCCTCCAATCCGAAGGTCCTGCTTCTCGACGAGCCGACGGAAGGCATCCAGCCGTCCATCATCAAGGAGATGGCGCGCACACTCCGCCGCATCCGCGACGAGAGGGGCCTGTCGATCGTCGTCTCCGAACAGGTCCTGTCCTTTGCGCTCGACATGGCCGATCGCATCCTCGTCATCGAGAAGGGAGAGGTCGTCCACGAAAGCCCGCGCGAGGGTATCGACGAGGCAAGGGTCTCGAAGTTCCTGTCCGTCTGACCGCGCCACCCATCACTTTCCATCGCAGCAAGAAAGAGGAACCAGCTCATGGCTGATACACTGATCTCGGTCGATCTCTCCCAATCGGCATACGACAACGAGAAGATCCACAATCGCTGGCATCCGGACATCCCGATGGCCTGCTGGGTCGAGCCCGGCGACGATTTCCTCGTCGAGACCTATGACTGGACCGCCGGCCAGATCAAGAACGACGACGATGCGGCCGACGTGCGCGATGTCGACCTCAAACAGGTCCACTTCCTCTCCGGCCCCATCGGCGTCAAGGGCGCGGAAGCCGGCGACCTTCTGGTGGTCGATATCCTCGACATCGGTGCCAAACCCGAGAGCCAGTGGGGCTTCAACGGCTTCTTCTCCAAGAACAATGGCGGCGGGTTTCTGACCGAGCATTTCCCGGATGCCCAGAAGTCGATCTGGGATTTCCACGGCATGTTCACGACCTCGCGTCATGTGCCGGGCGTGCGCTATGCCGGTCTCATCCATCCCGGCCTGATCGGCTGCCTGCCCGACCAGACAATGCTCGATACCTGGAACGAGCGCGAGAAGGCGCTGGTTGCGACCGATCCGGACCGGGTGCCCGAGCTTGCGACGCTCCCCGATGGGGGAACGTCGGCGCACATGGGAGCGCTCAAGGGCGAGGCTCGCGACAAGGCGGCCGCCGAAGGTGCCCGCACCGTGCCGCCGCGCGAACATGGCGGCAATTGCGACATCAAGGACCTGTCTCGCGGCTCGAAGGTGTATTTCCCGGTCTATGTGGACGGCGCCGGCCTTTCCATGGGCGATCTCCACTTCAGCCAGGGCGACGGCGAGATCACCTTCTGCGGCGCGATCGAGATGGCGGGCTGGCTGCACATCAAGGTCTCGCTCATCAAGGGCGGCATGCAGAAATACGGTGTCAAGAACCCGATCTTCCGCCCCTCGCCCATCGTGCCGAAATACGACGACTTCCTCATCTTCGAGGGCATCTCGGTCGATGAAGGCGGCAAGCAGCATTACCTCGACGTCCACATCGCCTACCGGCAGGCCTGCCTCAACGCGATCGAATATCTGAAGAAGTTCGGCTATTCGGGTGCGCAGGCCTATTCGATCCTCGGCACCGCCCCGGTGCAGGGGCACATCTCCGGCGTCGTCGACATCCCGAACGCCTGCGCGACGCTCTGGCTTCCGACGGACATCTTCGAGTTCGACCTGATGCCGAACGCGGACGGTCCGACCAGATACCTGGACGGCTCGGTTCAGATGCCGATCGCACCGGATCTGCGCTGAAAGCCACGGCGATGCCCTTCTACGACTACAGATGCGAGAATTGCGGACCGTTCACGACGATCCGCTCAATGGCGGTCTCCGCCGAACCGTGCGGATGCCCCGAATGCGGCACCGCGTCCGCCAGGGTCTTCCTGTCCATGCCGGCGATCGCCGGCATGGATCCGGCCCTCAGAAAGGCGAATGCCACGAACGAAGCATCCCGGCACGAGCCCAAGCGCGCAAGTCAACTGGGCCATGGCCCCGGCTGCTCCTGTTGCGGTTCCTCGACGAAGCAAAGCCGCAAGACGCTGAAGCGGCCGGACGGCTCGAAGAGCTTTCCGACCGCCCGGCCCTGGCAGATCAGTCACTGATCGAAGCGCCCCGCCTCTGCGGCGGGGCTGCCGATCGCGGAGCAAATCACCGCCATACCCCGAACCAGACCCTCGAAAGGATCGAACGATGAGACATGGCGATATCTCCAGCAGCAGAGACGCCGTCGGCGTCGCGGTCGTCAACTACAAGATGCCGCGCCTTCACACCAAAGCCGACGTGCTGAAAAACGCCCAGAACATCGCCGACATGATCGTCGGCATGAAGCAGGGGCTGCCCGGCATGGATCTTGTGATCTTCCCGGAATATTCGACGCACGGCATCATGTACGATCCGAAGGAGATGATGGAAACGGCCTCGCAGGTGCCCGGTGAGGAGACCGAAATCTTCGCGGCCGCCTGCCGGAAGGCCAATACCTGGGGCGTCTTCTCCCTGACCGGCGAGCGCCATGAGGACCATCCGAACAAGAACCCGTACAACACCCTGATCCTGATGAACAATCAGGGCGAGATCGTCCAGAAATACCGCAAGATCATTCCATGGTGCCCGATCGAGGGCTGGTATCCCGGTGGCCAGACCTACGTGTCGGAAGGCCCGAAGGGGCTGAAGGTCAGCCTGATCATCTGCGACGACGGAAACTATCCGGAGATCTGGCGCGACTGCGCCATGAAAGGTGCCGAGCTGATCGTCCGCTGCCAGGGCTACATGTATCCGGCAAAGGATCAGCAGGTGATGATGGCCAAATCCATGGCCTGGGCGAACAACTCCTATGTCGCCGTCGCCAACGCGTCCGGGTTCGACGGCGTCTACAGCTATTTCGGCCATTCGGCGATCATCGGCTTCGACGGACGCACACTCGGCGAATGCGGCGAGGAAGACATGGGCATTCAATACGCCCAGCTCTCCATCCCGGAAATCCGCGATGCCCGGGCGAACGACCAGAGCCAGAACCATCTCTTCAAACTGCTGCACCGGGGCTATACGGGCGTTCACCAGTCGGGCGACGGCGACAAGGGCGTCGCCGACTGTCCCTTCGAATTCTACCGGAACTGGGTGAACGACGCCGAAAAGACGCGCGAGGCCGTTGAAGCGATCACCCGCAAGACGATCGGCACAGCGGAATGCCCGGTGAACGATCTGCCCTATGAGGGACAGGAGCGCGAAGCCGCGGAATAGGCGCTATCGACGCGCGGCGGGCTGCGACCCTGCGGCCCGCCGCGCATTCCAACCCCTACGGACGACGCGGACGGCTTTGCCCTTTATAACCGACAAGATGGCCGCGATGGAGATCGAGCGAGCCGACCGGGAAGCGCTCGATGCGGAGAACCTCTTTTCGGGCGATCCCGCCGAGAGCGCTGTCCCGCGCCTCGACGGTTCGCGCTTTGCGATCGACATCGACGCCGTTTCGCAACACCTCGCCAAAGAGATCGTCGGCCAGGAGGAAGCCCGCGAGATCATCCGGGGCATTCTGGAGATCGCAGCGGCCGATCTCGCTGATCCACGCAAGCCGCTGGCGACGGTCCTCTTCATGGGGCCGACCGGCGTTGGAAAGACCGAGATCGTCAGGGCCCTTGCCCGGGCGCTTCACGGCGATGCGGACATGCTGAACCGGGTCGACATGAACACGCTCTCGCAGGAACACTATGCTGCGTCTCTTACCGGCGCGCCTCCCGGCTATGTGGGCTCGAAAGAAGGCGCGACGGTATTCGACCAGGAGCTGCTGGAAGGGCGACACGGCAAGCCCGCGATCGTTCTTTTCGACGAGTTGGAGAAGGCGAGCCCGGAGGTGATCCTCGCCCTTCTCAACATCTTCGACAACGGCACCATGACGGTGGCGTCCGGCGGGCGAACCTACACGTTCCGAAAAGCCATCATCTTCATGACCAGCAATCTCGGCGCGCCCTCCATGACCGCGAACGAGACGTTATCGCCCGTCGAGCGGCTCAAACGGCTTTTCCTCAGGCATGTGCCGGGCGATCGGCGAAAGAGCCCGGAAGATGAACTCCTGGAGCGGTTTCCACCGGAATTCGTCAACCGGATCGACCGTATTCATGTCTTCGAGCGCCTCGGCGAGGATGTCCAGTCTCGCCTGATCGCCACGCACATCGAACGGCTGAACAAGCGGCTCAAACGACGCGGCCTCCATCTTGCTATCGACGAGAGCGTCATCGATCATCTTCATGACAAAGGGTTCGACCAACGTTTCGGCGCCCGCGCGCTCGCCCGTGAGATCCGGGCGAAGATCGAGCTTCCCTTCGCGCGGCACCTGCTATCGCTCCATGATGCCTGCCGTTCACAACCTGGCAATCGCCGGTTCGTTTTGACACTGCGAGACGGCAAGGTGGAATTTGTCCGTGAGGAGGCATAGGAGGCGGTTACGCATCGCCTGATAACTTGATGGATGTTTCGATGACCCAGCCGCCCAAACTCGCGATCGATATCTGGTCGGATGTCATGTGCCCCTGGTGCGTCATCGGCTGGGGCAATCTGAAGACGGCGCTCGATCAGCTCAAGGGCGAGATCGAGGCGGAAATCCGCTGGCATGCCTTCGAACTCAATCCCGACATGGCGAAGGAAGGCGAGGATCGCATCGCTTACTTCTCGAAAAAATACGGTCGCACCACCGAGCAATCGAAAGAGATTCTGGATCGGATGCGCGCGGCTGCGAGGGCTGCAGGCGTGTCGCTCGACTATGAGGGCGAAGAGCCCGCGCCGGACATGATGATGTGGAACACCTTCGATGCGCACAAGCTGCTGAAATTCGCGGCTGATAGCCATGGCGCGGCGCGACAGACGCAGCTCAAGCTCGCGCTGTTCAAGGCCCATTTCAATGACCGTCGGCGTATCGGCGAGCGCGAGATACTGCTCGATGTAGCCGGGGAAGCGGGACTGGACCGGGAAGCTGCCGCGGCCGCGCTGGACAACGAAGACTTGTCCCGCGAGATCCGGGGCGAAGAACGCGCGGCGATGGAGATGCAGATGACGGGCGTGCCCACCATGATCGTCGCCGGCCGCTTCATGATCCGCGGTGCTCAGCCCCCCGAAGCGCTGATCGAAACGCTTCGGCGGGCCGCAGAGAGCACGTCGTCCCTCCACGCTTGACGATGGCGGGATATCCTCGCGCTTCTTTCGATCCACGCGCCCGCAGGGCGCGTCGCCGTCAAGTGTGACGGTATCGGCGTCGTGCTCTAATCGATCGCGCCCGGGCCGGGCGTTGCGCCGGGCGGGCATTTGCCGAGGATGATCATGCCGAGGACCTCGTCCTTGGTGACGTCCCCGGTCCGTGCCGAGCCGACCACCTGACCGTTCTTCATGACCACGACACGGTCCGACAGGTCGAAGACGTCGTGAATGTCGTGGCTGATCAGGAAGATGCCGATCTCCTCCTTCTTCAGCTCCTTGATCAGGTCGGCGACCTGCGCCGTCTCCTGCGGCCCGAGGGCTGCGGTCGGCTCGTCCATGATCAGGATCTTGGCGTTGAAAAGGATCGCCCGCGCGATCGCCACCGACTGGCGCTGACCGCCCGACAGGGCCTTCACCGGCTCTTTGAAACGGCGAAAGTTCGGGTTGAGCCGACCCATCACCTTGCGGGCCTCGGCCTCCATCGCGCCGTCGTCGAGCGTTCCGAAGGGCGTCAGGATCTCACGGCCGAGGAAGAGATTGGCGGCGGCATCGACATTGTCGGCAAGTGCGAGCGTCTGGTAGATCGTCTCGATGCCGTAGGCTTTCGCATCGCGCGGATTGGAGATCGAGGCCTTTTCACCGCGCACATAGATCTCGCCGGAATCGCGCTTGTAGGCGCCCGACAGGATCTTGATCAGCGTCGACTTGCCGGCACCGTTATGGCCGAGCAGTGCCACCACTTCGCCGGGATAAAGATCGAGCGAGGCACCGTCGACGGCATGAATGCCGCCGAAGGAGATCGAGATATCGTCCATCGCGACCAGGGCCGGGCCGGAGCGATCGACATCGTCGGGATGATGCGCCGCGCCGTGATCCTTGATGTCCTCCATCGTGGTGCTCATGCCGCCCTCCTGCGGTAGATGGTGTCGAGCCAGACGGCGACGACGAGAACCGCGCCGACGACGATGTTCTGCAAGGGGGTGTCCATGCCGAGGAGCACCATGCCCGATTGCAGGCTCTGCATGACGAGTGCGCCGAGCATGGCCCCCGCGATGGTGCCGGCGCCGCCGGCAAGCGACGTGCCGCCGATGACCGCCGCCGCGATGGTGTAGAGCTCGTCGAGCGTGCCCTGGGCATTGGTGGCCGAGGACAGGCGCGCCGTCGAGATCGCCGCGGCGATCGCCGCGAGCATGCCCATCAGCATGAAGACCATCATGGTGACGCGCTTGGTGTTGATGCCGGCGAGTTCCGCCGCTTCCGGATTGCCGCCGATGGCGAAGACATAACGGCCGAAGCGGGTGCGCCGGGCGATGAAGGTCATCACGATGCCGACGCCGATGAACAAGAGCACCGGAATGGCATAGCCGAAGCTGATTTCGAGCCCGCCATCCGGCACGGTGATGCCGTTCGCCTCCGCATAGCGCCGCGCGAGCGGGCCGGGCAGGAGATAGGAATTGACGATGATCGTCGCGGCGATGACGGCAAGGATCGAAAGACCGATCGTGAAGCCCTCGGCCCAGAGCGGCTTCTGGGCGAAGTTGAAGCGCGTGCGCTGCCTGCGGGCATTGAGAGCACCTGCGAGGATGAGCACGATTGCAACGGCGGCCAGAATCCAGCTCCAGGTGGCGCCGATCGAACCATCGCTACCGCCGCCCAAGAGCTTGAAATTGTTGTCTGTGAGCGGGATCGTGCGCCCCGAAGCGACCCACCAGGCCGCGCCTCGCCACACGAGCAAGCCGCCCAGCGTCACGATGAAGGCCGGCACGCCGAGATAGGCGATGACGAAGCCCTGCAAGCCGCCGATGAGAAGCCCGCAGATGAGGCCGACGGCGAGCGTCGCGACCCAGACGAGGCCTGAGTCGTAGCCAAGCATCGGCGAGATGTACTGGGTCTGGGCGACTGCCATCACCATGCCGGTGACACCGAGGATCGAGCCCACAGACAGGTCGATATTGCGGGTGACGATGACGAGCACCATGCCCGTCGCCATGACGCCGACCGAAGCCGTCTGGACAGACAGGTTCCAGAGGTTGCGGGCCGTTAGGAACGTGCCGCCCGAAAGAATGTGAAATCCGACCCAGATGACCAGCAATGCGCCGATCATGCCGAGCATGCGCGTATCAATCTCCGTCGCGCGCATCATCCCCTTGAAGCCGCCGGCACCGATCGTCGGGCTGCTGCGGGCCGGGGATGTATTCGAGGTTGCCTCGCTCAATACCGCCTCCCATTCGCGATCGCCGTCCGCGAGGCCTCAAGGCTCGGCATGGCTGGCGGTTCGCACGGTTTTGTTCTGGTTTAAGTCCGATCGCTCGGGATCGGCCGATATTGGTACCGCCTCGCCTCAACGCACAAGCTGGCCCCAACGCCCCCTGTCAATCGAAGGGGCGATCTTTCGAGAATGACCGCAGCACATGGCTGCGGCCATCCATTATCGTCGCTGGCTCGCGATTATTCGCAGGCCGGAACCGAACCGGCTTCGACGCCTTGGCAGACGGTCTCCTTGGACACCCAGCCGGCATCGATGATGGTCTGGAGATTGTCCTTGGTGATCGCCAGCGGCTTCAGGAAGATCGCCTGGAGCTCCTGACCATTGGGGCTCTGCCAGCCTTCCGCGCCATCGACGCCGGACATTTCCGTGCCGTCCGCGAGTTGCAGAGCGATTTCTGCGGCGCGCTTGCCGAGTTCGCGGGAATCCTTCCAGACCGAGACGGTCTGCGTGCCGAGCGCGATGCGGTTGAGGGCCGCCTGATCCGCGTCCTGGCCGGAGACCGGAACCGAACCCGCCATACCCTGAGCCTCGAGCGCGGCGATCGCGCCGCCGGCAGTGCCGTCATTGGAGGCGACGACCGCGTCGACTTCGTTGTTGTTGGCGGTCAGGATCTGTTCCATGTTCTGCTGGGCGTTCGCCGGAAGCCAGGCATCCGTGTAGGCTTCGCCGACATTCTTGATCTTGCCGGAATCGATGGCTTCCTTGAGGACTTCCATCTGCCCTTCGAAGAGGAAGTCGGCGTTCGGATCGGCCGACGAGCCCTTGATGAAGGCGTAGTTGCCTTCTGGCTGAACCTTCTGGACCTCGCGGGCCTGGATGCGGCCGACTTCCTTGTTGTCGAAGGTGAGGTAGAAGGCGTTCGGATCTTCGATCAGCCGGTCATAGCCGACGACCGGAATGCCGTTGTTCACGGCTGTCTGGACAGCCGGGCCGATCGCCGCGGAATCCTGGGCAAGGATGATCAGCGCGTCTGCGCCTTGCGTGATCAGCGACTCGACGTCCGTAAGCTGCTTGGCTGCGGACGACTGCGCGTCAGCGGAAATGTACTGCGCGCCGGCTGCCTCGAGGGCCTCCTTGATCGCTGCCTCGTCCGTCTTCCAGCGTTCTTCCTGGAAATTCGACCATGACACGCCGACTGTCGGGCCGTCCTGGGCGATCGCACCCGTCGTGGCGCCAGCGATCGTGAACACCGCGCCGGCAAGCGCGAGCTTCAAAGTCTTCATCTTGTATCCTCCCTGGCGTCGCAACGCCGTCGTCACTCCCCCGACGCTACTCCTCCGCGTCGATCGGAGACTTTTTCCAAGCCTCGGAAAAAATGGTGACAGCAATTCCGAAGTCTGTCAACTTATGTTCGTCGTCGACCGGAGGGAGACCGGGACGCACGACGGGAGGACCGGAAAGACCATGCTCGCCAAGACCGATGCCGAGAGCGTGCGCGCCCATAACCGGCGCGCGGTGATCGATCATCTGCGCCGTAGCAGCGTATCGACGCGACGCGACGTCAGCGCGGCGACCGGCCTGTCGGTTTCGTCGGCCTCGGCAATCACGGCAGCTCTCATCCGCGACGGCGTGCTGATCGAGTCCTCGGACGACGATCGTAGCCTGAAACGCGGGCGTCCCGAGCGACGGCTCGGCTTCGAGCCGGGAGCAGCGACCGTCGCCGCCGTCAAGATCGCCGTCGGCGAAATGGCCATCCGCGTGTCGGACTATGCCGGCGAGCCCCTTGCCCATCTCCATCGCGTCATGAACATCGCCGATCTCGACGCCGACGGCATGGTGACGGCGATCGCGGATCTCGTTCGCGAAGCCGAAGGGCTTATCGAACGCCCTCAATGCGCGGCAACGGAGCAGCTGACACTCGCCGTTCAGGGCAAGACGGACGTGGAGGCGGGCCGCATCGTCTGGTCGCCGGCAATGAAACATCGCGATCTCGTGGTCGGGCCGAAACTTGCCCAGGCTCTCGATGCCACGGTCAGTGTCTGCAACGATTGTTCGCTGATGCCGGAGGGTGTTCGCTGGCGCGGTGGCACCAGCGCGCGGGACTTCGCCTTTCTTTTCATCGGCTTCGGTGTCGGCATGGGGCTGAGGATCGGCGGACGGACCTTCCAGGAGGGTACGAATTCGGCCGTCGAGTTCGGCCACATCAACCATGTGCCCGGAGGAGCTGCCTGCCGGTGCGGCAATTCCGGCTGCGTGGAAGCCTATGCCGGAGATTATGCGATCTGGCGGCGGGCGCTGGGCAGACCGCCCTCGGACATCATCGACCGCCGGCTTACCGATTCCGAAATTCATCGGCTCGCCGAAGACGCGCGACAAGCACCGGGCGACGCACGAGCGGCTTTCGAGGAGGCAGGAAAGGCGATCGGATACGGGCTCGGCCGCCTCTTCACCATCATCGACCCCTTGCCGATCATCTTCACCGGCGCTGGCGCCCATGCGATCGATCTTATGGAGCCTGCAATCCGCAAGGGTATCGCCGAAAGCTCCATCGCCGAACAGGGCGCGGACGTGGCCTTCAGTGTCGAGGAGGATGTCGATGCCCTCGTCTTCGAGGCAGCGACCAATCATGCGCTCGCCGGGATCGACGAACGCCTTGCCCGCAATCCCGGACGCCATTCGGAGGCCGCAGAATGATAACGAACCGAACCGTGTTCGGAGCCGGGCTCGCCGCTGCGACCCTTGTCTTCGCAGCCCCGGCCCTGTCCGGCGACACGCCACCCTGGTCGGAACATGCGATCCGCGAGCCGGTCGAGCAGGCGACATTGGCCGGCCAGCTCTCGAAAGCCGATCTCGAGGCGCTCGTCGAGAAGGGCCGGGAGTTTTTCGAAGCCCGCTTCACGACCCTCGACGGAGCCGGCCGGCCGCATGCGACGCAAGCGATCATTCCAACGGCCCATCGCCGGCCGGTAGAGCACGATTTCCAGCGCCTTGCCGGCCCGGACGCCAATGCCTGCGCATCATGTCACAACGAACCGGTAACGGGCGGGGCCGGCGGTTTCGTCAGCAATGTCTTCGTCTCGGAAGGCTTCGAAAGCGCCGATTTCGACACGCTCGATCCACAATTCTCAAATGAACGCGGCACCAATCATCTCTTCGGCGCAGGGCTCGTCGAGCTTCTGGCGCGCGAAATGTCCGCCGATCTGAAAGCCGAGCGCACGAAAGCGCTAAAGAGCGCGCGCCAGAGCGGCGAGCCGACCAGGGCCGTGCTCGAAACCAAGGGCATATCCTTCGGCTTCCTCACCGCCCTTCCCGACGGCTCGGTCGATTTTTCCGGGCTTGAAGGCGTCGACGCCGACCTCGTCATCCGTCCCTTCACGCAGAAGGGGGTGATGACGTCCCTGCGCCAGTTTACGGTCAATGCCCTCAACCAGCATCACGGCATCCAGCCCGACGAGCGCTGGGGCGCCCGCTGGACGGCCACCGACGATTTCGACCGCGACGGCAAGGGGAAGGAATTCAGCGAAGGCTCGGTTTCAGCCATGGTCGCCTTTCAGGCCGCCCTGCCCGCGCCGCTGGAAGCCGATCCCGGCGACGAAGCCTGGCGGCAGGCGGCGGCACGGGGCCGGGCGGTGTTCACCGATCTCGGCTGCGCGTCCTGCCATCGCCCACACCTGCCGCTCGAAAGCCTCGCCTTTTCCGATCCCGGCCCGCTCGATACGGCCGGAACACTGCGTCTCGGCGATGTCGAGACCGCCGCGATCTACGACCTGTCCCTTCTCGACTGGGCGAAGAGCTTGCCGCGCGACGAGGACGGCCGCGTACTCGTGCCGCTCTTCGGCGATCTCAAGCGCCATCGGATCGCCGATCAGCGCCAATCGGCTCTCGGCAACGAGACGCTTGCCCAGCGCTTCGTCGAGCGCGACGTCTTCATGACCGCCGAACTCTGGGGGCTCGCCGACACCGCGCCTTACGGTCATCGCGGCGACATGACCACACTCGACGAGGTGATCCGCGCCCATGGCGGCGAAGCCTTTGAGGCGGCAAAGGCCTATGGCGCGCTTACAGAAGACGATCGCTCCGCGCTGATCGCGTGGCTCAAGACCTTGAGGATCGAACAATGATGCCGGCTGAAAAGGTCAGGACCGCGCCCTTGCGGTCAAGGCGGCGAATGAGCCTCCATCGGCGCGTGGCGCTTGCGTTCCTGGCGGGTCTTGTCTCTGCGACACCGCAGCTTGCGGCCGCGCAAACCGGTGCCGCGCCGCAGGCTTTTGCGGCCGATACGCCGGTCCTCCATGAAGAGGCCGAGGCCGCGGGCCTCTCGCACGTCTATGACGGTCCCTGGGAGTTCTTCGTCGGTGGCGGTGGCGCGGCCTTCGACTGTGACGGCGATCGCAAACAGGACGTGTTTCTCGCTGGCGGCAAGGAACCTGCCCAGCTCTTCCGCAATCGCTCGAAGGTGAGCGGGGCCCTCGCCTTCGAGCCCACGGAGACAGGCGTCGACGCGGACATCCTGACCAAGGTCACCGGTGCCTATGGGCTCGATATCGACCAGGATGGCGTCAAGGATCTCGTCCTGTTGCGCGTCGGTGCGAACCACGTGCTGAAGGGACTCGGAAACTGCCGCTTCGAGGATGCGACGCGCACCTTCGCCATCGATCCGGGGCGTGACTGGACGACCGCTTTTTCGGCGACGTTCGAGCCGGATCTCTCCTTTCCGACACTCGCCTTTGGCAATTACGTTGATCGGTCCGCCCCCGGCTCGCCCTGGGGCACCTGCGCCGACAATCAGCTGATGCGCCCGCTGAAGGGCCGCGAGCAACCGGACTATTCCGAGCCACAGCGCCTTTCGCCCGGCTTTTGCGCGCTCTCGATGCTCTTCACCGACTGGAACCGCACCGGCGAGCCGTCCTTACGTATCACCAATGACCGGCAATATTATCGCGGCGGCGAGGAGCAGCTCTGGCGTATCGAGCCGGGCCGCCCCGCCCGCCCCTATCGCAAGGCCGATGGCTGGCAGCACCTGTCGATCTGGGGCATGGGCATCGCGGAGGCCGATCTGAACGGCGACGGCTGGCCGGAATATGCCCTGACCTCCATGGGCGACACGAAACTTCAGGTTCTCGACCGGACCTTCGAGGACACGCCGACTTACGAAGACGAGGCCTTCGATCGGGGCGCGACCGCCCATCGCCCCTATGAGGGCGACGAGAGCAAGCCCTCGACCGGCTGGCATGCGGAATTCGCCGACTTCAACAACGACACCGCCCTCGATCTCTTCATCGCCAAGGGCAATGTGGAGGCGATGCCCGATTTCGCCGCCTTCGACCCGGATAACCTATTGATGGGCGGCTTCGACGGCCGCTTTACCGAACGCGGGCGCGAGGCGGGCATCGCGCGTTTCACCAAGGGGCGCGGCGCGCTCGTTGCCGATTTCAACATGGATGGCGCACTCGACCTTCTCGTCGTCAATCGCGGCGGCAAGGCAAGCCTCTTCCGCAATCTCGGTGGGGCAAGCGATTTCGGGCCACGGCCCCTGGGCAATTTTCTTGAGGTCGAACTCCGCCAGAACGGGGCCAATCGTGAGGCCCTCGGCGCCAAGCTCGCCGTGCGCGTCGGCACCAGGACCTTGATGCGCACTGTGAAGGTGGGCGGCGGTCATGCCTCGGGCTCGAACGGCTTCATCCATCTCGGCCTCGGCGTTGCCGAACGCGCGGAAATCCGCGTCCAATGGCCGGATGGCGAATGGAGTCACCCCTATAGGGTGTTCGCCAATAATTTCGTCCTCATCGACCGGGACGCGGACGAGGCACGCTATTGGTACCCGATCGACGGATAGGCTTCGTGGACGAAGGACAGGCTTTGTCCACGAAGCCTGATTGGCGTTACACGACGTATCGATTGACGAGGTTTTCCAGCCGTTCCTGACGGCCCGATCGGGGCTGCGGATCGAGCCCTTCGGCTTCGACGCGTGCGGCGGCCGCTTCAAGGTCACCGGCAAGCATGGTTCTCGCCGCCTCGCTCTCCCAGCCCTCGTAGCGCGCGCGAAGCGCCTGTTCGAGTTCGCCGTCTTCAAGCATTTGCGCAGCGGCCTTCAGCCCTGCCGCGCAGACATCCATGCCGCCCAGATGGGACAGGATCAGATCGTCCGTGTCGATCGACTGGCGCCGTATCTTGGCATCGAAGTTCGTGCCGCCCGTGCCGAGCCCACCATTTTTCAGGATCTCGTAATAGGCGAGCGCGACCTCGGGCACGTTGTTCGGGAACTGGTCGGTATCCCAGCCGGACTGGTAGTCGTTGCGGTTCATGTCGATCGAGCCGAGGATGCCGAGCTGGCGGGCGAGATGCAGTTCGTGCTCGAACGAATGGCCGGCGAGGATCGCGTGGCCCTGCTCGATGTTCAGTTTGACCTCTCCTTCGAGCCCGAAGTCCTTCAGGAAGCCATAGATCGTCCCGACATCGTAGTCATATTGATGCTTAGACGGCTCCTGCGGCTTGGGTTCGATCAGGATCGTGCCGCCGAACCCGATCCTGCGGGCGTAATCGACGACCATTTGAAGGAACCGGCCGTAATGGGCGCGTTCTTTGCCCATGTCGGTGTTGAGCAGGGTCTCGTAGCCTTCGCGTCCGCCCCACAACACATAGTTCTCGCCGCCGAGACGGTGCGTGGCGTCGATGCAGCTCTTCACTGTCGCCGCCGCATAGGCGAAGACATCGGGGTCGGGATTCGTCGCGGCCCCCGACATGAAGCGGCGATGGGTGAACATGTTCGCCGTACCCCAGAGGCATTTTACGCCGGTCTCCTCCATTTTCGGGCCGACATAATCCACCCATTCGAAGAGCCGGTCGCGACTTTCCGCGAACGAACCGCCCTCGGGGCGGACGTCGAGATCGTGCCAGCAAAAATAGGGCGCGCCGAGGATCGAGAACATCTCGAAGGCCGCATCCGCCTTCTGCCGCATGCTGTCCATGGTGTCTTGCGGATACCAAGGCCGATCGAAGGTGCGACCGCCGAACGGATCGCCCCCTTCCCAGGCGAAGGAGTGCCAGTAGGCGACCGCGAAGCGCAGGTGATCGCGCATCGTCTTGCCGGCGATGACGGCGTCCGGGTCATAGTGTCGGAAGGCGAATTCGTTCCGCGTTTCAGGGCCTTCGTATCGGATCGGATCGATTCCGGAGAAATAGGACGCCATGGTGTCGATGCTTTCTGGGAGATGATGGGTGTAAGAGTGCTGCGACAGCTATCATCCATCGCGGGTTTCGGGCCGAGTGGGCTCGTCACGCATTGGATGAGAGCGATCTGTCCGGGGCGCGTTCAGCCAGCGTTCAAGACGCCGCCACGAACGCCGGTGGCCCGTAAAAGTTTCGATCGCACCCTCCCCTTCGAGGCTCGTCATGTCCAAGGACATTCCGAGCCCCTCAGGACGAGGATGCTTTTCGTCAGCCGGACGCGGCCGTCTTAAAACGGCGAGTTCGGATAGTAGTATTGGTCGGCGTTCTCGGGCGTGATCAGGACCGATCCGATGATGAAGCGGCCTTCCATCGGTGCGTTCGAGACGAACCGGTCGGCCGTGAGGCGAATGGCTGTGGCGATCATCGCCGGCGGATAGGTAACGTCGGCCGGGATCATCGTATCGCCGTTCTTCACGCGCTCGACAATCTGCTTCATACCGGCCCCGCCGAGCACCCACATCTCGCCTTCGCGCCCAGCCTGCTTGATCGCTTCGATCGCGCCGAGCGCCATGTCGTCGTCAGAGGCCCAGACCGCGTCGATCTCGGAGTTCTTCGACAGGAAGTCCTGCATCACCTCGAAGGCCTTGTCGCGGTTCCAGTCGCCGTGCTCCATACCCACGACCTCGATGCCGGAGCCCTCGATGGCACCCTCGAAGGCCTCGACACGCTCGTTGTCGATGGTCGTCGGGATACCGCGCAGGACGACGATCTTGCCGCCGTCCGGCAATTTTTCCTTGAAATAGTCGCCGGCAACCCGACCGAAGGCCGTGTTGTCGCCCGCGACATAAAGGTCTTCGATCCCCTCCTGGGCAAGCCCCCGATCGACCACGGTCACGAACTTGCCGGCATCGGCGACGCGCTTGACCGGGCCGGTCAGCGGATCGGATTCGAAGGGCAGGATCACGAGCGCGTCAATATCGCGGGTGGCCATCATGTCTTCCAAATCGGAGACCTGCTTGCCGGGATCGCCGGCCGTCGAAAGCACGAATTCGAGGTTCGGATAGGTCTCGGACAGGCTGTCGATCGCTTCCTGAGCGTGGAAGTTCACCCCGCCGGTCCAGCCGTGGGTCGCGGCTGGTATCGAAACGCCGATCACCGTCTTCTCGCCGTCCTGGGCATTGGCGATGCCGGGCAAAGCGATTGCGGCGGCGAGAGCCGCTCCGGCTGCAATCTGAAGCAGTCTTTTCATGTGATTTCCTCCCGTTATGCCGCCGGTCAGGCGGCGCCTTTCCGGCCGCGTTGCAGAACGACGGCCAGGATGATGATGACGCCCTGGATCGCCCCGTTGAGATAGGGGCTGACCAGATCCGTAAGGTTGAGGATGTTGTCGATGAGGCTGAGAATGAGGACGCCTACGACGGTGCCCCAGACCCGGCCGAACCCGCCTTTCAGCACCGTTCCACCGATAATGACGGCGGCGATCGCCTCGAGCTCCCATAACAATCCGGTGGTGGACGAGGCCGAGCCGAGGCGCGGCACATACATGATCGTTGCAACGCCCACGAGCATGCCCTGAAGCATGTAGGTGATCAGCCGTACCCGCTCGACGGGAATTGCCGAATAGCGGGCCACCTGATCGTTCGAGCCGATCGCGGCGCAATGCCGGCCGTAGGCCGTCTTTCGCATGGCGATTTCGCCGAGGATCGCGACGATGGCAAAGACGATAATGGGCCAGGCGATACCGAGGACGCCGCCGTAATATACCGGGCGGTAGACCTCGCGGAGCGAAAAATCGAGCGACAGGGTTCCGCCGTCGGCGAGCCAGATGACCAGCGAACGGAAGATGCCGAGCGTTCCGAGCGTGACAATGAATGCCTCGATCCGTCCCGCCGTGATCAGGATGCCGTTCAGAAATCCGGCCGCAAGCCCCAGCGTGAGGCAGGCCATCATGCCAAGAATGATCGTGCCCCAATTGATGCCGACCGACGGCACCAGCGCATTGAGAACGATGATCGTGAGGCCCGCGAGAAAGGCCGACATCGACCCGACTGAGAGATCGAGGCCGCCGATGGTGATGACGAAGGTCGCACCGACCGCGATGATGCCGATGAAGGAGGATCGCGCCAGAACGTTGGTGACGTTGCCGGCGGACAGGAAATTGTCGTTCAGCGACATGCCGAACAGGACGAGGGCGACAAGCGCGATGACCGGCCCCCAGACGTGGAGATCGAAGCGCGGCCCGCTGTTTTCGGCGGTTGAGGCTGGTTTGGTTTCGCTCGCGGACATTCAGGCCACCTCCTCGAACATCTCGCTATCGAGCCCCATGGCGCGGCGGACGATGGCTTCTTCGGTCATCTGATCCCCGGCCAGCTCGCCCGTGATACGGCCCGAGCGCATGACGAGCACCCGGTGGCAAAGCCCGATCACCTCCGACATCTCCGACGATATGACGATGACGGCGCGCCCTTCGGCTGCGAGCGAATGAATGAAACTGTAGATCTGCTGCTTGGTGCCGATGTCGATGCCGCGCGTCGGCTCGTCGAGGATGACGATTTCCGGCTCGACCAGCATGGTCTTGGCGAGAAGCAGCTTCTGCTGATTGCCGCCGGAGAGGTTGCCGACCGGACCATCGAGCGATGCTGCGCGAATGTCGAAGCGCTTCACCGCCTCATCAAGCGCCTTCTGTTCAGCTTTCCGGTCGACGAAAAGGCCGGAAAAACGATCGAGCCCGAGCAGCGTCAGATTCTCGCGCATCCCGTATTTGAGGAGAAGGCCCCGCCCCTTGCGGTCTTCGGTGAGATAGGACAGGCCATGTGAGACCGCATCGCGGCAATGGCGTATGCGGACCACTTCGCCGTTCCGCCTTATGGTGCCCGAGCCCTCGCGCAGTCCCATGATGCCTTCCATCAGCTCGGTGCGCCCCGCGCCGACGAGCCCCGCGAAGCCGAGCACCTCACCTTTCGCGAGGTCGAAGGAGATGTGCCGCGCATGGCCCGGGACCGAAAAATCCTCGACCGTGAGGGCCGGCGTTGCCTGTGGCGGCTGCGTCTTTGCCGGAAAGAGATCGCTCAGTTCGCGGCCGACCATGTCGCGCGCCATACGATCGGCGTTCGTCTCCGACACCGTCACGCTGGAGATCATCGCGCCATCGCGCAACACCGTGACTTCGTCGGCGACGCGGACGATCTCGTCGAGCTTGTGGGAGGTGTAAAGGATCGCGACGCCCTCGGCCTTGAGCCTTGCGATCTGCTCGAACAGGACCTCTGCCTCGCGCGAAGTGAGCACGGCCGTCGGCTCATCCATGACGAGAACCCGGGCGTTTCGTGCAAGCGCCTTGGCAATCTCCACCATCTGCTTTTGCGACACCGAAAGGCTGGAGACCGGACGGCGGGTATCGATCGGCGTCGAGAGCTGATCGAGAAGGCTCGACGCACGCTGGCGCATTGCCTTCCAGTCGAGAAAGAGCCCCGTCCTGAGCTCGCGTCCCAGAAAGACATTCGCTTCCGCCGACAACTGTTCGGCAAGATTGAACTCCTGGTGGATCAGGACGACGCCCCGGTTTTCCGCTTCGTCGCTGGAAGCAAAGCTCACCGGCTTGCCGTCGAGAAGAATTTCGCCGCCCGAAACCGGCTGATAGCCGGTCAGGCATTTCATCAAGGTCGACTTGCCCGCCCCGTTCTCACCGACCAGGGCGTGAACCTCGCCAGGCCGAAGCGCGAAATCGACGCCGTGCAGCACCTCGACCGGGCCGAAGGACTTCCAGATCTGCCGGGCTTCGAGAATTGGGTATGGGCGTTCGCTCATGCCGTTCTCATAGCTTCGTCCATGCGCCGCCCGCTTTCGACGAAGCGACGCAGGCCTCGATAAAGGCCATGCCCTCGATACCGTCCTCTATGGTGACGATACCTAAACTCTTGGACGGGGGTCTGCCTTCATCGAGCGCGTTGATGAGATCGGCGGCCTCCGCATAGATCGTGGCGAAACCTTCGAGATAGCCTTCCGGGTGCCCGGCCGGGACACGCGTGACGCGGTTCGCGGCGCCGACGCCGCCCGCCCCTGCCCGGGTCAGGAGCTGCTTGGGCGCGCCGATCGGCGTGAACCAGAGCTTGTTCGGGTCCTCCTGATGCCAGGAGAGGCCACCCTTGGTGCCGACGAGGACGAGGGAGAGGCCGTTTTCGTGGCCGACGGCAACCTGGCTTGCCCAGAGCGAACCTCTGGCGGCGACACCGTCCCGTTCCTTGAAGCGCAGCAGCATCTGGGCGTTGTCATCGAGCACGCGGCCCTCGCCGAAGCTCGTCAGTTCGCAGGCAAGGCTCTCGACCGTCAGGCCGGTGACGAAGCAGGCGAGGTTGAAAGCGTGGGTGCCGACATCCCCGATCGTGCCGCCCGCGCCCGCCTTTTCCGGATCGACGCGCCATGCAGCCTGCTTGGATCCCGTGTCCTCCACCTTGGTGGCGAGAAAATCCTGGATGTATTCGGCCTTGACGATGCGGATCGGGCCGAGCGCGCCGGCCTCGATCATCGCCTGTGCCTGCCGGATCATCGGATAGCCGGTATAATTGTGCGTGAGAGCAAAGGCCTTGCCGGAGCGCCTGACGATCTCGCCAAGCTTATCCGCCTCTGCCCTGGTCGTCGTCACCGGCTTGTCGCAGATGACGTGATAGCCGGCCTCGAGGAAGGTCTTGGCCACCGGAAAATGCATATGATTGGGCGTGACGATCGCCACCGCCTCAATGCCATCCTCCCGCTCCTTCTCGGCTTTCGCCATCTCCTCGTAGGACCCATAGCTGCGCGATGGATCGAGCCCGATCTCGAGAGCCGAGGCTTTCGCCTTTTCAGGCGTCGATGACAGCGCCCCGGCGACGAGCTCGAACCGGTCGTCGATCCGGGCGGCCATGCGGTGAACGGCGCCGATGAAAGCGCCCTGCCCGCCACCGACCATGCCGAGGCGGATGCGGCGTCCGCGCTTGTCGTCGCGTCCTTCGATGGTCATGGCGCCACTCCTTATGAATCGATACCGAGCATGCGGCGGTTGGCGGCGTCGTCGGTGCCGCCCGACGCGAAGTCGTCGAAAGCCTTGTCGGTGGTTTGAATGATGTGGTGGGCGATGAAGGGCGCGCCCTCGGCAGCGCCCTGTTCCGGGCTCTTCAGGCAACACTCCCATTCGAGAACCGCCCAGGAATCATAGCCATATTCGGCCATCTTCGAGAAAATCGCCGAAAAATCGACCTGCCCGTCACCGAGCGAGCGGAAGCGCGCCGCGCGCTTCGTCCATGGCTGATAGCCGGAATAGACGCCTTGGCGCGCAGTCGGATTGAACTCGGCATCCTTCACGTGAAACGCGCAGATCCGCTCGTGATAGACGTCGATGAAGCCGACATAATCGAGCTGCTGCAAGACGAAGTGGGACGGATCATAATTGATCTGAAGGCGCGGGTGGTTGTCCGCCGCTTCAAGGAACATCTCGAAGGTCGCGCCGTCGAAGACATCCTCGCCGGGATGGATCTCGTAGCCGACATCGCAGTCCGCTTCATCGAAGGCGTTGAGAATAGGCACCCAGCGCCTCGCAAGCTCTTCGAACGCCGTGTCGATCAGACCGGCAGGGCGCTGCGGCCAGGGATAGAGAAACGGCCAGGCCAGCGCGCCCGGAAACGTCACATGGCTCTTGAAGCCGAAATGCGCCGACGCCTTCGCGGCCATCTTCAACTGGTCGACCGCCCATGCCTGTCGCGCCTTGGGATTGCCGCGCACCTCCGGTGCCGCGAACCCGTCGAACGCTTCATCGAAGGCCGGGTGGACGGCAACGAGCTGCCCTTGCAGATGGGTCGAGAGATCGGTGATCTCGACGCCGGCTTCCCTAGCGATACCGGCAATCTCGTCGCAGTAGGTTTTCGATTCGGCCGCTTTGGCAAGATCGATCATGCGCGCGTCCCAGGTGGGAAGCTGGACGCCCTTGTAGCCATGACCTGCGGCCCAGCGGCAGATCGCGCCGAGATCGTTGAACGGCGCATCGTCTCCGGCGAACTGGGCGAGAAAGATTCCCGGCCCCTTCATCGTCTGCATCATCATCCTCCCAAACGCCGCCTCCTTGCAAAGGACGCAGCTTGAAACGTCGCACCATCACGGCGCGACGTCACCGAACGGAAGACTTGCATATAATTTTCGCACTTTGAAGTGCGCACGTCAAAACTCTCACGCAAATGTCAGAATGGCAGATTTTCACGGATAAAGATGTCGATCCGGATGCGCTCCTGCTCCTCTATGATGCTTGTCCGGTTGGCCGCAGCCAGCAAGATGCGGGCGGCAGAGCGGACTTGATGGCCCGGGTTCTGAGCGAGCACGGCGTCGAACACCCCCTCCCGAAGAGCTTCGATGGAATGGTCGGTCAATTCGTGACCGACGGTGATCGGGCGCTGGTCCTTCGAGATGCCCGAAAGTGCCTTTGCAACCCCCATATTGCCGGCTCCGGCGTTATAAAGGGCAATGAGATCCTGCTTCGTATCGACGAGCGCCCGTGTCGCCTCTTCCGTGCGTCCCCGATCGTCACGGGTCTCGGTCACTGGGCATATCGAGAGATTGGGAAACTGCCGCTCCAGCACTTGCGAAAAGCCGAAACAGCGATCGACGTGATCGCGCAGCGAGAGCGAGCCGACGAGGACGCCGACACTCCCCCTTCGTCCGCCCGCGAAACGCCCGATCAAGGCACCGGCGCTACGCCCGGCCGAGGCGTTGTCGATCCCGACGAACCGGATCCGGCGTGAGGCCGGGATATCTGAGATCAACGTCACGACACGGACCCCATCGAGAACAAGCCGATCCACTGCGCGGCGCACGTCCGGATGGTCGAGCGCGACGATCGCCGCACCGTCGACCGCACGGTCGATGCCATCGATTGCCGCGGCGAGTTCTTCGGGCTCGAAAACGTCGGCCTGGAGCGTTTCCACCACCGTCCGGCTCGTCAAAAGCCATTCGCGCATACCCTCAATCTGCCTGGCGAGATCGGCCATGAAGGCGTTGGTACCCGTCGGCAGCATGAAAACGAAGCGATATCGCCTGCGACGCGCGAGCCCCGCCGCCAGTGGATCCGGCCGGTAGCCGAGTTCGGCCATGGCAGCCTTCACCCGCTCGACCGTCTTCGCCCTGACGTTGGGTCGCCCGTTAATCACGCGATCCACCGTGGCAAGCGAAACTTCGGCCTTTCTGGCGACGTCGGTTAAGGTCGGGATGACGCTCATGATCATCTAGAAAGCACGGCTTTCTGATGTGCGCAACTCAATGATGTCTCGGCTGGAGGAGAGATTGGGGACGAGCGAAGCGGAAGGCCATCACATCGCGTTCGCAGCGAATGGCACCGGACGGATGGCCGATCGCCTGTGCGTATCGAGATTTCGGATCAGATCGGTCTGGAGGCCAATAGCCTGTCCTTCGATTGAAACTTTGTGGCCAACCCGCAGGCGCCTGCGAACACCATTTCCACCGTTCCCACGGCAGCTGAGATTTCAATCCAGACGCAAGTCGAGGCGGGCTGGATCGATGCTTGCCGCCCAGATGTAAATTCGCATGAGGGGCGATTTTTGCAGCGCTGAGGGCGGCGGCACCCGGACGGCGTTCCAAAGAACTGCTCGCCATCCGGGATTTTGGGCTCGGTACCGATCGATTTTCAGGCACCGATCCGATCGAGTTCGGCGATCGCGGTCTCGGGGAGTTCGAGTTCGGCGGCTGCGAGGTTCTCGGTCAGATGATCGATCGATGATGTTCCGGGGATCAACAGGATGTTGGGAGAACGCTGAAGGAGCCAGGCCAGCGCGACCTGAAGCTCGCTCGCTCCCACCTCGCGGGCGACTGCCGACAACCGTTCCGACTGCAAGGGGTTGAACCCTCCGAGCGGAAAGAACGGCACATAGGCGATGCCGGCGCTGGCGAGGTCATCAATAATCGCATCGTCATCACGGTGGGCGAGATTGTACATGTTCTGCACACAGACGATCTCTTCGATCCGGCGACCTTCTTCGATCTGCGCGGCGGTCACATTGCTCAGCCCGATATGGCGAATGAGCCCTTCTCTCTTCAAATCGGCGACTGTTTCCAACGGTTCGGCAATCGATCCGGCTTCCGGGCCGTGGGGTCCGCCAAGACGAAGATTGACCACCTCGATCGCATCAAGTCCGAGATTGGCGAGGTTGTCCTCGACCGCCTTCCTCAGCGCATCCCGAGAGATAGCCTTGTTCCACGAGCCGTCTTCGCCTCGCAAAAAGCCGATCTTGGTGACGAGGGTCAGATCGTTCGGATAGGGGAACAACGCCTCCCTGATCAGCTGGTTGGTGATGTGGGGACCATAGAAATCGCTGGTATCGATATGGTCGACGCCGGCCTCGAGCGCCCGCCTCAGAACGGCGAGAGCTTGGTCTCGATCTTTTGGCGGTCCGAAGACGCCTTTTCCCGCAAGTTGCATCGCGCCGCAACCCATCCGCGTCACGCGGCGGTCGCCGAGAAGAAAGGTTCCGGCTTTTTCGATCTTGGTCATTGTCGTCTCCTTTGCTGTTCGGCCTCTATCTATGGACGTTGATAGCGTGCGATAATCGGCACACAGCCGCACAGCTTGTTCGGAGAATCGAACAATGGTCGATCTCGACGATCTTCCCGAATTCATCGCCGTCGTTCGCTCTGGCGGATTTCGCGAAGCAGCGCGATCAAACGGGAAAAGTCCGTCCAGCCTCAGCGAAGCGGTCCGCAGGCTCGAAGCGCGCGTCGGTGTCCGTCTTCTGAACCGGACGACGCGCAGCGTCACGCCGACCGAAGCCGGGTGGCGCTTGATGGAGCGGCTCGACCCGGCGCTTGGCGAAGTCGAGGCCGCGCTGGACGTGGTCAACCGTTACCGCGACCGCCCGTTCGGCACGCTTCGTCTCAACGTGCCGGCCGTGGCGGCCCGCCTGGTTCTGCCACGGTTCATCCCGGCGTTTCTCGAAGCCTATCCCGATATTCGCGTCGAGATCATCGCCGAGGACAGTTTCGTGGATGTTCTCGCAGCCGGTTGCGACGCCGGCATCCGCTACGACGAACGGCTCGAACAGGACATGATCGCCGTCCCCATCGGGCCGCGCACACAACGCTTCGCAACGGCCGCCGCGCCCGGTTATCTCGATCGCAAGGGGCGCCCGACCCATCCGAGGGATCTGCTGGGTCACACCTGCCTGATCGGCCGCTTTTCGAGCGGCGCCGAAACGAGCCCATGGGAATTTGAACGGGCCGGCGAGATCGTCAGGATCGAGCCGCCTGCCCGCCTCACCGTCAGCGTTGGAACCGCAACCGATCTTGCGATTGCGACCGCGATAGAAGGCGGCGGTGTGATCCAACTCTTCGAGGACTGGCTCACCCCACACATCGAGACCGGTCGTCTGGAGCCGATTCTGCCCGATTGGTGGCAGTTGTTCACCGGGCCATTTCTCTACTATTCCGGGCGCCGCCAGCTGCCCGGTCCACTTCGCGCCTTCGTCGATTTCACGCGAGACAAACGCTGGTAGGCAGTGCACACCTTTCTCAGCAAGGCCTTCGCCTTAAGATCGTCATGTCCGGCTGAGACCATCGATCAGTGCGTCGATCATCCTGCCCGCATCCTCCTGCCAACCTTCGTGATCGCGCACCATGGCGATGCCGACGATCGAATAGAGAAGATCGGCGGCGGTGACGCTCTCGCGCAGACGTCCTTCGTTCACCGCGCGCTCGATCAGGCCCTGCAGAGGCTCCAGAACTCGAACCGACATTCTCCTGGAAATCTCGGACGTCTTCGGAGCGCTGACGGCGAGCGCCGTGATCATGCCGCGCTTCGTCGCCGTCAGGGCGATCATCGCGGCAGCCCAGCGGCGGAGTGCGGCGACCCCGTCGATCGCCGGATCGTCCCTCAGTTCCCGCGCGAGCACGCCCATCGCGTCGACCTCGCGCGTATAGACCGCCTCGTAGAGAGCCTCGCGCGTCGGAAAGTTGCGATAGAGCGTCGCGACGCCGACACCGGCCCGTTTCGCGATTGCCTCCAGGTTGACCGGCGCACCGTGCTCCTCCGCCAAAACGGCCTTGGCGGCCTCGAGCAAGGCCTCCCGGTTTCTGAGGGCGTCCGCGCGGGGCCTGCGCGGGGCTTTTCCCTCAGCCGGCATCATTTTCTCATTCGGGGCCATTGAAAACGGAGGGACCCTCCACATAAATCATATCAGTTCCGATAATGCCCGTTCTGGACCACCGGTTCTCTCGAGCCCCCTAGCATGAAACGGAGGCGTCGCATGCCACTATCCATCAATCTGACGATCAATGGCGAGGCCCATGCGATCGATCTCGACGATCCGCGCGTCACGCTTCTGGATCTCCTGCGCGAGCGGCTCGGCCTGACCGGCGCCAAGAAGGGCTGCGATCGCGGGCAGTGCGGCGCCTGCACGGTGCTGGTCGATGGCCGAAGGATCAACGCCTGCCTTGCGCTCGCCGCAAGCCAGGACGGCGCCGAGATCCTCACTATCGAGGGCCTTGCGAACGGCGAAGGGCTACACCCGTTGCAGCAGGCCTTCATCGACCATGACGGGTTCCAGTGCGGCTTCTGCACGCCGGGCCAGATCATGAGCGCGGCGGGCCTTTTGTCCGAAGCCAGAACCGGCGGGGACCCCGAGCGCATCCGGGAGCTGATGAGCGGCAATCTCTGCCGCTGCGGCGCCTATGCCGGGATCGTTGCCGCCATCGAAGCGGTCGAGAACGGCACCGAACAGACCAGGGCTCAGGGAGAGACGGCATGAAACGGTTCGATTACGTCCGGCCCGAAACCGTCAGCGAAGCGATCGAGGCACTGGCGGCCCAAAATGCTGCCGTGCTCGCCGGCGGCACCAATCTCCTCGACCTGATGAAGGGCAACGTCGCCCGACCCGACCGCATCGTCGACCTGACGCGGGTGAGCGGCCTCGACGCGATCGAGGCGCTGGACGACGGCGGCATGCGGATCGGCGCGCTCGTGAAAAACTCCAACCTTGCCTATGACGAGACGTTCGCGGCACGTTATCCGATGGTCGCCGAGGGGCTCCTGTCAGGTGCTTCGGCGCAGCTTCGCAATGCGGCGAGCGTCGGCGGCAATCTTCTCCAGAAGCCACGCTGCCGCTACTTTCTCGATCCGGCGAGCGCCTGCAACCGCCGTTCCCCCGGAAGCGGGTGCGATGCGATCGGCGGCGATACCGAGGGCATGGCGATCCTCGGATGGACCGAGTCCTGTATCGCTGTCCATCCGTCCGATTTCTGCGTCCCGCTTGCCGCGCTCGGCGCCATCGTCGAGGTGGAGGGACCGGATGGATCGCGAGAATTGCCGCTCGGCGATCTGCACCGCCTGCCGGGCAACACCCCGGACCAGGAGACGACGCTTCGAGCCAGAGACATCATCACCGCGATCCGGCTACCCGCTGATGCGGCGCGTTTCGCCGACCATTCCCGATATCTGAAACTGCGCGATCGCACGTCCTATGCCTTCGCGATCGTCTCGGCGGCGGCGGCGCTCGAACTCGACGGCGAACGCATCGTCGAGGCGCGGCTCGCACTCGGCGGCGTCGCGGCGAAACCCTGGCGATGCGAGGCCGCCGAAGATGCGTTGAAAGGCCGTCCCGCAACCCGCGAGAGCTTTGAAACCGCCGCGAAGGCGGCCCTTCAGGAGGCAAAGCCGGTGGGCGAGAACGGTTTCAAGATCGATCTGGCCGCTCGCATCCTCGTGCGGGCCCTGTTGAGGGCGAAAGCGGGAACGCCGGCGCAGATGCCCGCTCTTCCCGCTTCCGTGTTCGAACCCGTCGAAGGAGAATTCGACCATGTCTGAGACAGCGATCACCTCCACCACATTGCGCCAGCGGCACGGATCGAATGCCGGCCAGCCGATGACCCGGCGCGACGGACTCGATAAGGTCACGGGTGCCGCGCCCTACGCGGCGGACCGGCGACCGGACGGACTGCTTCACGCGGTCTATGCGGCGGCCACGATCTCCAGTGGCCGCGTCACGGCGCTGGACGTTATGGCGGCCAAGGCCCATCCCGGCGTCGTTGCGGTTCTGACGTCGGACAGTCGGCCGCCGCTCGCCGGCGATCCTGACGCAAAGAGCAATCCCCTCGCCTTCAGGCTGGATATGCTGCAGAGCAAAGACGTCCGTTATGCCGGCCAGCCGATCGCTGTGGTCGTTGCCGAAACCCTCGAGGCGGCGACGGAAGGCGCGGCGCTGCTTGATCCGCAATACGAAACCGCGACGCCACGCGTCGGTCTCGATGTCGATGGCAGCTTCGTGCCCCAGGCCGTCGGTCCGGGCTTTCCGCCAGAGGCTTCGGTCGGCGATGTGGAGTCCGGTCTGTCCGGGGCCTCGACGACGATCGAGGCGCTCTACGAGACGCCGCCGCAATATCACAACGCCATGGAGCCGCACGCGATCGTCGCCGAATGGGACGGCGACCGTCTGACCGTGGATACGCCCTCCCAGGGCATGGCGATGACGCGTGCACGGCTTTCCGAACTGTTTGGCATCCCGGCCGAGAACATTCTCGTCCGCAGCCCCTATCTCGGCGGCGGTTTCGGCTCGAAGGGCAGTGTCACCGGGCCGGTCGCCCTCGGTGTCCTCGCGGCGAAGGCCGTCGGACGCCCGGTCAAGCTCGTCGTGCGGCGCGAGCAGATGTTCGGCCCCCTCTCCCACCGCGGCGCGACGCGTCAGACCCTCAAGCTCGGTGTCGGTGAGCGCGGCGCACTCACCGCGCTGTCGCACCACACCTTGACGACGACGAGCCTCCACGACGACTTCGTGGAACCTGCCTCGAACGCCAGTCAGTCTCTCTACGCGAGCCCGGCGATCCGCATCAGCCACGAAGCCGTGCGGACCCATATCGGCACGCCCGGCTTCATGCGCGCTCCCGGCGAGGCGACCGGCTCGATTGCCCTTGAAAGCGCGATGGACGAGGCCGCCCATGCGATCGGCATGGACCCGCTCGCCTTCCGCCTTGCCAATTATGCCGATGTCGAGCCGATCTCCGGCAAGGCGTTCACCTCCAAATCCCTACGCGAATGCTATGCGGAAGGCGCGGAGGCGTTCGGCTGGGATCGACGTTCGACCGAACCGCGCTCGATGCACGACGAAAAGGGCCTTCTCGTCGGATGGGGCGTCGGCTCTGCGGTGTTCTTCGCCGGCATGATGCAGGGCGAGGCCCGCGCCATCCTCAAGGATGACGGGATGGGGCGTATCGAGGTCGGCATCCACGATATGGGACAGGGAGCCTGGACCGCTCTCGCTCAGGTCGGAGCCGACGCGCTGGCGCTCGATCTTTCCCAGGTCGAGTTCGTCTCGGGGGATTCGAGCCTGCCGAACGGAGGCCTTGCCGGAGGCTCGACCCACACGGCGACCGCCGGCTCGGCGATCGACAAGGCCGGTATGGCGGTCCTCGGCGAACTCGCGGCACTCGCCGCCGCGAACGAGAGCTCGCCGCTTTTCGGTGCCGACAATACCGGGCTTTCGGCAAAGGATGGCCGGCTTTACGTGTCGGACGAACCGCAACGCAGCCAATCCTATGGCGAGATCCTGAAGCAGGCCGGCAAGACCTCGATCGAGGCGATGGGCCAAATCAGCTCCGAACCCCATGGCGCGACCGACGACTACGCGCGCCACTCCCACGGTGCGGTGTTCGCCGAGGTGAAAGTCGATCCCGACCTCGGCCAGATACGGGTCAGCCGCATGGTCGGTGCCTTCGCCGCCGGCCGGGTGATCAATCCGCGCCTCGTCGAAAGCCAGCTCTATGGCGGGATGATCTGGGGGCTTTCCTTTGCCCTCCATGAAAAGGCGGTAACGGACGCGCGAAGCGGCCGGATCATGAACGCCGATTTCGCCGGCTATCACGTCCCCGTTCATGCGGACGTCCCGGCCATGCAGGTGATCATGATCCCGGAGGAGGACCGGCTGGTCAATCCGCTCGGCGTCAAGGGGGTCGGCGAGATCGGCATCGTCGGCTCGGCGGGCGCGATCGCCAACGCGGTCTGGCACGCGACCGGCCGCCGCATCCGTCACTTCCCGATCGGGCCGAAAGATCTTCTATAGGAGCCCCACTGATTGCGGTGGCACCCCCAGGCAGATTGTTGCCGCAAGCTTGATGCCGACGAGGCAATTGCCGGGACGCTTGTCATAGCGGGTGGCGATTCTGAGGGTCGCGTCCCAACGAATGGCGAAGCTGCGCAATCATCGAGGGATCGGCGGCCGGTTCCAGTTGCGAGACGGAACCGAACCGACGCTTTCCCGGATGACCAAGCCCTTGATGAACCGACGCGCGCTAGTCGAATAGAGCGGCAAAGCCGAGACGTTCGCATAGAGAATGCCCTCCTCCCAGGCCGCGCGCGCCTGTTCGTCGAAGCGCTCGGCTCCGGCGCGCTGGGAAATCCTGATCCCGAACGGGGCGAAGCAACCCGTCCGCGATCATCTCGAAATGCATGTCGCTGCGGCAATGCCACACGATCCGCCGATCCCTGCCGACAACGCAAATCTCCGTCGCCTTGCGGCGGACGTCCAATCCAACATCGTCTCCCGTCGCTGCTTTCCATTTCTTCGAGAATCAACAGCGGGAAGCTTCGCCTCCCCGCCGGAGAGCAGCAACCTCATGTATGGGATGCATCAGATCCCGGAACCGCCCTGTTCGAGAAAGTCGCTTTCCAGTGCGGGTTCGATAGGGTGTCCGCCCGCCAGATTGCGGTCGGCTGTAGGCGTCGGAAGCGGCATCCAGGCGACGAGATCGTCGTCTTCATAGGTGACCGGCGCCTCGGGCCCGCTATCGGTCGCGATCCAGCATTTCTCGTGGGCGCCGCGCGGCATCGCCCAGCGAACCGTATCGACTTCCGGCGGTCCCTGTTCGCCGCCGCGCACGGTCACGAGAATGCGCTGGCCGCTGCGGTCGGCCCCCTTCATCGCGGCCCAGCCTTGATTGACGGTCTCTGCCATCTCGAAATTCCTCCCTATGGTGCGCCCCGCTCGGGCCGCGATAACCTATGAGGCCTTGCGTCGAACCTTAGCCAAGCCACGCCCGATCTGTCGATGTCGGCGAAAACGCCCTCCATGCCTTACAGATACCTCATGTCGTAGCGTTTCAGGATCGCCATGATCAGGTCGCGGGCGTTTTCCTTGTGCGCCTGGGCCGCACGGCGCGCGTCTTCCGGCCGGCCCGCAGAAAGCGCCGCGATGATGGCGCGATGCTCGCCGATCGAAGGCGTTGGCTTGGGGCGCAGATTCAGCGTCAACCGTCGCGCACGATGGGACTGGTCCAGATTGACGGTCGCGATGCGCTTCAGCCGGCCATTGCCGGCCTCCTCGATCAAGGCTGCGTGAAACTCGCCGTCCTTCGCAGCCCAGACTTCAAGATCGTCATCCTCGAGCGCCGCCTCGCCCGCGGCGGTCAGCGCTGCAAGCCTCAAGCAGATCGGTTCGCGGCGCTCCTCTGGCAGGGATGCGATGAGAAAGGCGGCCATGCCCTCGACCGCGACGATGACATCGTAGACCTCGCGCATATCGTCCGGCGACAGAGCACAGATGACGACGCCGCGCTTGGTGCGCAGGTCTACCATTCCTTCCGCCTGAAGCTGGATGATCGCCTGATGGACCGGCGTCCGGCTCATGCCGAGCCGTTCTGCGATCTCGAGCTCCGAGCCCTGAAAGCCCGGCGGGAACAGCCCGTCGCGAATCGATGTCTTGATCGCATGATAGGCGGCGTCGACGAGGCTCGAACGCGGCGCAGTCCTGCGGTCTTCAAATGATAATGCTGTGTCCGACACGAGCGAAGATCCTTCCGTCCTGCCGTCGACCCTAGCCGTGAAGCGATCTGCGGACAAGCAAGTTTGCACGCCTTGTTGCATGCAACAGCGCGTGCATCATTGACAGGCGGGCTTATTTCGTGCCTCCTTGATCATGAGATCCGTCAGGACTGCGCGTGGAGGACGCGCCGTCTCAAAGGAAACGGCGGACGAGATTCATGGGAGGAACCATTCATGCGCATAACCACGCTTCTATCGACCGCCGCCTTGGCCTTTGCCCTGTCGGCAGGCATCGCAAGCGCTCAGGACTATCCGTCCAAACCGCTCAACTACATCATCCCCTTCAATGCCGGCGGCGAGTCGGACGTCGCGGCGCGCTTCCAGCAGCCCTATCTCGAAGAGGCGTCCGGTCAGAACGTCGTCGTTCAGTATATTTCCGGCGCGGGCGGCGCCCAGGCCTGGTCGCAGCTCAACGGCATGGAAGCCGACGGCTATACCATGATGGGCTCGAACCTGCCGCACATCATCCTGCAGCCGATGGCGCAGGATGTGGGCTACAAGACCGACGACATCACCAATGTCTATTTCTTCCAGTATACGCCCGATGCCCTGCTCGTTCCGGCCGGCAGCGACTACAAGACGCTGGAAGATTTCGTGAACGCCGCCAAGGAGACCCCGGGCGCCGTCACCGTCGCCGGTTCGGCCACCAATTCGGCGAACCATGTTGCCGCGACGAAACTCAACGAGCTGGCCGGCATCCAGACCACCTATATTCCGTTCTCGGGAACGAGCCCCTCCGTGACGGCGCTTCTCGGCGGTCAGGTCCAGGCGGCATTCAGCTATTCCACCGCAGCGCTCAACCAGGGCGATCAGGTGCGCGTCCTTGCCGTTGCGGCCGAAGAGCGGCTGCCCGCTCTGCCCGACACGCCGACCTTCAAGGAGCTCGGCTATGACATGGTGGGCGGGGCCTATCGCGGCGTCGCAGTTCCGAGCGGAACGCCAGAAGACATCCGCACCAAACTCTCCGATCTTCTGGGCGAGGTGAACGCCAATCCGGAATTCGTGAAGAAGATGGAGGATGCCGGCTTCGTGGTGATCTCCGTTCCCTATTCGGACGTGCCGGCCTTCATGAAAGAGCGCCAGGCGCAGTACGATTCAGTCGCAAAGATCATGGGCATCGAGACCTCCTCGAACTGATCGCTTCCGGCGCGCGGCCTTGGCCGCGCGCTTTGCCTTGCGGGCGATCGGAGGCTGACGGTTTGAACCGGGCCGCTCTTTTTGCCTGCGCACGCCGCGGCAGGACATTCCCATGGACAAGCTTTTCTATTTTCTCGAAGCCTTGAGCTTCGCCAATCTCGGTCTCGCTTTCGCCGGGGTGCTGGCGGGGATCGTGATTGGCGCCTTACCCGGCCTGTCGGCGACGATGGCGGTGGCCGTGCTGGTGCCTTTCACCTTCACCATGAACCCGGCCTCGGGGCTGATCGTCCTTGGCGCGATCTATACCGGGGCGATCTATGGGGGATCCTATTCGGCGATCCTCGTCAATGCGCCGGGAACGCCGTCCGCCATCGCGACGACCTTCGACGGATTTCCCATGGCCAAGCGGGGCGATGGCGCGCTGGCGGTGTCGATCGCAACGCTCGCCTCCGTCATCGGCGGTCTCGTCGGAGCGCTCATGCTGATGTTTCTTGCGCCGCCGCTCGCCACCGTGGCGCTCGCCTTCGGGCCGCCTGAATATTTCTGGCTCGCGGTCTTCGGCCTGACGCTGATCTCGGCGCTCTCCGTCGGCAATCTCATCAAGGGCCTGATGGGCGCCTGTTTCGGGCTTCTCCTGTCGATGATCGGCGTCGCCGTCATCGGCGCCGATGTGCGCTTCACCTTTGGCAGCCAGACGCTGATCGGCGGCATCGACATCGTGGCGGGGCTGATCGGTCTTTATTGCATTCCCGTCCTGATCGATCTCGTCGCGACCAAGGACCCGCATCTGAAGGTCGCAAGCGATTCGTCGGGCTTCAGGCTCGGCGAGTCCTTCGCGATCCTGATGCGCAATAAGGTCAATGCCATCCGCAGCGCGGTCATCGGCACCGTGGTCGGCATCCTGCCGGGCGCCGGAGGCTCGGTGGCCAGCCTCGTCTCCTATTCGGAAGCCCGGCGCTCCTCGAAAAACCCGGAGAATTACGGCAAGGGCGAACCCGGCGGCATCATCGCGACGGAAGCGGCCAACAATGCCACGGTGGGCGGCGGCTTCATCCCGACCCTCGTTCTCGGCATTCCCGGCACGCCGCCGGATGCCGTCATCCTCGGCGCGCTTCTCGTCCAGGGCATCAAGATCGGCCCGCAGCTCTTCACCTCGCAAGGATCGATCGTCTACACCTTCATCTTCGGCCTCCTGATCGGCACGCTTCTGATGCTGCCCATCGGCCTCGTCGTCGGCCGCTACGCCTATAAGAGTATCGTCGCGATCCCGAAGGCCGCGCTCGTTCCGACCATCGCCTTCCTCACCGTCATCGGCTCCTTCGCGATTCACAACAATCTGCACGATTCAGCCGTCATGCTGGGTCTCGGAATCATCGGCTGGGGTCTCAACCGGGCGGGCTTTGCACCCTCCCCCATCGTCCTCGGGCTCGTTCTGGGCCAGATCGCCGAACAGGGCTTCGTTCAGGCCTATCTCATCGGCAATGCGCAAGGGAACGTTCTCGGCCAGTTCTTCGGCCGGCCGATTTCGCTGGCGATCGCCGCCTTCTCCCTCATCACCCTGTTCTATCCGCTGATCGCCGGGGCGATCGGCGCGCGGCGGGCGAAAAAATCGTCCGTCGATCAAACCGTGGAGAGCCGCGATGGCCAGCCTTAAGTCGGTCCATGATCCACTCGGCACCGCCGTTGCCGCAGGCTTCGTCTTCGTCGGCGTCTTTCTCGCCTACGACTCGCAATCCATGACAGCGATGGGCTCGGTCTTTCCGATCACCGTCTCGGCGGCGATGGCCATTCTCGGCCTCGTCCTCGTCGTGCGAAATCTCGTTCTCGGCATGCGCCATCACGCCGAGGCCGCGAGCGGGTCGCAGGAAGACGTCGGCGTCGATGGCGGCTCGAACATGCGCCGCCTGCTCTTCGTCATCGCCATGATCGCCTGGATCGCGCTTGTGCCGGTACTCGGCTTCTTCGTTTCCAGCTGCCTTGCCTATTTCGCGATCATGATTGTCTCGGTCCATGAGCGCATGGGCCTCAAGGAGGGCGCGCTTCTGATCGTGCTCGGCTTCGTCATCCTCGGCGGCTTCACACTGGTGATGTCGAAGGTTCTCCTCATCCCGATGCCGCGCGGCATGTTCTTCTGATCCTCGCGCGCCCGTCGCGCGTTCACCGAAGACGAAACGCCGTCCATCCACGCTAGAGCTGAAAGACCATCGCATGTCCAAGACCAACGCCCTCAAGATCGCCACCATTCCCGGAGACGGGATCGGCCGCGAAGTCGTGCCGGAGGGCATGCGCGTGCTGGAGGCTGCGGGCCGCAAATTCGACATTGCCTTCCAGTTCGACGAGGTGGACTGGAGCTGCGACGTCTACAAAAAGACCGGCCGGATGATGCCCGAGGACGGGCTCGAGGGCTTCAAACAGCATGATGCGGTGTTTCTGGGTGCCGTGGGCTGGCCGGACGTGCCGGACCACGTCTCGCTCTGGGGCCTGTTGATTCCGATCCGCCGCACCTACCACCAATATGTCAATCTGAGGCCCTGCCGGCTTCTTCGCGGCACCACGAGCCCGCTTGCGGGGCGCGGGGCCGATGACATCGATTTCTACGTCGTGCGTGAAAATGTCGAAGGCGAATATTCCGAAGCCGGCGGGCGTCTCTATCGCGGCATGGAGGACGAGATCGCCATTCAAGAGGCGATCTTCACGCGGCGCGGTGTCGACCGCGTGATGCGCTACGCCTTCGAACTCGCCAAGACCCGGAAGCGCGGCCATGTGACCTCGGCGACGAAATCCAACGGCATCGTCCATACGATGCCTTTCTGGGACGAGCGCTTCAAGGCGGTGAAGGCCGACTATCCCGACATCGAGACCAGCCAGTATCATATCGATATTCTCTGCGCCCATTTCGTCCAGCATCCCGACTGGTTCGACGTGGTGGTCGGCTCCAATCTCTTCGGCGATATTCTCTCCGATCTCGGCCCCGCCGTCGCCGGCTCCATCGGCATCGCGCCCTCGGCGAACATCAATCCGGAAGGCGATTATCCCTCCATGTTCGAGCCGGTGCATGGCTCGGCGCCCGATATCGCCGGACAGGGGATTGCCAATCCGATCGGCCAGATCTGGTCGGCGGCCATGATGCTCGACCATCTCGGCCGCCCGGAAGCGGCCGCCGCCGTGATCGAGGCGATTGAGACCGTGATTGCCGATCCGGCATCACGCACGAAGGATATGGGCGGCAAGGCGACCACGGCCGAATGCGGCGAGGCGATCGCACAGGCTCTCGCCAGCTGACGGAAAACCACCATGCGCATTACCGAAATTCGCGAGAAGACCGTCTCGATCGCCAGCCCGATCGCCAACGCCTTCATCGATTTCTCCAGAATGACCTGTTCGGTCGTCGCCGTCGTCACCGATCAGATGCGGGACGGCAAACCGGTGATCGGCTTCGGCTTCAACTCCAATGGCCGTTATGGCCAAGGCTCGCTCATGCGCGAGCGCTTCATCCCCCGGCTGATGGAGGCGGACCCGAACAGTCTCGTCGACGAGGCGAACAGCAATCTCGATCCCTTCGCCATCTGGTCGAGGATGATGACGAATGAAAAACCCGGCGGGCATGGTGAGCGCTCGGTCGCTATCGGCACGATCGACATGGCGGTCTGGGACGCCGTCGCAAAGATCGAGAACAAGCCGCTCTATCGCCTCCTGGCCGACCGCTACCGGGACGGCGTCGCCGATGACAGCGTCTGGGTCTATGCCGCCGGCGGCTATTATCATCCGGGCAAGGAGATCGAGGGGCTGAAGGACGAGATGAAGTCCTATCGCGATCGCGGCTACCGGGTCTGCAAGATGAAGATTGGCCTCGCCTCGCTCGCCCACGACGTGAAGCGGGTGGAGGCGGCGCTCGAGGTCCTCGGCGAGGGCCAGAACCTGTGTGTCGACGCCAATGGCCGTTTCGATCTCGATACCGCGATCGCCTATGCCAAGGCGCTCGAACCCTATGATCTCTACTGGTATGAAGAGGCCGGCGACCCGCTGGACTACGCGCTGCAGGCCGAGCTCTCAAAGCACTATTCCGGCCGCATGGCGACCGGCGAAAACCTCTTTTCCATGCAGGATGCCCGCAATCTCATACGCCATGGCGGCATGAACCCGGCGCGCGATATCCTGCAATTCGACTGTGCGCTTTCCTATGGCCTCGTCGAATATATGCGCACGCTCGACATGCTGGCCGAAAACGGCTGGTCCTCGCGCCAGGTGGTGCCCCATGGCGGACACCAGATGTCCCTCAACATCGCCGCCGGCCTGCATCTCGGCGGCAACGAATCCTATCCGGACGTCTTCCAGCCCTTTGGCGGCTTTGCCGACGATATCGCGGTGGAGGACAGCTGCGTCGGCCTGCCCGACCTGCCCGGGGTGGGGTTTGAGGGAAAATCGGCGCTCTACGAACTCTTCAGGCGTGAACTGGTCGATTGAAGCACCGGACGTCTGTATCTTGAGAACCGACCCCGGCTTCATCAGCCGGATACGGTATCAGTTGCAATCCCCTGCACCGGTGCCCCAGCGAGCGACATAGTCGCGCAACAGGTTCGCCCTCCGCGGCCGGAAGCTGGTTCCACCGGGGCGCAGCTCCGCAATGCGGCTGACGTGGAAGAGCCGGTAGTCCTGACGAAGCTGGCAGAAACCAAGCAGCATCAGTGCCGCCGGGCTGTATGAGAGGCCAAGCGGCCAGATCTCTCTTTCGGTGACGCGCTCCTGCAAGTCGCAATAGGAGATCCATAGGCTCGTCTCGTCCCAGCACGCTTGCCGCACCAGATCGATGTCTATGCTCACCTGCGGCCGGGCGTCCACCGGCCGCCAGGACCGCAGGATCGTATGCATGGACTGACGGCTCTGCCCCTCCGGGAGCGTCGCGATAATCCGGGCAATTGCGTCGCGTCCCGCGCGGGACAAAGCAGCATCGCCAAGCTGGTCGAGACTGCCGATCCCCAGCATCAGAGCTTCGATCTCGATCCGTGAAAAGCTCTGCGGCGGGAGCACCGGATCTTCGGTCAGCGTATAACCATAGCCCGCCGCGCCATCGATCAGTGCGCCTCCAGCGCGAAGGGTGGCTATATCGCGATAGAGTTGCCGGCAGGAGATTTCGGTCTCGGCGGCAAGACGCGCCGCCGTCACCGGTGCCGGAAGACGGCGCAGCGCATCCATCAAGCGCATCAGTCGATCCTGCCGGGCCATTTCCTACTGCCTCACTCTGTCAGGAGGGCCAGTCTAAGCCGGTCTCGTCGAAACCAGAAGCGAGACTCCCCCCATGGCAACCCTTTATCATTCTCCGCAATCGCGCTCGGACACCGTCATGACGCTGGTCCGGATGTTGAAAGCGGATGTCGAAATCCGCGAGGTCACGATCCCCCGTCAGGACGGTTCCGGCGCACCGGACCCCGACAATCCCCATCCCGAAAAGAAGGTGCCCTATCTGGTGGACGGCGACGAAGCCGTGCGGGAACGTGGCGCGATCATGCTTTATCTGACGGATGCCTTTCCCAAGGCGAAGCTGGGGCCTCTTCCAGGAGAAGCTGGTCGCGGCGCTTACCTGTCATGGTTGTTCTATTATCAGGGTGTGATGGAGCCTGTGATCATTTTGAAGTGGGCGGGATTGAGCCATCCCGCCGTGACCTCTTCGTTGCGAGACTTCGACAGGGTGGTCGCCAATCTGTCGGAAGCCCTCGCGAAAGGCCCGTGGCTTCTCGGAGATCGCTTCAGCGCCGCCGACATGTTGTGCAGTTCACCCTTCGTCTGGTTTCCGGACCTGATGCCGGACAATGAAGCGATCCAGTCATGGTCCGCCCGCTGCGCTGAGCGCATGAGCGAGGCAACGGCCTGAGATTGAGAAAGGGGCAGACCGGCCTTCATTATCGGTCTGCCCTCCATTGCGGCCATTCGTTCGTCCTATCCGGCTTCACGCGGTCGCCTGAAGCGCTTCCTCAAGCCGTTCGATGCCGGCCTGGATCTGCTGCTGCAGCGGTCCGCGCGTCTCGAGCGGCCCGGTCATGGGATCCATGGCAACTTCGATGAAGGAAAAAACGGGCGGCATCGGTACGGAGCCGGATCGGTGCGAAGATCAGCGCGAACGGGCGCCGGCTTTACATTGCCCCGCTTGGCGGCATGGCACTGCCTCTAGCCGCCGACCGCGAACGCCATCACCTTGCGACGCGCGAGAGACAGCCGCCATTGCCGTTTGCGCCGGTGTGATCGATAAGGCCAGAGACGATTGTCCTACGAAACCCGTCTGATCGCTTCGCGGTGCCGGATTTCATAAACCACGAGTTCCACCAAAGGGTTATGCCATGGATGCTGTTCTGAAAATCCGTCTTCCAGGTTCCGAGCCAAAAGCGGTGCCGATCAGGAACGCAATCATCGCCGGATGGACCGGGCGCGATCGGGCGTCGGTGGATCATCATATCGCCGAGCTGAAGGAGATCGGCGTCCCGCCGCCCTCGACGGTGCCGCTTTTCTACCGGGTCAGCGCCCTGCTGTTGACGAATGCGGCGACGATACAAACGGTCGGAGGAACCGGATCGGGCGAGGTCGAACCCGCTCTCATCGACGACGGCGAAGCGCTCTATCTCGGGCTTGGCTCGGACCATACGGACCGGGAACTGGAAGCCCAATCGGTCGTCATGTCCAAGCAGGCCTGCCCGAAGCCCGTCGCGGTGGATGTCTGGCCCTTCGCGGAGGTGAAGGATCATCTCGACGAGATCGAGCTGCGGTCCTTCATCCGCGACGACACGTCCGCCGACTGGGTTACCTATCAGGATGGCACGGTGGCAAAGATCAGGCCCCTTGCCGAGCTGATCGAAACCTGCCCGCTTTCTGCCGGAAACGGACGGCTTGAGGCCGGCACCGCCATGATGTGCGGCACGCTAGGTGTCCTGTCGGGCGGCGTCAGGCCGGCCCGCTTCTTCCGCATGGAGATGCACGATCCGGTGCTCGACCGGACGATCGAGTATCGCTACGAGACCGAATATCTTCCCATCATTGCCTGAGGCCGAGATTATGCGCGTTCCCTCCTTCATGAGCCAGGCCTCCGGTCGTCTTCGCTTTCGCGCAGTGGACCGGGCCGCCGATGCTGTGAGACGTGTCCACGAACTCGGCGAGGCGACCGCCGGCACGATCTTCACCCGCTTCAATGCGGCGAAGATCGTTGCCCGAGCCGAGACCGTGGACCGGGATTCGACCCTCAAGGAGGGGCTGTTGGCCGGGGCCCTCGTCACGATCAAGGATCTCTTCGACGAAGAAGGCGAGGTCACGACGGCCGGTTCGCGGCAGCTCGAAGGCGCATCGCCCGCGACAAGCGATGCCGAGGCGGTGAGACGGCTTCTTGCGGCAGGCGCGGTGCCGTTCGGGCGCACCTCGATGACCGAATTTGCCTATTCCGGGATCGGGCTCAATCCGCATTTCGGAACGCCGGGCAACAGCCATGATCCCGAGCGCATTCCGGGCGGCTCGACTTCGGGCGGCGCGATCGCCGTCGCCTATGGTCTGGCCGATGCAGCGCTCGGCTCGGATACGGGCGGTTCGCTCCGCATTCCGGCAGCCTTCAACGCGCTTGCAGGGTTCAAGCCCACGCAGTCATCGGTTTCGCTGGAGGGCGGCTTCCCGCTTTCGAAAAGCTATGACAGCTTCGGCGCGATCGCCCCCGAAATCGCCACTTGCGCCGCCATCCACGCGGTTCTTTCCGGCGATGCGCTTCCGCAGGAAGGCTCAACGGAAGAACGCCCCCTGCGCTTCGCCGTTATGCGCACGCTCGTCACCGACGACATGGACGAGGCCGTGACGCGGGATTTCGACGGCGCGCTCGAACGTCTCGAAGAGGCCGGGCACGACATCACCGACGTGACGCTCGACGCGCTTTCCGCGACGGGCGCGGTCAACCGGATCATCGTCGCGGCGGAGGCCCATGGGGTCCATCGCGATCATCTGAACGCACTGGAAACGTCCGGCGATCCGCGTGTCCTGAAGCGGATTCGCGCCGCCGAGACATTCTCAGAGATCGAGATCAGCGACGCGTACGAAACGCGCAAAAGAGCGGTTGCGGCCTTTAAGGAACTCGCCAGCGGTTACGATGCGATCCTCATGCCCACCGTGCCGATCGTCGCGCCGCTGATCGAAGAGGTGGAGGACGATTTCGATCGTCTGAACGCCCTCGTCCTGCGCAATCCCTCGACGGTCAACTTCGTCGACGGATGCGCGGCCACTGTCCCGATGCATTCGGGCGACGGCCTGCCGACGGGGCTGATGATCGTCGGCCCCGCTGGCTGCGACTGGCGGGTTCTTCAAATCGCCGACATGGTCGAAGCGCTTCTCGCGGAGGCTTGAAGCGCCTTCTATCTCCGTTCGGCTCAGTGCCAGCCGGATACGGTATCATTCCGGCTTGCCGAAGCCGCCGCCGCCGGGGGTTTCCATGACGAAGACGTCGCCCACAGCCATCTCCACCTGATCGTTGCCGGACAGCGCCTCGACCTTGCCGTCGGCGCGTTCGACGGCATTGCGGCCGGGTGCGCCCGGCTCGCCGCCTTCAAGCCCGGCGGGCCGGGTCTCACGGTGTGAGGACAGGACCGTCGCAGTCATCGGCTCGAGGAATTTCAGCCGCCGCACGATGCCGTCGCCGCCGTGATGACGGCCCGCGCCGCCCGAACCACGGCGGATCGAAAATTCCTCGACCCGTACCGGGAAGCGGCTTTCGAGAACCTCCGGATCGGTCATGCGCGTGTTCGTCATATGGCTGTGAACGGCGCTTGCGCCATCGAAATCCTCGCCGGCTCCAGTTCCCCCGCAGATCGTCTCGTAGTTCTGATGGGTTTCGTTGCCATAGACGAAGTTGTTCATCGTGCCTTGTGACCCCGCAACGACCCCGAGCGCACCGTAAAGGGCGTCGGCGATCGACTGACTGACCTCGGTGTTGCCCGAGATCACCGCCGCCGGATAGGCCGGGTTGATGAAGCTGCCCTTGGGAACCTTGATCTCCAACGGCTTCAGACAGCCCTCGTTCATCGGAATGTCGGAACCGACGAGCGTGCGGAAGACATAGAGAACGACCGCATGGCAGATCGAGAGCGGGGCGTTGTAGTTGTAGCGGTCCTGATCGGAGGTCCCGGCAAAGTCGATGACCGCCTCGCGCGCCTCGCGGTCCACCGTGATCGCAACCTTGATCTCGGCGCCGCTGTCCATGGGATAGGTGAAGGAGGCGTCCTTCAAGACGCCAAGCACCCGGCGCACGCTCTCCTCGGCATTGTCCTGCACATGGGCCATGTAGGCGTGAACCACGTCGAGGCCGAACTGGGAGACGATCTTGAGAAGCTCTTCCGTTCCAGTCGCATTGGCCGCGATCTGGGCGGAGAGGTCGGCCATGTTCTGGTCGATGTTGCGGCAGGGATAACGCCCGGAGGCGAGAATCTCGCGGGTTTCCTTGGCCCGGAACGCCCCCTTCTCGACCAGAAGGAAGTTGTCGATGACGACGCCTTCCTCCTCGATCGTTTCGCTGTCGGGCGGAGCGGAGCCCGGCGTCTTGCCGCCGATATCGGCGTGGTGTCCGCGAGAGGCCGTGTAGAAGATGATCTCGTCTCCGGCTTCATCGAACACCGGCGTGATCACGGTTACATCGGGCAGATGGGTGCCCCCGTTGAAGGGGTTGTTCATCATGAAGACGTCGCCGGGGTGAATATTCCCCTCGTTCTGGCGGATGACCGTGCGCACGCTCTCGCTCATGGAGCCGAGATGGACGGGCACATGGGGCGCGTTCGCGACAAGATTGCCCTTCGGATCGAACAGGGCGCAGGAGAAGTCGTAGCGTTCCTTGATATTGACCGAATAGGCCGTGTTGGCGAGGGTCGCGCCCATCTGCTCGGCGATCGACATGAAGAGGTTGTTGAAGACTTCGAGCATGACCGGATCGACATCGGTTCCGATCGCCTTTTCCCGCGAGATCTCCTTGACGCGGGTGAGAATCAGGTTGCCCCCGTCGATGCATTCGGCCCGCCAGCCGTCCTCGACGACATTGGTTCCGGTCGGCTCGATCAGGATGGCCGGTCCGTCGACCTCCTGGCCCTTTGCCATCTCAGTGCGATCGATCAGCGGCACGTCGCGCCATTTACCGCCTGAGAACATGCGGGCCGTGCCGGCCTCGGCCTTGCTCGTCGCGGTCGCGGGCAGTTCCACATCCTCGCCGGTCTCTCCGATTGCCTCGGATGTCAGGAGATCGATGATGAGGATCTCCGTGTCGGGCACGAAGCCGAATCTCTGCTTGTGAGCCTTTTCATAGGCCTCGCGCATCTCGCCTGTCGGGCCGAACGGAACGGCAAGGGTCTGATGGGCACCGCCGGTGCGAATATGCGCGGTTCGAATGAGCGTGATGCTCTCTTCGCCGATCCCCTGATCGGTCACTTCCTTCGTCACCGCGCCATCGAGTTCGGCGAGCGCCTTCCCGGCTGCGTCCACCTCATCGATCGATCCGCCGAACTGATGCTCGCGGATCGCGCGCACATCGGCAAGGCCCATTCCGAAGGCGGAAAGAACGCCTGCGAACGGGTGGATGAAGATGCGCTTCATGCCGAGAACGTCCGCGACCTGACAGGCGTGCTGACCGCCCGCCCCGCCGAAGCAGTTCATCGTGTAATTGGTCACGTCATAACCGCGCTGGACCGAGATCTTCTTGATCGCGTTGGCCATGTTCTCGACGGCGATCCGCAGGAAGCCCTCGGCAAGCTCTTCCGCCGAGCGGTTCTGACCGGATTCGGCGTTCACCTTTGTCGCGAGGGCCGCGAATTTCTCGCGGGCTGCGTCGGCGTCCAGCGGTTCGTCTCCGTTCGGGCCGAAGACATGGGGAAAGTGATCGGGCTGGATCTTGCCGAGAAGGACGTTGCAGTCGGTGACCGCCAGTTCGCCGCCGCGGCGGTAGGAGGCGGGACCGGGATTGGCCCCGGCGCTTTCCGGGCCGACCTGAAGCCGCCCTTGCGCGTAGGTCAGCAGCGATCCGCCGCCGGCCGCGACCGTATGGATCGACATCATCGGCGCACGCATGCGAACGCCCGCGACCTCGGTCTCGAAGGAGCGCTCGAAGCTTCCGGCATAGTGGCAGACATCGGTCGAGGTGCCGCCCATGTCGAAGCCGATGAGCTTGTCATGCCCGGCGGCCTCGGCGCTGCGGACCATGCCGACGACGCCGCCCGCCGGCCCCGAGAGGATCGCATCCTTGCCCTGAAAGAGGTTTGCTGCGGTAAGGCCGCCATTCGATTGCATGAACATCAGCGCGTCGACCCCGCCCTCGTCGGCGGCGAGCGCATCGCTGACCTGATCGACATAGCGGCCGAGAATGGGGGAAAGGTAGGCGTCGACGACAGTTGTATCGCCACGCGAGACAAGCTTGATCAGCGGGCTCGCCTCATGACTGAGCGAGATCTGATCGAAGCCGATTTCCCGGGCGATCTCGCCGATCCGTTTTTCATGGGCCTGATAGCGATAGCCGTGCATCAGGGCGATGGCGGCGGCGCGGAAACCCTCGTCGAACGCTCTCTGCAAAGCCGCGCGTACCGTGTCCTCGTCGAGCGGACGGACGGTCTCGCCCTCGGCGGAGATGCGCTCGGGCACCTCGATCACCTCGTCATAGAGAAGGCTCGGCAGCACGATATCGAGATCGAAGAGTTTCGGCCTGTTCTGGTAGCCGATGCGCAGGAGGTCGCCGAAGCCTTCCGTGATGAGGAGAAGCGTGCGCTCGCCCTTGCGCTCCAGAAGCGCGTTCGTCGCAACGGTGGTGCCCATCTTCACGGCCGAGATGCGTCCGCGCGGCATCGGATCACCGTCATCGAGGCCGAGCATCTCGCGGATCCCCTGGACGGCGGCGTCCTTGTAGCGTTCGGGATTTTCGCTGAGGAGCTTGTGCGAGACGAGCTCGCCCTCGGGCGATTTTCCGACGATATCGGTGAACGTGCCGCCGCGATCGACCCAGAACTGCCACATGGAACTATACCTTTCGTCTTCACGCCCCCCGAAGGCGGGCGCGTTGTTCAAGTTTCGTCGGCGCGCTGGCAGCGCCGGTCGGAGGGTTCAGAGTGCGCCTGGCAGGAACAGGGCGATCTGCGGGAATGCGATCAGCGCAGCCGCCATCAGCAGCATCACGAGCACATAGGGAATGGCCCCGATCATCACGTCGCTCATGGAGCCCGATTTTCGCGCCCCTTGCACGACATAGAGGTTGAGCCCCACCGGCGGGGTGATGAGCGCCATCTCGACGAGAACGATCATCAGGATGCCGAACCAGATCGTGTCGTAGCCCTGGGCTTCGACCAGCGGCACGATGATCGGGATCGTCACCACCATCAGGGACAGCGTCTCGATGAAGAAGCCGAGCACGATGTAGATGAGGACGACGACGAGGATCGTCGAAAGCGGCGTCAGGCCGAGCCCTTCCAGAAAGCCGCGCAGCGCCTGGCCGAGACCCGCCGATGCGAGTGTGAAGTTGAGAAACGAGGCGCCAATCACGACCAGCATGATCATCGAGGTGATCTTGAGGGTGCCCCTCAGGCTCTCGCGCATCATCCCGAAGGAGACGCCACCAAAGGCGAGCGCGATGACGAGGGCGCCGGCGACCCCTACGGCCGCAGCTTCCGTCGGCGTCGCCCAGCCCTGATAGATCGTCCCGATGATGATGGTGAAGAGCAGGATGATCGGGACGAGATCCTTCAGCGCCTCCAGCATCTGGGCGAGCGGGAAGAAACGTCGCTCGCCGCCGAGGGATGGCTTTATCGTGCACAAAAGCGCCGTGACCGCGACGAAGGCGAGCGCGAGGAGGATGCCGGGAACGAGACCTGCGAGAAACAGCTGCGGGATCGAGGACTGGGTGAGGAAGCCGTAGACGATGAGGTTAATCGAGGGCGGGATCATGATGCCGAGCGTTCCGCCGGCCGCGATCGCGCCGGAGAACAGCTTCGGATCGTAGCCGAGCTTCTCGGCCTGGGGCATCGCGACGGTCGCAACCGTTGCCGAGGTCGCGACGGACGATCCCGATGTCGCCGAGAACATCGTCGCCGTTGCGATATTGGCGTGGATCAGACCGCCCGGAAGCCATGAAATCCAGCGGTCGAGCGCAGCATAAGTGCGTGTCGCGACACCCGAGCGCACAAGGATTTCTCCGAGGAGAACGAAGAAGGGGATAGCGATCAGCGTCGCGCTGTTGGAGGACGACCAGACGAGATTGCCGAGACCGCGCAGAAGCGGAAAGGGCGAGAAGAACTGATCGACGCCGAAGCCCAGCAGGAAGAGAACGATACCGACGGGGATGGACAGGGCGAGAAGCCCCAAGAGAGCGGTGGAAACATAAAGGATCACGACATCATCTCCTGCTCGGAGGAGGAACCAATCGCAGCTTCTGCGCGATCGAACTTACCCTGGAAAACGAGAATCGCGCTGCCGACGAGCGTCAGCCAGGCCATCGCCGCGAACCACGCCCAACCGGCGAACCAGGGGAGCTGCACGAGGGCGAGCGGCGTTTCGAGCTGGGTGTTGGCGGCCGAGCCGTTAGCGATCGAATTCGCAACGACCGGCCAGCACTGGACGGCGATCACCGTCACCGTCGCGGCCAGAACCGCCTGCGAAAGAAGGTCCATCATGACGCGGCCCCTGGAGGCCAGCCGTATTCTCAGGATGTCGATCCGCACATGGCCAAGTTCGAGCATGGTGAAGGCCATGCCCCAGGACGTCGCGATCGCCATCACATAGCCGCTGATCTCATCGGTCCCGCCGAAGGAATGGCCGAACTGCCTGAGGACGATGTCGGCAAGCACGAAGGCCGCGCAGGCAAGAAGCATCACGCCAATCAGGATGGCGACCCAAAGATTCAGTCGCCTCAAAAACAACAGTCCCGTTTCGATCATGATCGCGACCTCGTCTGCGCGGATTTTCAAGGGAGAGAGCGGGCCACGCCGGCGGCGCCTGAAAAGGCTTGCCCATTGAAAGTGCCGCCGGCAGAGCCGGATCAGTTCAGCGGAATGGCGACGCCGACCGTCTGGCCGACGGTGTCGTTCCAGCGCTTCGACCATTCCGGGCCGGCGCGTTCGGCCCATTCCGGCAGCACGTCGGCCTCGAGAATCTTGCGGGCCTCCGCGAAGTCCTCGTCGCTGGCGGCGACCAGCGTCATGTTGCGCTTGTCGCCGGAGGCGCATTCACCCTCGCCGGTCAGACAGGCGATGTCGTTTTCGAGCGCGTTCTGGGCCGAAGCCCAGGCCGGGTCCTCGAAATTCGTCTTGATCTCGGAACTGATCGTCTTCTGGAGCTCGGGCGAGAGCGAATTCCACTTGTCCATGTTGATCGCGGTCACGACCGGGTCCCAGCCGCCGAGCGGCAGCGGCATCAGATGGGTGGAGACTTCCCACCAGCCCGCGCTGTATCCCGAGCCCGCGCCGGTCACCGCGCAGTCGACGACGCCCTTCTGCAGCGCGCCCGGAACCTCCGAGAAAGCGACATTGATGCCCTCGGCGCCCAGCGCCTCGAGGAACTTGGCGGTCATGCGGCCCGAGGCACGGACCTTGAGACCCTTCAGATCGGAAAGACCGGAAATGTCGTGATTGCAGAAGACGACCTGCGGCGGATAAGGAGCGATCGCCAGAACATGGCTGTTGAAACGCTCCTCGAAGATGTCCTCCACCATCGGCCGCGCCGCATCCACCATCGCGCGGGCATCGCTGGCATCGACCGCGACGAGGGGAACGTCGAGACCTTCGAGTTCCGGAGCATCGGCGACGGCATAGTCGGAGACGGTCATGCCGACGTCGAAGACGCCCTGTCCAAGCAACCGGAAGACATCCGCCGTGTCGACCCCCATCTGGTCATGGGTCGTGAGCGCAACCTGAAGCTCGCCGTTCGTGGCGGCCGGCAGCGTTTCTTCCCAGAAGGTCTTCTCGTACTGCTTATGAAGCGGAAGGCTCGACCAGCTTCCAACGACGTTGAGGCTTTCGGCATGGGCCGGCAGAACGGTCATTGCGGTCGCTGCGGCGAGTGCGAGGGTCGTTTTCGTCATGGTTGTATCTCCGTTGAGGTTGATGTCAGGCGGCGGAAAGGATCGGGTGCTCGGCGTCTTCCGGCACGTCGGTAATCAGCATATGGCCCGGCTTGTGGGTGATGCAGACCGGCAGCCCGGCCTGTTCAAGCGCGACCTGTGGCGTGACACCGCAAGCCCAGAAGGCCGGCACATGGCCTTCCGGCAAAGGAGCGGAATCGCCCCAGACCGGTTTCGAAAGATCGTCGATCCCGATGGCGGCCGGATCGCCCACATGAACCGGTGCGCCATGAGCGTAGGGAAAGCGGGCGCAGATGCGCATCACGTCTTTGACGCGGTCTTCTGCGATGGCACGCATGGAGACCACCATCTTTCCACCGAACGGGCCGGCGGGAACGGTGTCGATCGCGGAGCGAAACATCGGCACGGTCCGGTCGTTCTCGATGTGCCACATGGGAATGCCCGCCCGCGTCAGCGCGTTCTCGAAGGTGAAGGAGCAGCCAAGGGCAAAGGCGACGAAATCATCCTGCCAAAGGTCGGAGATATCCGTCAGGCTTTCGGCGAGTTTTCCGTTCCGATAGACATAATAGGCTGGCACATCCGTGCGGATGTCGACGCTCATCCCGAGCGTCTTCATCATCGGATCGCCCGTATCGGTAACGCCGACCAGCGGACAGGGCTTCGGATTTCGCTGGCAGAAGCGCATGAAGTCGAGCGCGGCCCGCTCCGGCATGATCGCCACATTGGCCTGGAGCGTCCCGATGCCCAGCCCGGCGGTGTGGGACCTGTATTCGCCGGCCCGAACAACCTGGCGAACCTCGACGGCGCTTCTGGTTTTCAGGGTCTCGTATGTCGTTGCCATGAACCTGCCTCCTCAAGAGGCGATTTGAACGCATGGCGCTTATAAGTACAAATCGATTATTTTTCTCCTTTGGTATCAGGATTTTTGATATCAACGTAAGCGATAGCTGCTTCCCGCGACAGTCGCGCAGCCTGCTCGACGAGATGGCGTTTCGGATCGCCGATATAGGACGCGGTGAAACATAAGGCCGGCGCCTTCCATCCCGGATTGAAGGTGCAGATCGTTCCCTTTTCCAAATATGGCCTCGCGAGCGTCTCGGGGAGCGCAGCAACCCCTATGCCGGCCTCCACCAAACGGAAACAGGCCGAGAGCGAGGACGAGGGAAACATCGAGATGTCCGGACCGACATGTTCGAGAAGCCGTTCCTTCAGCACCCGATAGGGCTGGGTCTGACGCCCATAGGTGATGACCGGACGCTTCAGCCACGACGCCTCGCTCGCGCCGGGGCGCTCGTCCTGCACCGAGCGATACCAGCCGAGCTCGAACGGCGGCAGCTCTATATTGTCGACCCGATGCTCGGAAATCGGGCCGAGAAGAAAAGCCAGATCGATCTCGTAATTCAAAAGCGCCGCGCGCAGATTGACCGAGATATCGACATCGATTTCGATCCTGAGTTTGGGAAACCGCTGATGAAGACGGGAGACGAAGTCGGGCAGCCAGCACTGGGTGACGGTCTCCGATGCCCCGATCCGCAGAAAGCCCTCGAGCGTACAGTCGGCGATCACATGTTCCTCGACGAGTTCCGAAAGGTGCTCGAAGCGTTCCGCGTAGACGTAGAATATTTCGCCGTCGCTGGTGAGGCGCATCCCGCTCTGCGTTCGCTCGAAAAGCAGCTTGCCAAGCGAAAGTTCGAGCTTCTTGATCCGCGCGGTGACAGCGGGCTGCGAGATGTTCAGGGAAACGGCTGCCTTGTTCAGCCCGCCAAGGCGAACGGTTGCGAGAAAGGACCGAATTTCGTCTGAATTGAGCCGTGCCATCCCGGATGTCAGCCGATAACGCCGAAGACGTTGAGTAGCGTGTAGGCGCCGAGAAAGGTGGATAACAGGAGGACGAGCACCGCGAACCCGTTGCCGACCGGCCCGTTGACGTATCTGCCGAGAAGCGCCTTGCGGTTCATGACGAGGAGCAGGAACAGGGCGACGAGCGGAAGGAGCAGGCCATTGGCGGCCTGGGCCACAAGGATCGCCCGGACAGGACTGGTGCCGAAGAAGGCAAAGGCGGTCCCGACGAGAATCACGACGGTCCAGACGGCACGAAACCGCATATCCTTGAGCGACGAAGACCAGCCGAGCACGCCGGATACGGCATAGGCCGCAGCCAGTGGAGCCGTAACCGAACTCGTCATGCCGGCGGCGAAAAGGCCGAGTGCGAAGAGCCATTTGGCATAGGAGCCGAGCAGCGGCTCCAGCTGTTCGGCCATCTGACCCGCGCTTTCGATCGAGGTCCCCGATCCATGGAACGCGGCGGCCGCCGTCACCAGAATGGCAAGGGTGATGAAACCCCCGAGAACGATCGACGCGACCGTGTCGAACCGGGATTCGCCGAGGGCCTTGCCGGTCTCGATGCTCTTGCCCCAACGGTCCTGAACGGACGAGGCGTGCAGAAAGAAGTTGTAGGTGACGACGGTCGTTCCGATGAGGCCGATCGTCGTGAGAGCGGACCCGGACGGGATCGAGGGAACGAGCCCGGCGGCCATCGCGCCGAGATCCGGTCCGACCATGATCGCGGTGACGAGAAAGACGATGCTCATGACGACGACGAGAACGACCAGAACCCGCTCGATCAGCTTGTAGATACCGGATGCGAGCAGCCCGAAGGCAGCGGCGCCTACGAGAAGTGCCCAGATGCGGTTCGAAAGTCCCGTGACAGATTCCATTCCGAGGGCCGCGCCGGTCACATTGCCTGTCTGGAAGGCTGCCGTGCCGAACCCGATCGCGAGAATGACGAGGCCGACGATGGCGAGTTTCGCGAACCTGTTTTCGAAGGCCCCGCGCAGGGCTTCGCCGAGACCCTTGCGGCTGACAATGCCGAGCCGGGCGCTCATTTCCTGAAGCACGATCGTCGCGACGATCGCAAAGACCAGCGCCCAAAGGAGAGCGAAGCCGGTCTCGGCGCCCGCGACGCTGGCGGTCGTGACCGTACCGGGGCCAATGAAGGCAGCCGCCACCAGAAGGCCGGGCCCCATGGATTTCAATCTTTCGAGCATCCTGACCCCCATTGCCGGATGATCGATCTTAACGCCATTTCCACAATCTGAAACCCGGTTCCTGCCTCGGTGGGGGCAATGTCTTTCGGGCCGGCCGCATGATCCATTTCAGATCTCGTCGACAGACAGGTCCGACAGGCTCGATCGTGCAGGTGACCGATATTCTGGCCCGAAAAATTCAGCCTTACTTAGCTTCAGCAAACATGGCTGGCCTGCCCCTACCGGGTGGTCCGGTGTGAATCTTCGTGCATTGTCGGGCTGAAGTGCTCCCCGTTTTTGGTCCGCCCGGCTGGAGAATTTCCGGGGGTTGTGAAGTGCTCCTTCGCGCCGACTACCTCATGGTGCGGGATAAAAATCTCGCTTCGATGCTGCAAGCCCCCTTTTCAGGGCATAGGTCGCACCGGTTTGCAAAGCTGCCTGCCCCCCTTCTTTTGCGCGTCACGCCCTGCCATGACCGCGTCAGTAACGCTCGCGCTGGAGACCTGCCGGATCGAACACCCAATCCGCCACGCGCGCGTCTTGATACGAGAGCCCGGCCGTGTCAGCCGGAGGCCGTATCATACCGGCGGACCTTTGAAACCATCGGTTTCATGGGTCGTCGGCAGCCCGAGCGGCGTTTGAGCCGTTTGCCGGGCGTGGATTGAACCAACGGGTGAATTCATTCGTCCGGCGGTATCAGTGCGTGGACATGTCATGCATCGGCGCGCCGCTGCCCATCGTTTGATGCATCCGTCCGCTGAGATCGGTCATGATGTACCAGGTGCCGCCCGCCATGATCGCCAGCAGGCTCACCGAGAACAACACCAGCAGGAGATCCTCACGCGATTGGCCAGCTGAGATGCCGAGGTGCAGAAAATTCCGCAGATGCGCGATGATCTGCAGCACGGCCGCGACACAGATCAACACGATCGTCAGGGTTGTCGGAAGGTCTGCCAGGAAGGCGGCGAACGCCCCTATGGTCAAAAGAAGGCTGACGACGAAACCCGTGGCGTAGGTCCTGATGTCGTCAGCCTCGCTCTCGTGGTGGAGTTCTCCGGTATTTGGCTTGGTCATGCGAGTGGCACCAGAAAGACGAAGGAAAAGATTCCGACCCAGATGAGGTCGAGGAAATGCCAGAACACACCCAGCATCGACAGCCGGACCTTGACGATGTCGTCGAGGCCACGCGTCAGGATCTGCCCGATCATCAGGAACATCCAGAGAATGCCGGAAAAGACGTGAATTCCGTGCAAGCCCACCAGCGACCAGTAGCAACTGAGCCAACCGCTGACCTGCGGCGTGCCGCCCAGGCTCGCCTGGGTCATGAAGTCCGTGACCTCGAAGTACAGGAAGCCCGCGCCGAAGAGGATACACACCAGCAGCCAGGCGATGATATGGCCGGAACCCTTCTGGTATTTGAGCGCCAATGACACGCCAGCATAGGAAATACCGCCGACGAGCAGGAAGGCCGTCTGCAGCGAAACGCTGGTGATGTCGAACAGCTGGTTCGGGCCCGGCCCGCCCGACATTCCGATCGGATTGAGGTAGGAGGCATAAGACGCAAAGAGGATCCCGAAGACGATGAGGTCGCTCATCAGGAAGACCCAGAAACCGAACACGGTGGTCTCCGCCTGAGCATCGGCCTCGCCATGCTTCTTGCCCAGGTTGAGGCCGGGATAAAGACCGCCCTTGGTCATCCTGCAAACTCCGCAAGTTCGGGAACGCCGCGATTGCGCTCGGTTTCTTCGTCGGCCCGCTTTGCGGGGGCGAGGCTTGCGACTTGTTGGCGGAATCGGCGATCCTCGGCCTCCACCTCCGCAGCCGGAATGATCTTCGGCTTGACGACGCGCATTCCGCGCACCGCAACGATGCAGGGAATGGCGAGGAAGCTGAGAATCGCAAGCCACCAGATATGCCACACCATGGCAAAGCCGAGGGCAAAGGCCGCAATCGCGATCAGCAGCCCATGCGACGTGTTGGCCGGCATTTCGATATCGACGTATTTCTCAGGTGCCTTCCAGGCATCGCCCGTGCGCTTGGATTCCGCCCAGTCGTCGCGCGCCCGCACCTGCGGAATCCGCGGGAAATTCCATTCCGGAACGGGCGCGGGGCTCGACCATTCCAGACTGTGGCCGTTCCAAGGATCGCCGCCGGGCACGGCCAGAGCCTCGCGATTGCGGTAGCTGGTCCAGAACGTCCAGAAGATGCTCGTCAAAGCGCACAGCATCAGCACGGCGCCGAAGGCCGCGATATACATCCAGGGCATGAAAGCCGGGTCCTGGAAGGTGGGCGAGCGTCGCGGCAGACCCATCAGGCCCATCACGTAAAGCGGCGTGAAAGTGAAGACGAAACCGGCCACGAACAGGTAGGCGGTTCGCCGTCCCCATGTCTCGTCGAGACGGAAGCCGAACGCCTTGGGGAACCAGTAATGGATGCCCGCCAGCATTCCGTAGAGTACGCCCGGGATGATCACATTGTGGAAATGGGCGACGAGGAACGTCGTATTGTGGACCTGATAGTCGATCGTCGGATTGGCGAGGATGATACCCGTCAGTCCCCCGATCACGAATAGCAGGAAGAAGCCGACCAGGTAGACGATCGGTGCGGTGATCCGCACGCGGCCCCGCCACATGGTCGCCATCCAGTCGTAGATCTTCACACCCGTCGGGATGCCGATGATCATGGTCGCGATACCAAAGGCGATGTTGACGCTCGCGCTTTGCCCCATGGTGAAGAAGTGATGCAGCCAAACGGTGAAGCTGATCACCGCAATGCTCATGCTGGCGATCACCAGTGAGGTATACCCATAGAGGCGCTTGCCCGAATAGGTGGAGCTGATCTCCGAAAACACGCCGAAGGCCGGCAGGATCAGGATGTAGACTTCCGGATGGCCGAACATCCAGAAGATGTTGGCATAGTTCATCATGTTGCCGCCGGCGTCATTCGTGAAGAAATGGAAATCGGCGTAGCGGTCCAGCGCCAGCATTCCGCTCGATACGGTGAGCGCGGGCATGGCGTAGATCAGCATGATGGCGACGCACAGCGAGGTCCAGCAGAACAGCGGCATACGCATGAGATGCATGCCAGGCGCGCGTTCCTTGAAGATGGTGACGGCGAAATTCATGCCCGTCAGCGTCGACCCCATGCCTGATATCAGGATCGCCCAGAGCCAGTAATCCACCCCTTCGCCAGGGCTGTAGACCTTGCCGGTATAGGGCGGATACATGGTCCAGCCGCCTGTGCCGAACTGGCCGACCGCGAGCGAGATCATGACCAGCGCGGCCCCTGCCGCCGTCAAGCCGAGGCTCACCTGATTGAGCACAGGAAAGGCCATGTCGCGGGCGCCGAGCTGTTGCGGCAGGACGAAGTTGATGAGGCCGATCAGGAGCGGCATGGCGACGAAGAAGATCATGATCGTGCCATGCGTGCTGAACAGCTGGGCGAAATGATCGGGTGCGACGAGGCCGCTTTCCGGCTGCGCCAGCGTGCCGAGCGCGGTCGCCTGATGGGCGCGCATCACGAACCCTTCGATGATGCCGCGTGCCAGCATGACGAGCGCGAGCGCGATATACATGATGCCGATCTTCTTGGCGTCCGGCGAGGTGAGCCAGTCGCGATACAAAGGCACCCACCAGCGCATCCAGGTGAGGACCGCCACTGCGGCGATGGCGCCGAGAACCAGTATGCTGGCCGCCCCGGCTCCGATGAGGGTACTCGAGCTCACGTGTTGGAAAAGATCGGTATAGGGCGTCACATTCCAGTTGAGATTGCCGAAGATCCAGCTGGTTTCAGTGTTCATTCCCCGGCCTCCTTCTTGCTGCCCTCGGGCAGTCCGATACCACCCCAGCGATCGCTCGCGGGCGCGTTTCCGGGCCGGTGGTATTTTGCGAGGATCTGTTGGAAGATGTCCTTCTGCGCCAGCGTCATGGCAATCGGCACAGCTGTTTCCTCGAGACCGAGGTCGCCGCGAGCCTCCGCCAGCACCGTTCGCCGGCGCAGGATGGCATAGGTGTTTTCGTCAAGTGTCAGTCCGCTTTCGGCGCGCGTTTCCCACGACGTATAGTCAGCGGGCTCGACTGCGCGGACCGTGAATTTTTGCCGGCCGAAACTGTCGCCGTTGAATTGCGTGTTCTCGCCTTCCGCATTGCCAGCCTTCGTGGCGGAAAAGTTCAGCTTGGTGGTCATTCCCGGCATGGCGTAGATCTGCCCGGTCAGCGGAGCGATCAGCAGGCTCTGCATGACGGTGTCGGTCGTCAGCGTCAGCTCGACCGGACGCCCGACAGGAACGACGAGCTCCCCGACGGTCGCGATTCCTTCCTCGGGATAGATGAACAACCATTTCCAATCGAGGCCGATCGCCTGGACCTGCAATGGGGCCGGTCCCAGCGGATCGTAAGGGTCGAGCTTTGCGGTAGCGTACCAGAGCCAGCTCGACAGCACGATCACGATCACTGCCGGCACCCCCCAAAGGGCGTATTCGAGCTTCGCGGAAAATTCCCAGTTGGGTGCGTATTCGCCGCGCGGCTTCGAATACCGATAGCGCCATAGGATAAGGGGTACGCCGATGAGCACGGGCAGGATCACGATCATCGTAATCAACGTCACCCGAATGAGATGTGTGAATTGCTCCTCGGCAACAGGCCCCATCGGCTGGATAAAGCTCTGCTGGAGAGCGTCCGTGGCCGCGAAGGCATCCGAAGTCATCCATGCAAGCAAGAAGCCGGCGCCTATCTTGGCCCACACCATAGAGTTTATCCCCGCCAGATTTGTTCTGAGAGTTGCCAAGATCCGGAAGCCTTCTTTCAGGTCCGGACTGCCGCTGCCCCTCGCGAAAAAAGCCCGCGGCAGGGCGTATGTGTGCTTCAAAAATCCACGCATCGAAATCGTCTGATAGCGCCGGCCCTATGAATTGACCGATGGATCCATTCCTGTCCGACAAACCTCTCCATAGTCGCCTGGGTTGATGCCCCTGCCCTTCGCCGGACATCGACGATGATGTTCGCCACCCTCTTCGACACGGTCTTCCTTTCGCCTCATCGCCTTAAGGTTGCAAAAGCAGCGATCAGGCCGCCTTATTCTTGCCGCATCAGACGAGTCCGATACAAATTTGTTGCGCCGCAAGAGCACTAAAATCAAGCCCTGAAGCCGCACGCACTCAAAGGTTTCGGGGTGCGGAACCGCCGGCCCCGTCGTTTCGCCCGTGAATTGGCTTGATCCTGACCTCGCCGAGAATCTTCCTGCTGATCCCCGTAAACAGCAGGGCGAACAGCACGACCCCAGCAAAGACATAGATGTCCAGGTCATGCTTGCCGGTGAGATGCCGCAGGAAGAAAACAAGCAAACCACCATTGGTGAGCGTTCCAACCCATAAAAGCATCAGGTGGCAGCCCCTGGGGCCCTATGCTTTATGGCAGCACCCAGCGGAACGAAGGTATGCACCATCAGGAAGGTCGCGCTGGCGACATCGCCGATCTGGGAAAGATCCAGGGTCAGGATCATCACGATGACGATGCCGACCGTGGCCACCATCGCGATGTTGCCCTCGCGCAGGAACAGGGGCTTCGCCAGAACCGGGCTCACCTCGTTGTGCCGCGCCATGAAGCCGATCGTGTTCGACCCGGAAAAGATGTTGGCGTTGATGTTGGTCATGGTCGAAACCATCGCGGTGAGGCCGATGATCAAGAAGCCCGCGGCCCCGAGATCGGGCCGGGCGGCGGCGGCCAGGGCGTGATCCTTGGCACTTTCGATGGTGGACAGGTCGATGCTGCCGAAGACGGCGATATCGAGCCCGACGTAAACGGCGCCGACCAGCAGGTTCGAGATGAAGATCGCCTTCGCGATGACCGCACTGTGTTTGACGCTCCCTCCGGCATTCGCGATCACGGCGAAGCCGGCAAAGGACAGGTTGGCCAGCGCGACGGCGTTGACGAAATTGCCGAACCCGAAGGCCACCGCACTGTCGTTCGCCGAATAGATAGCACTAGAGCGTCGGGCGACTAATCAGCAACATAGCCTTCGGCCTTGAGATAATTCCAGCATTCGTCTGCCCGGCCCGCACGCCTCGATCACGCTCGGCCTGACGCACCCACTTGCGCAGCGTCTCGCCCGAGCAGCCGATCTTCGCCGCAATCGAGGCGATCGCCTCCCACTGCGAAGCGTAGTCGCCCTGATGCTCCCGAACCATGCGGACAGCCCGTTCCCGGACCTCCGGCGAATATCTCTTCGATGTCGGTTTCGTCGTCATGATGACCCCATTCTCTCAGAAAGTGAGGTCTCCGGGAAAGCCGGGGCGGTTCACCGAGCGCTTGCCAGAGGTCGCCCGAAGTTCTTGCCTTTGCCTTTCGCAGAAGGGTTTTGAGCTTTGAGAAAGCCATTTCGATCGGGTTCAGGTCCGGCGAGTATTTCGGTCGCAAGAGGCGCCAGGCGTCGCGCTTGGCAAGAGCCTCGGCAGCCCGAGGGCTTTTGTGGACATTCAGATTGTCCATGATCACGACGTCGCCTGGCGACAGGCAGGGCGCCAGTTGGGTGCGCACGTAGACATCGAAAGCCGGGCCGTCCATCGCCCCGTTGATGACCCTCGGCGCAATCAGGTCATGACAGCGCCGCCCCGCGATGAAAGTCTGCGTTTGCCACCTGCCGAAGGGGGCGTCGGCCCGCAGCCTTTCGCCCTGAACGCTGCGGCCGCGCAGCGGCGTCATGTTGTTCTTCACGCTGGTTTCGCCGATGAACACCAGCCGCCCCGGCTGCCGGCGCATGAAGGGCTGGCGGCGATCACGCCATTCACGCCGGGCCGCTTTCACATCGCAGCGTCCTTGCTCCGATGCCAGCAGCGTTTTTTTATAGGTGAACCCCGACCGGCAGAGCAGCTTGGACAGGTTCGACGGATCGACCGTCACCCCTTGCTGCGCCTCGAGCCAGGCGGCAAGGTCCGGCATGGTCCGGCATGATAATATCCGGCTTGGCCTTCACTTTGTCGATGATGGCGTCATGATGAGGAGCAAGTTTCCCAGATGCCTTCGGGCGACCTTGCTTGGCCGGCGCCACCGATCCCGTTGCCGCATAACGGGCCTGAACTCGAACCGCCGTCGACGGCGCTACTTCAAACCGCGCCGCCATCGCCCGACGCGAACTGCCTGCCCCAATGCCCCGAACGATCCGAAGCCGCAAATCTGATGAAACTGATTTTCCCATGGCGCACCTCCACCACCAGGAGATCAAAATCTACGCCAAAACAGAACCCCTCGATTCAGACTTCACGCCCGGTGCTCTAGAGCGTTTTCCGACTGGGTAGAGTCTGATCGCAGTTCGTGATTCAAGCTGTTGACCGAAAGGGAGGCAGCGATGGCACGGGCATTATCGATCGATCTTCGACATCGGGTTTTGGCGGCGATGCGACAGGGCGCAACGACGCATTCTGCGGCCGAGCGGTTCGGGATCGCGATTGCGACGGCGGTACGCTGGCGATCGCAGGACCGTTCGGGCCGATCCGATCCGCTGCCGATGGGCGGCGACCGTCGGTCGGGCCGGGTCGAGGCGGAAGCCGACTTTCTCCTCACTCTGATCGACGAGGCTGACGATATCACGCTTCACGAGATGCAGCAGCGCCTGGCCGACGAGCGCGGACTGAAGGTCGGCGTTGGCACGTTGTGGCGGTTCTTCGATCGGCGCGGCATCACGTGGAAAAAAAGACCGCGCATGCGAGCGAACAGGATCGCCCGGACATCCTGAAACGGCGAGAGACTTGGTTCGACAGCCAACTCGACCTTGATCCCGAGCGGCTCGTCTTCATCGACGAAACGGGTTTGAACACGAAGATGGCTCGGCGTTACGGCCGCTCACCGAAAGGCGAACGATGCCGCTCAGGAGTACCACACGGGCATTGGAAGACGACCACGTTCACCGGTGCCCTACGGCTGACCGGCATGACGGCACCAATGGTTCTGGACGGTGCCATGAACGGCGTTGCCTTCCGAGCCTATGTCGAACAGGTCCTGGTGCCGACGCTCACGCCTGGCGACATCGTCGTCATGGACAACCTTCCGGCTCACAAGGCTGAAGGCGTGCGCGAAGCGATCGAGAAGGCCGGTGCCTACCTTCGCTTTCTTCCGCCCTACAGTCCCGACTTCAACCCGATCGAGATGGCCTTCTCTAAACTGAAGGCGCTGCTTCGAGCCTGCGCCGAACGGACCGTCGACGGACTATGGCGCACGGTCGGATCGCTCCTGCTGCGCTTCGAGCCTGATGAGTGCGCAAACTACTTCAAAGCCGCCGGGTACGATGCAGCGTGATCGGAAAACGCTCTAACGAAAAGGACGGCAGAGGAACGGCCAGAAATCGATTGCGGCGATCGCAGCGATGGCGGCACCGAACTCGGGACAGTCGCGGAAAGTCCAAGCGCATTTACCGTCTACGGCGCGACGACGGTGCTGCGGCACGATGGAGATGCGCGATGACGGTGGTTTGAACAAAAAAACCCCGCAACCTTTTCAGGGTGCGGGGCGAGAAGCGAGCATGCTTCAAAAGTCGCAGTGTGAGGCTTTGAAGCTTCTCAAGCCGCCAGTACATCCGTGGTCGACCTGAGTTGCTCTGAGCCTGTCGCGTGCGACCGAAGCGCAATCGTGCTTCGTGTCAGGCCATCGAAATGTTTTCGGCAGCCATTTTTCCGCTCTTGCGGTCGGCGGCGAGCTCGTAGTTCACCTTGTCACCTTCAGAAAGGCCCGAAAGGCCCGAACGCTCGACGGCGCTGATGTGAACAAAGGCGTCCTGGCCGCCGCTATCCGGAGAGATGAAGCCGAAACCCTTTTGGGCATCGAAGAATTTCACGGTTCCCGTCGTCATGGGATACCCTTTTCATAAACAAAGTCAGTCCGGCATACGCTCGTCGTATACCGTTGTAGATCGATATATCGGGAAAGATTTCAACTAGACGCCGCTTCAGCGGCGAAAGGCCAATAGATCCGGCCGTCGTTCGACATCCCTTACTTACGCCAAGCGTCGGCCAATTACAAGGAGGCACAGCATTTATTCTATCGCACAACCTGTCAGAGCCAAACGGAAAGCGCCTCAGATTTTCATTCTCCGATCCGCCTTGCGCAAAGCATTGAGGATGGTCGCGCGCAGATAGGGCTTGGAGAAGAAGACGCCGCCATTCGGCACCTCGTCATCGGCAAGACTCGAATGCCCCGACACGATGATGATCGCGATGTGCGGCCAGCGATTGCGGACAATGCGGGCAAGATCCAGGCCGTCGAGCTCGCCGGGCATGTCGATATCGGTGAAGAGGATGCCGATGTCGTCGCGCGCATCGAGGATCTTCAGCGCCTTGTCCGCGTTCGACGCGTCGCAGACGGTAAATCCCTCGTCCTCGACCATGTCGACGGCATCGGCGCGGATCAGCGCCTCGTCCTCTACGATCAAAACGCATTTGCCGGTCATCTCAATGTCCACGTTCTGATCCTGCTTCCTCGGAAGAGCGTTCCGGGATTTCTGTGGGGAGACGACCGTTCAGACGATAGGAAAGGCCTGCGGGCTCGAATTCGGTCTTGCCGCTACCATCGAAATAGGACGGGACGATCTGGTTGGTAAGCCGGGAGCCAAATCCCTTGCGCGCGGGCTCGATCACGTCGGGGCCGCCCTGTTCGCGCCACTCGAACCAGAACGCTCCCCCCTCTTCCAGCCCCCAGCAGATGTTGACGTGGCCCTCTTCCTTGGCCAACGCGCCGTATTTCACCGCATTGGTGGCCAGTTCGTGAAGGGCGAGCGAAAGACCGAGCGCCGCCTGGGAGGGAAGATCGAGCCGAGGACCGGTGAGCGTCACCCGGTCGCTTCGCTCCAGATGCACCTTCAGCGCGCTTTGAACGACGTCGTGGATCGTCGCGCTGGCATAGGTGGTCTGCCGCAGGAGATCCTGGGCATTGGACAGGGCTCCGATCCGCTGATCGATCGTCACGCCCGCCTCCTCCATCGAGGATGCGTGCCGCATCGTCTGCGAGACGATCGCCTTGACCATGGAAAGCGTGTTCTTGATGCGGTGCGCCATCTCGTTCTGGAGTTCGCGCTGTTGCTGCTCGGAGCGCTCCTTGGCGGCAAGAAGCTCGTTCGCATCGAGCAAGGCCGCGGCCTGTTCGGTCTCGGCGGTGATATCGCGCGCGCTCGAATACAGCTTGTCGCCTTCGGGCAATGCGACCCATGAAAGCCGCCGCCAGTCTCCCGACTTCGTTCGGTAGCGGTTCTCGAAGCGCAGCAACGGGTTGCCTGCGCGGAGCGTCTCCAGACCGCTTGCACTGGCGTCGAGGTCGTCGGAGTGGACGAAAACCTTATAGGAACGCCCCTCTATCTCGCTGGCCTCCCAGCCGAGCGTTGCCGTCCATGAAGGGTTCACGCGATCGAACGTCCCGCTCGGAATGTCGATCACCGACAACAGATCGGGATTGTAGCGCCAGTTCCGGGCCTGTACTGCGGCCTTTTCCATCGCGAGCTGGGCCTGACGGCGCTCATCGGTGACATCGCGAGCCGCGCAATAAAGAAGCCCGTTTTCCGGGACAGCGGTCCAGGAAAGCGTCCGATAGCCTCGGTCCTTCGAGCGGAACCGGTTCTCAAATTCGAAGGTCTGCAAACCGTCGGCGAGCTGGACGATCTCGGACCTGGTTTTGGCCCGGTCGTCCGGATGCTCCATCCATTCCGAAGTGCGCCCGATGATTTCGTCCTCGCACCAGCCCAGAATGCGTGTCCAGGCCGGGTTGATGGAGATCCACACGCCGTCGGCGCCGGCAACGCCCAGCATGTCGCCGCTCAGCTGCCAGATCCGCTCTTTCTCGGCGGACTGGGTCGCGACCTGCTTTTCGAGGGTTTCGTTGTGCTCGCGAAGCTCGCGCTCCGACGCGCCCTCTTCGGCACGGCGTTCGGCGTCCGCAGACAAGCCATCGCCTTGCGCGCCAGCGACCGGTGCAGAGGCAGCATGTTGTTTCATGAGCGTCCCTCGACAGAATGGTGCGAGACTACACGCATCGCGCATGACACCAGTCACGTCCGGGACACCGCTGCACGCTATGTTGTGGCCCTATAAATCTGTGCCTGTCAAATGCGCGGCAAAGAAAATTACGCGCGCCAATCCACGCAAAGGATAATTGAAACAAACGGATACGACCGAAAGCCCAATGGACCGGAGGCAGCCCTCGAGATTTTGCCGCGTCGAATCGCCCAACAAAACTTGAATATGAACCGAATCCAGAAATTGAACTTCTTTTATGATCCTCTGGTATTGCAAGACGCGGATCGAAGACCAGTTAATAAGGCAGAAGAAAAAATGGTTTTCCTTCTGTCCCTGTCGCCGCCCGTCGGACGATGCCATCGTTCATCGCACGGACAGCGCCCCTCGGTGATCGGGCGTTTTCGCTTCAGGCCCGCACGCGAGGGGCAAAGGTCTTTCCATCACCGCCCTACGGCTTCCAGCGAGAGTGATGGGGGTTTCGGCGACAGCGTCGCGGGGCCCGTTCGTTAGGCATTTTCCGGGAACAGGCTGTGAAGGAATTGGTCATGAACGACAACAAGTCTCCGGATGACAAACCCGGAATTCGCCCATCAGGGGCGCCACAGACGAGTTCCGAGCGGCGTTCCGCCCGTATGGATCTTGAAGATCTCGCCAATGCCATCCGCCTGCCAGAACGTCCAAAGGAGTGTCCCGATGAACCGACCGATCGATAGCAGCTATTACCGTTTGAGGGCTGAGGAATGCGGCGAACAGGCGGGATCGTCCACTCTTGCCAATGTTCGTGAAAAGATCTTGACCTCCCAGAAAGCCTGGCAGGAAATGGCCGACCGGGCCAGCGAACGAGAAGAGAGCGCCAGGACCGCCCACGCGCAGGCCTGATAAGACGACCGTCAAGGGCGAGGACCGGCACCGCAGGGGCGCGTTCGACAGCACCGATCCGTGCGCGACGAACCGTTGGCCGCTCGTTCCTCGCCTTTTCAAACCGTCCACCGCGCCGCGACAGGCTCGCAGGAACTGAAGTCCCGCCAAAGGAATGCCGAATGACCGGCATTTCCCCTGATCGGGTTCGGAACGCAAACTCTCTCCTCACTCTTCCTTCAAGTCACAGCAGGAGCAGCCCTTGTTTGGTCTTCCCGAACCTCTCGACGCCGTCATTCGCGGTGTCCTTCTAGGCACCGTTTCTCTCGCCTTCATCATCGTCCTCGTCCGACTGGTGGGTCTGCGCTCGTTCTCGAAGATGACCTCCTTCGACTTCGTCATCACCCTCGCCACAGGCTCGCTTCTTGCAAGCGCCGGCACGGTCAATCACTGGCCCTCCTTCATCCAGGCTCTGATCGCGATCGCCACGCTCATGGGCCTTCAGGTGGCCCTCGCCCTTTATCGCCGCTCCAGGGGCGGCGCGAGTTCGCCAATGGAAAACGAGCCGCTGATCCTGATGAAAGACGGCGTCTACCGCGAGGATGCGATGGGCGGGAGCAGGGTCTCGAAGGACGATGTGCGCGCGAAACTTCGCGCGGCAGGCGTAAGACGTCTCGCCGATGTCCGCTACGTCGTTCTGGAGACCACGGGCGATGTCAGCATCATTCAGGGCAAGGACGGCGACGACGTCGACAGCGACCTGATCGAGAACCTGCGATGAACAGCGCGACACGCTCATGATCGGTTCGGCGCCGCCCCTGCACCTCACCATCAGGCATCGAACCGCCTATCGATACCATCAGGCCGTTGGGCTGAACGCGCACCGGATGATGTTGCGCCCCCGCGAAAGCCACGAACTTCATCTCTTCGGAGCCGAGCTGCAGGTCTCGCCCGACGCCCGGATCAATTTTACCCAGGATGTCTTCGGCAATACGATCGCCACGGCCAGTTTTTCCGGCATGACGGATCGCCTCGTTGTCGTCAGCACCCTCGATCTGGAACTGAGTGCGCCGGCCTGGCCGATCTTCGCCATTGAACCCTCGGCCATCTCCTATCCGTTCCGCTATTCAGATGCCGAATGGGCTGACCTCGGCATGCTGTCATCACCATCCTATCCGGACGCGGACAAGCTGCGGGCCTGGGCCGAAGGGTTTGTCCATCGGCCGAACACCGATACGCTGAGCCTTCTCAAGGATATCAGCACCGGCGTCTCGAACGCCGTTTCCTATCAGTCCCGGGAAGAGGAAGGGACCCAGTCCCCGCTCTTGACGCTCCAACGTGGTTGGGGATCATGTCGCGACCTCGCGGTGCTCTTTACCGATGCGGTACGCTGCCTCGGCTTCGGCGCGCGGATCGTCTCCGGCTACCTCTACAATCCCTTCGGTGACGCCATCGGTTCGGAAGGCGGCGGGTCCACCCATGCCTGGACCGAGGTCTATGTTCCGGGTTCGGGCTGGATCGTCTTCGATCCGACGAACCGGTCGGTCGGCGGATTCAATCTCATTCCGGTCGCGGTGGCCCGCCACATCGATCAGGTCATGCCGGTCTCCGGCAGTTTCCAAGGTTCAAGCGACAGTTTCGCGGGCATGACGGTCGATGTAGAAGTGACCGGCGGTCCGTCCTTGCGATAGACTTGGCTTTCTCGATCAGAGACCGCCGGACGGCTTTTCGTCCGCCACACGCCTGCGGCACATAAGCGATCTGGCAATCCGGCATCGGCGAAGCGATCAGACGGGTTTTCCTCTGAGGCTTCGGATACCATCATGAGACAAGACGAAGCAGCAAAGCGACGTGTGGTTTCTTGCTGATCGCCTGTTACTCCAGACGAGGAAACCGGCTTCAACAACAGGAAGCCGCCGCATCATCGACGATAACATTCCTTGCATGAAGTTACGATTTACGTTGTTTAACAACTGACAATCTGATCGGCGCTCTTCTTCGCTATCATGGCCGTCGTGAGACAGTCTCTTAGGATTTTGACTGTTAACAGGTTTGCCTGCGGTCGAAATCCGGTTCACGTCAAGAGGCAGGCATGCGTGTCGTCAGTTGTCTACTCACCGAGCATAATCCATGGCTCGTTTTTCTGGCCGCCGCTATGTGCCTCATCGGATCCGTTGCAACGGTCAGGCTTTGGAAGAGATCGCTGATCGCCTCGGGCCGGAGCCATCTGGACTGGTGCTTTCTCACCGCCGTGACGGCGGGCGCGGCGATTTGGGCCACCCATTTCATCGCCATGCTGGGCTACGAACCACCGGCGGCGGTCACCTTCGATCCGCAATTGACGATCATCTCCATTGTCACCGCCATTCTCGGCACCGCGCTCGGATTTTGGCTGTCGGCCTCCCGTAATCCCGTTATCGCTCGCGCTTTGAGCGGCGCGACACTCGGCCTTACGGTTGCCGCCATGCATTTCGTCGGCATGTTCGCCTATCGCGTCGATGGCATCGTGACATGGCATCCGGATTATCTTGGTGCGGCCATTGCCCTGTCGCTTGTCTTTTCGATGGCAACGACATGGATCATGACATTGAAAAGCGCGCCCCTCGAACGCCACCGGACCACGGCCGCGGTCGGAACCCTCGTCCTGGCGATCGTATCCCTGCATTTCACCGGGATGGCCGCTTTCGAGGTTTCCCCGATCCTGGGAGTTTCTGTCGGCGCCGATGCCGAAGCTTTCGGCGCGATGGCGATGAGCATCGCCGTCGTCGCCCTCTTGATCGTTTTCACGGGTCTGTCGAGCCATCTGATCGACGATCGCTCGCGCCAAGAGTCTGAGAGGGAGCTGATCTATATCGCCACCCATGACGAACTGACCGGCCTCGCGAACCGGCGGTTCTTCAAGGAGGCACTGAGCGAGCGATGCGACAGGTTTCGCCTCGGCACCGGCGAGCGGTTTGCCCTGATGATGATCGATCTCGATCGCTTCAAGCCGGTGAACGATACGCTTGGCCATTCGGTCGGCGATATCGTTCTGACCCGCCTCGCGGGGCGGCTGCGCAAGCTTCTATGCGATGGCGAATTGCTGGCGCGGCTCGGAGGCGATGAATTCGTCGTTATTTGCGGCGATGGCGCGGACGAGGCCAAGCTGCGCAACCGTGCCGACGCCATCGTCGAAATCCTGTCGCGCCCGATCATCGTTCAGGGGCATGTGATCGAGCTTGGAGCGAGCGTCGGGGTCACAACGGTCGGGAACGACGGTGCAACACCCGAAGAACTTACCCAGAACGCCGACGTCGCTCTTTACGCCGCAAAGGCGGCCGGTCGATCGACATATCAGTTCTACAAACCCTCCATGTCGAGCGAGATCCAAGCCCGTCGCGCCCTTGAGGCGGATCTTCGCAGGGCGGTTATCCGCCAAGAGTTCGAAGTCTATTACCAGCCGCAGACCGACGCGAAGACAGGTGCCTTTACCGGTGCGGAAGCCCTTATTCGCTGGCAGCACCCTGAACGGGGATTGCTCTCGCCGGCGGTGTTCATTCCGCTTGCCGAAGAGCTCGGCCTGATCGGAGAGATCGGAAGCTGGGTCTTGAGAAAAGCCTGCCAGGAAGCCGCGACGTGGCCGGCGCACCTGACCGTGGCCGTCAACCTCTCGCCGATTCAGCTCGTCGACCGCCGCCTTGCCCGCATCGTCAAAAGCGCGCTGTCGGAGTTTCATCTGCCGGCTCATCGGCTGGAACTCGAAATCACCGAGACCTCCCTGATCGGCAACGATGTGCAGGCCCTGGCCGTTCTCAACGAAATCCGGGCTCTCGGCGTCTTCATTTCCCTGGATGACTTCGGCACGGGCTATTCGTCTCTCAGCTATCTGCACCGCTTCCCGATAGACCGGATCAAGATCGACCGCTCTTTCATTTCGCGAATACCAAGCGACCCGGACAGCCTCGCGATCATTCAGGCCATCACCCAGCTCGGAAAGAGCCTCGGCATGAAGATCACGGCCGAGGGCATCGAGACGCACGAGCAGCAGACGTTCACGCGGGTTGGTGGCTGCGACCATCTTCAGGGCTATCTGATCAGCAAGCCGATTCCCTATGATGACGTCACGCGCCTGTTCCAAAGCGACCGGTCGAGCGAGGCCGCCGCGTGACGGACCGGGCCAGGAGGCGACGAGCCGGCATCGTGCCCCGTCTCAGGAACCTCGTTCCGCCTGATGCTGCGCCGCCAAAGCGGCGGTGCCCTTCGCCATCGTGGGTTGATTTACGCAAGGATCGACAACTATGTATCGCCTCCTCTTCACCAGCATTGCCCAGTTGGACGACCATGCCGATGGCGCCGGCGGAGCTATCTCGCATATCGTCGAGAGGTCGCGGGACAACAACCGAAAACGCGAACTGACCGGCGCGCTTCTCTACGCGAACGGAACGTTCATTCAAGCCCTCGAAGGGCCTGCATCGCACATCGAGACAGTCTTCGAGGCCATCAGCGCCGATCGTCGGCACAAGCAAATCAAGGTCATCGAGCTGGAGCTGACCAAGGCGCGGCTTTTCGAAAACTGGAACATGGCGTTCGTCGGCACATCAAGCGAGCCGACAAGACTGAGCGTCAATCGCGACCTCATGCATATCGCGGTGACGGTCGATGCCCGGCCCGCCGAAGCGATCCGCCAGATGCGCGTCCTCATCAACGAGATGTCGCGGCGTACAGATAGCGGCGGGCAGACAGGATCGTCTCAACGGTCGGCAGCGATGGGCGCATAGAGCGTGATGCCGAACGGTTGCAGATTTTTCGGATAGTGCCGACGGACCTTCGAAAGCCGCGCTTTTAAAGGGCCGTCGGCAAAATTCGTCATGGCCCTCAGACGATGGTCGCCTCGGTGGCGGCGCGCAGCTGGTCTTCAGAGACGCCATCGGCGAGTTCGACGATCTTCAAGCCGCCCTCGACAACGTCCAGCACGCCGAGATTCGTGATGATCCGGTCCACCACTCCCGTGCCGGTCAGCGGCAGGGTGCAGGATTTCAGCACCTTCGATTCACCGGCCTTGTTCTGGTGATCCATCACGACGATGACCTTGCCGACACCGGCGACCAGATCCATCGCGCCGCCCATGCCCTTCACGAGCTTGCCGGGGATCATCCAGTTCGCCAGATCGCCGTTCTCGGCCACTTCCATCGCGCCGAGGATCGCCGCCGCGATCTTGCCGCCCCGGATCATGCCGAAACTCATCGCGCTGTCGAAATAGGCCGTGCGCGACAATTCGGTGATGGTCTGCTTGCCGGCATTGATCAGGTCGGGGTCTTCCTCGCCCTCGTAAGGAAAGGGTCCCATGCCCAGCATGCCGTTCTCGGACTGGAGCGTGATGTCCTTGTCGCCGACATAGTTCGCCACCAGCGTCGGAATGCCGATGCCGAGATTCACGTACATGCCGTCTTCGAGTTCCTTCGCCGCACGGGCGGCCATCTGGTTGCGATCCCAGCCCATCAGGCTTCCTCCCTCGCGCGCGTCGTCACTTTCTCGATCCGCTTCTCATGCTCGCCCTGAATGAGGCGGTGCACGTAAATGCCGGGCAGGTGAATGTGATCGGGGTCGAGGCTGCCACGCGGCACGATCTCCTCGACCTCCACCACGCAGACCTTGCCGCACATGGCCGCCGGCGGATTGAAGTTTCGCGCGGTCTTGCGGAAGACGAGATTGCCCGTGTCGTCCGCTTTCCAGGCCTTGACGATGGAGAGGTCGGCGACGATGCCGCGCTCCAGGATATAGTCCTCGCCGTCGAAGCTCTTCACTTCCTTGCCCTCTGCAACGAGGGTGCCGACGCCGGTCTTGGTGTAGAAGCCCGGAATGCCGCTGCCGCCGGCACGCATACGCTCGGCAAGGGTCCCTTGCGGGTTGAATTCGAGTTCAAGCTCGCCCGACAGATACTGGCGCATGAACTCGGCATTCTCGCCCACATAGGACGACATCATCTTCTTCACCTGCTTGGATTCCAGAAGCACGCCGAGACCGAAGCCGTCGACGCCGGCATTGTTCGAGGCGACCGTCAGATCCTTGGTGCCCGCGTCGCGGATGGCGGCAATCAGCAGTTCGGGAATGCCGCAGAGGCCGAAACCGCCAGCAGCGATCAGCATCCCGTCATGAAGCAATCCCTCAAGCGCTTCGCTCGCGCTGCCATATACCTTTTTCATCGGCCCTCCGATCGATGTTCGTGATAATGAGACACCTTGATCCCTCGCGTCATGCGTTATGCCATGCAAGACAGCATGGGGTTTGAGATCGACATCGTCCTCTTCCCGTTCGAGACAAGGGCGAACGTCTTGTCAAGATGGGTTGGCCTGTCTCGAGGACAGCCTCCGGTCCGGCCGCCAAGATGATCGTTGGCCTCCACTGGGGGTATCGTGAGGCAGCCGAGCGTCCGCAAGTTCAAAGATCCAGGAAGCAATGAGAGGATTTCTGCATGATCGGTGTTTTTCCTGCCGCGCGCCCTTCGATTTGAGTGCGGAAGAAAGCCGCGTTCTATAGAGATCGCATCTTGAAAGCCGCAGCGCACCGCAGAAAGAGCGCTCGGGTTCACAGACTGGAAAAAACGCGAAGGTTCGATCCACCGACATGACCGACACCAGCACCCTGTCCCAGCTCGGCCGTCACTCCGATACGCCCCGCTCGCCGGAGGAAGCCGTTCTCGAAACCGTGCCCTTTGACACGGGCGATGGAACGCCGACCGTCGTTCGGTTCACCTGCCCGGAATTCACATCGCTCTGTCCGGTCACCGGGCAGCCGGATTTCGCCCATCTCGTGATCGACTACGTTCCCGAAAAACGTCTGGTCGAATCGAAATCGCTCAAGCTTTTTCTGACGAGCTTTCGCAACCATGGCGCCTTTCACGAGAGCTGCACGGTGATGGTTGCCAAACGAATCGTGGAGGCAACTGAGCCTCGCTGGCTGCGAATCGGCGGCTACTGGTATCCGCGCGGCGGTATTCCGATCGACGTCTTCTGGCAGACCGGACCGGCACCCGAGAGCATCTTCCTGCCGGATCAGGGCGTTCCGACCTACCGCGGACGAGGATAGGCCCCTTGCCGCGCTGACGGGTTTCAGCGGGCGGCCCTATTCCCTGGCGAGGACGCCGGACTCCCAGCCCAGCATGGCGCGCTTGCGAGTGATGCCCCAGTGATAACCGGTCAGGGCCCCGCTTTTTCCGAGAACCCGGTGGCAGGGTACGACAAAGGAAATCGGGTTGCGCCCCACGGCGGCCCCCACGGCCCTCGCAGCCTTGGGTGCGCCGATTTCACCGGCGATGTCCGAATAGGTCGTCGCCCCACCGAACGGGATTCTCGTCAGCGCTTCCCAGACCCTGACTTCGAAATCCGTTCCGATGAGCACGAGGCGGAGCGGCTGATTGGAGCGCCAGGCATGGGGGCTGAACACCCTCTCAGCCAGCGGCCTTGTCCCTTCCCAATTTTCAACGAAGCTTGCTTTCGGCCAGCGCCGACGCATGTCGGCGAGCGCATCTGCGCGACTGTCCGGGGTGTCGTCGGCAAATCCGATGCCTGCAAGCCCGCGCTCGGTCGCGACCACGATCGATGTGCCGAAGGGGGTCGGATGATAGCCATAGAGGAGCTGCAGGCCCTCGCCTTTCGCCTTGAAGGCACCCGGTGACTGGGCCTCATGCTTGACGAACAGATCGTGGAGGCGCGAGGGGCCCGAGAGCCCTACCTCGAAGGCTGCATCGAGCAACGGCATTCCCTCGCCGAGCAGACGCCTGGCATGGTCGAGGGTTACCGCCTGCAGGAAGGCTTTCGGAGAGAGGCCACACCAGCGCTGGAAGGTCGCAGCAATCAGCGCCTGGTCGACATCGAGTTGCTCGGCAAGCTCTGCGAGGCTGGGTTGTTGACGATAGGTGAGCGAAACGGCTTCGATCGTCCGGCGCACGAGGTCATAATCCGATGTCGGGTGCGGCGCGGATGGATCGCTTGCGCCCCCCTTCCCCGCCAAGGCGGTGCCGGCAGCGGTCGCATGTGTTTCGAGTGGATCGGTCATCAGTCGCAGCATGGCATAATTCTCCTTGTTGGAGGAGAATCGCACCGGCACGCAAAGGGGACCACCCGTTTTTGCGCGCGATAGCGGATCGCAGATGACGTCTGTGGCTGGGCAGCGGTCGTCTTCGCGGTCTGCGGCTTTCCCGCCACTTCTTTTTGTGGTTTTGAGACGCGTAAAAGCCCCGGTTTATGGCCGGGGCTTTTGTTTGTTTGTTGTGAAGAAGAAGATTTTTTGATCTTGGTATTTGCGGACCTGGCGGCGA